>NZ_JAGKSE010000019.1:0-51946 GCF_017939685.1 Acidovorax sp. JG5
CGGGCGACTCAGGAACATAGTTTAATTTACGGATAGATCCTAAGTCATGGCTCTGCGCGCGATCCCCATCCGTAGGGCCGGCAACCGAGAAAACCTGTTCATGGGCGGGGATCGTGAGCTGGTGATGTTCTCGGGCCTGCTGGCCGGCGCGCTGATTTTCAGCGCCCAAGAAGTGAGGGCAACGGTGTTCGGCATCGCCTTGTGGTTCGGCGCGCTCTTCGCGCTGCGCCTCATGGCGAAGGCCGATCCGAAGCTGCGACACGTGTACCTGCGGCACCGCCGGTACAAGCCGTACTACCCGGCTCGCAGCACGCCCTTCCGTGACAACACGCCGAGTCAAGGGAAGCAATACAAATGATCGAAGCAATCGCAATTGCCATTGCTGTGCTCGGTGCGGTTCTGTTGCTCATCCTCTTTGCCCGCATCCGGGCTGTCGATGCCGAGCTGAAGCTCAAGAAGCATCGCGCCAAGGATGCCGGCCTGGCCGATCTGCTCAATTACGCCGCCGTGGTCGATGACGGCGTGATCGTGGGCAAGAACGGCTCCTTTATGGCCGCCTGGCTGTACAAGGGTGATGACAACGCCAGCAGCACCGAGGAACAGCGGGAAATGGTGTCGTTCCGCATCAACCAGGCCCTGGCGGGCCTGGGGAACGGCTGGATGGTGCATGTCGATGCTGTGCGTCGGCCTGCGCCGAACTACTCGGAGCGGGGCGTGTCATCGTTCCCCGACTCCGTTTCCTTCGCCATTGACGAGGAACGCCGGCGCTTGTTCGAGGGCCTGGGCGCGATGTTCGAGGGCTACTTTGTCCTGACCGTCACGTGGTTCCCGCCAGTGCTGGCCCAGCGCAAGTTTGTCGAACTCATGTTCGATGACGATGCGGTGGCTCCCGACCATACGGCGCGCACTACGGGCCTGATTGCGCAGTTCAAGCGCGAGATCACCAGCCTGGAATCGCGCCTGTCCTCGGCGGTCAAGATGACGCGCCTGCGCGGCCAAAAAGTCGTGTCGGAAGAGGGCAGGGAAGTCACGCACGATGACTTCCTGAGCTGGTTGCAGTTCTGCGTGACGGGCCTCCATCACCCGGTCATGCTGCCCAGCAATCCGATGTACCTCGATGCGGTAATCGGCGGGCAAGAGCTGTGGGGCGGCGTCGTGCCCAAGATCGGGCGCAAGTTCATCCAGGTGGTCGCCATCGAAGGCTTCCCCTTGGAGTCAACGCCTGGGGTGCTCTCGGCCCTGGCCGAGCTGCCCAGCGAATACCGCTGGTCGAGCCGCTTCATCTTCATGGATCAGCACGAGTCCTTGAAGCACCTGGACAAGTTCCGCAAGAAGTGGAAGCAGAAGATTCGCGGCTTCTTCGATCAGGTGTTCAACACGAATACCGGCTCGATCAACCAGGACGCGGCCGCGATGGTCGGCGACGCCGAGGCGGCCATCGCCGAGGTCAACAGCGGCTTGGTGGCGGCCGGCTACTACACCAGCGTAGTCGTGCTGATGGACGAGGATCGGGAGCGCCTGGCGGCCTCCGCGCTCCTGGTCGAGAAGGCCGTCAACCGCCTGGCCTTCGCGGCCCGTATCGAGACGATCAACACGCTCGATGCGTACCTGGGCAGCTTGCCCGGCCACGGCGTCGAGAACGTGCGCCGGCCGCTCATCAACACGATGAACCTGGCCGACCTGCTGCCGACAAGCTCGATCTGGACGGGCAGCGCCACGGCTCCGTGCCCGATGTACCCGCCGCTGTCGCCGGCGCTCATGCACTGCGTGACGGTGGGCGCTACGCCGTTCCGCCTGAACCTGCACGTGCGCGACCTGGGCCACACCTTCATGTTCGGCCCGACCGGCGCAGGCAAATCGACGCACCTGGGCATCATCGCCGCGCAGCTCCGTCGCTACGCCGGCATGTCGATCTACGCCTTCGACAAGGGCATGTCGATGTACCCACTCGCGGCCGGCATCCGCGCGGCCACGAAGGGCAAGAGCGGCCTGCATTTCACGGTGGCCGCCGACGATGACCGCCTGGCGTTCTGCCCGCTCCAGTTCCTCGAAACGAAGGGGGATAGGGCCTGGGCGATGGAGTGGATCGACACCATCCTGGCGTTGAACGGCGTCAACACCACGCCGGCGCAGCGCAACGAGATCGGCAACGCGATCATGAGCATGCACGCCAGCGGCGCGCGCACGCTCTCCGAGTTCTCGGTGACGATTCAGGACGAGGCGATCCGCGAGGCCATCAAGCAGTACACGGTGGACGGCTCGATGGGCCACCTGCTCGACGCCGAAGAGGACGGCCTGTCGCTGTCCGACTTCACGGTGTTCGAGATCGAAGAGCTGATGAACCTGGGCGAGAAGTTCGCGCTGCCGGTGCTGCTCTACCTGTTCCGCCGCATCGAGCGCGCACTGAAAGGCCAGCCCTCCGTCATCATCCTGGACGAAGCCTGGTTGATGCTGGGCCACCCCGCGTTCCGCGCCAAGATCAGGGAATGGCTCAAGGTGCTGCGCAAGGCCAACTGCCTTGTGCTGATGGCGACGCAAAGCCTCTCCGACGCGGCCAACTCGGGCATCTTGGACGTGATCGTGGAATCGACCGCGACCAAGATTTTCCTGCCTA
Organism: Acidovorax sp. JG5; assembly: GCF_017939685.1. Taxonomy (NCBI): domain Bacteria; kingdom Pseudomonadati; phylum Pseudomonadota; class Betaproteobacteria; order Burkholderiales; family Comamonadaceae; genus Acidovorax; species Acidovorax sp. JG5. Next base: position 2,615 of record NZ_JAGKSE010000019.1, read on the forward strand.
ACGTCTACGCCAGGGATGAGGACACATCGGCGCTCTATCGCCGTATGGGCCTCAACGCGCGTCAGATCGAAATCCTGGCGACTGCCATTCCGAAGCGTCAGTACTACTACGTCTCGGAGAACGGCCGCCGTCTCTATGACCTTGCCCTGGGGCCGATGGCCCTGGCCTTCGTCGGTGCGTCCGACAAGGAATCGGTCGCCACCATCAAGAGCCTCGAAGCCAAGTTCGGCCACGAATGGGTGCATGAGTGGCTGGCCGGCCGTGGGCTGAATCTCAACGACTACCTGGAGGCCGCATGAGCATCGCCGACACCCTCAAGGGCTTGATCTTCAAGAAGCCCGCCAACTCCGCCGAGCCGCGCGATCCGCGCCGCTCGAAGGAACCGCTCGCCGGCGGCCGCCGTGCGGGCGAGGCCGAGAACCCCTACCTGGCCGCGCGCCGCACCTGGAACGATCACGTGGGCAGCGTCGTCTCGCAGCGCCAAACCTGGCAGGTGATAGGCATCCTGTCGCTGTTGATCGCGCTGGCCGGCGTGGGTGGCGTGATCCACATCGGCAGCCAGTCGAAGTTCATCCCCTACGTGGTCGAGGTGGACAAGCTGGGCCAGACGGTGGCCGCCGGCCCGGTGCAGGCCGCAGGGAAGGCCGATCCGCGTGTCATCCACGCCGCCGTTGCGGACTGGATGAGCTGCGCGCGCATGGTGTCGCCTGACGTGGCCTTGCAGCGCAAGTGCGTGTTCAAGGCGTACTCGATGCTCGCCCCCAACGATCCGGCGACGCCAAAGATGAACGAGTGGTTGAACGGCACGCCCGATTCCAGCCCGTTCAAGCGCGCCGAGAAGGAAATGGTCAGCGTCGAGATCAAGACCGTCATCCCGCAAACGCCCGACACCTGGCAAGTCGAGTGGGTGGAAACCACGCGCGACCGCCAAGGCACGCTGAAAGGTCAGCCCGTCACCTGGCGCGCGCTCGTGACTACCTACATCGCCGAGGTCACGCCCAACACCACCGATGAGCAACTGCGGAACAACCCGTTGAGCATCTACGTGCGTGATTACTCCTGGTCCCGCATCCAATGAATTCGAGGTCATCCACCATGAAGAAAACCCTCTCCGCTTTGATCGTGGGCGCTGCTGTGGCGGTGCCCTCCCTGGCTCTGGCCGCCCCTGGCGACGACATTGCCGACAAGTATTTCAACAAGACCAACCCGACGCTGACCGCTCAAGAGCGCGCGGCGCTCGCCATCGCCAAACGGTGGGAAGCGGGGTCGGCGACCGGCATCAAGCCGGTGGCCGGCTCGGGCGGTGCCATCAAGTTCGTGTACGGCGCGCAGCAGCCGAGCATCGTTTGCGCGGTGCTCCAGGTGTGCGACGTGGCCTTGCAGCCCGGCGAACAAGTGAACTCGATCAACCTGGGCGACACGGCCAGGTGGGCGGTGGAACCGGCCATCACCGGCAGCGGCGCGACCGAGGTTCAGCACCTCATCATCAAGCCGATGGACGTGGGCCTCGAAACCAGCCTGGTTGTGACCACGAACCGCCGCAGCTACCACTTCCGCCTGCGCTCGCATCGCACCGAGTACATGCCGCAAGTCTCGTTCACGTACCCCGAGGAAGCGCAAGCCAAGTGGGACGCGATCCAGCGCCGCGAGAAGCAGGAACGCACCGACAACACCCTGCCGGCGACGGGCGAGTACCTGGGCGATCTCTCGTTCGACTATGAGCTGTCCGGGTCGGCGAGCTGGAAGCCTGTGCGCGTCTACAACGATGGCCGCAAGACCATCATCGAAATGCCCGGCACGATGCAGCAGACCGAAGCGCCGACGCTCCTGGTCGTGCGCAAAGAGGGCGGCTTGTTCACCGACGACGAAACGGTGCTGGTCAATTACCGCGTGCAGGGCAATCGCTACATCGTGGACACGGTGTTTGACCGCGCGATCCTGATTGCCGGTGTTGGCAGTAGCCAAGACCGCGTGACCATCAGCCGGAGGAAGTGACCATGCGCAAGATCGTCTCTCTCGCGCTGCTCGCCCTCGCCCTGGGCCTCGGCGGCTGCGCAACCACCAGCCAGTACGGCAACTTCGTCCAGTCGGCCGCGCTCGATCAGCAGAAGCTCGCCACCGACGCGGTGCAGCAGCTCGCCACGCTGTACGCGCCGGCGCGCACGCGCCTGGAGCTGCAACAGCCGACGCCCGATCCGTTCGGCCAGGCGCTCGTCAAGTCGCTGCGCGACAAGGGCTATGCCCTCCTGGAGTACGCCCCGGCCGGCGCTTCCACGCAGGCCCCGGCCTCGGCGGCATCGCAGGCGAGCGCACCGGCCACCACGGCCGCGTCGGGCGGCCTGCCGTTGCGCTACGTGCTCGACCAGGCTGGCGACTCGAACCTGTACCGCCTGACCTTGATGGTCGGCAATCAATCCATCACCCGCCCTTACCTGGCGCAAAACGGCACGTTCGCGCCGGCCGGGTACTGGGTGCGCAAGGAGTGACGCCATGACAGAAAACGCCGATCAGATGGCACCTGACGCTTCGCCTGGCGAAGTGTCCAAGAAGGCGGGCGTCCGTCGCGTCAACAACATGCCCATGTACATCCTCGGCGGCGTCCTGCTGTCGTTCGTGCTGGTCATGGCCCTGGTCGCGGCGGATCGCGCGGCCAAGCAGAACGCGCCGGCGGACGGCCCCAAGGAGAAGGCCGGCAACACGTCGATGTTCGCCAAGGAGATCGCAGGCGACAAGACCGGCGGCTTGATCGAGCCGGCAAGCCCGCTCAAGGTGCCCGACATGCCGACCGGCCCGGCGTCGGCTCCGCTGGAGATCGCGCGGCCGTCCAACCCGGACGCGCCGCCGGCCCCGCCGGCCAACCCCGGCAACCCGGGCCAGCCGGTGAACGACGACGAGGCCCAGCGCATCCGCATGGCGAAGATGCAGATGTTCGGCGAAGCCGTGAAGGCCAAGACCACCGTGCGCGTGGATGCCCCGCGTAGCAACGGCTCCGCGCCGGGTGGCCCGAGCACCTACACCGGCACGCCGCAGACGCGCGATGAAATGCTGAACCGCATCGCAGCGGTGCAGCAGCAAATCGACGCGCAGCGCAGCAACGATCCGACCGCCGCCTATCAAGCACGCCTGGCGCAGATTCGCGGCATGGGCGTCGGTGGTGGCGGCGCGGCTCCGGCCGCCGGCGGCATGGGCGCGGGCGGTGCGCCGCAGCTCCTGCAAACCTCGACCAGCGGCGGCGGGCGCAACAGCATGGCGCAGTTCGGCCAAGGTGGGCAGGGCGACCGCTGGAAGCTGGATTCGCAGCCGGAAGCGCCGCGCACACCGTTCGAGCTGCGCGCGGGCTTCGTCGTGCCGGCCACGCTCATTTCGGGCATCAACTCCGATCTGCCGGGCCAAATCATGGCCCAGGTCGCGCAGGACGTGTACGACACACCGACCGGCAAGCACCTGTTGATCCCGCAGGGATCGCGCCTCGTCGGCTCGTATTCGAGCGACGTGGCCTACGGCCAAGCGCGCGTGCTGGTTGCGTGGCAACGCATCGTGTTCCCCGATGGCAAGGCGATGGACATTGGCGCGATGCCGGGCGCGGACAGCGCGGGATACGCGGGCTTCCACGACCAGGTGAACAACCACTATGTGCGCCTGTTCGGCTCGGCCTTCCTCATGTCCGGCGTGACAGCAGGCATCACCTACAGCCAACGCCAGAACCAGGCCACAAACACCTATGGCGCACCGAGCGCCAGCAGTGCCCTAAGCGAAGCCCTCGGCCAGCAGCTCGGCCAGGTTACGGCGCAACTCATCGCCAAGAACCTGAGCATTTCGCCGACGCTGGAAATTCGGCCGGGGTATCGCTTCAACGTCGTGGTCACGAAGGACATGACGTTTTCCAAGCCGTACCGTTCCTTCGATTACTAACGCCATAGGAGAAAAGCACCATGAAGCCGAAGTTTTTAGCCGCTAAATTGGCCCTCGTCATTGCTGTTTCGAGCACGCTGGCGGTCACACCTGTGCAGGCTGGCATCCCCGTCATCGACGGCACCAACCTGTCGCAGAACATCATGACGGCCATCGAATCGGTGGCCCAGACGCTCAAGCAAATTGAGCAGTACAGCACCCAGCTCCAGCAGTATCAAAACCAACTCCAGAACACGATGGCCCCGGCCGCGTATATCTGGGATCAGGCGCAATCGACCATCAACGGGTTGATGAACGCGGTCAACACGCTGGATTACTACAAGACCCAACTCGGCAGCCTGGACAGCTACATCGGCAAGTTCCAGGACGTGAACTACTACAAGAACTCGCCGTGCTTTACGGCGGCAGGGTGCTCCGACGCGGAACGCGCAGCACTTCGGAATGTGGCCCAGCTCGCGAGCGAGTCGCAGAAGAAGGCCAACGATGCCTTGTTCAAGGGCCTCGATAGGCAGCAAACGAATCTCACGGCCGATGCAGCGACGTTGCAGCGTCTTCAATCGGCAGCGCAGGGCGCGCAGGGCCAAATGCAGGCCATCGGCTACGCCAACCAGCTCGCCAGCCAGCAGGCCAACCAGCTCTTGCAGATTCGTGGCCTGCTGATCGCGCAGCAGAACGCGATGGCAACCAAGATGCAGGCCGACGCCGACAAGGAAGCCCAGCAGGCGGCAGCGGCCGCACAACTGCGCCAGGGCAGCTACCGGGCCAGCCCGGCGCGCACCTGGTAAGGGGGATTCATGAAAGCAATCAAGGCTCTGTCCTTGGCCTCGGCCGCCCTCGTGGCGGCCTTGGTCGCCGGCTGCGACAACAAGCCGGCCACGGCCCCCATGCCGGAAGTGAACGACGAGAACTGCAAGCCCGAGAACATCGCCAAGATCGAGGACAAGGGCGTCCAGCAGGCTTTTTCGTCGCTGTGCTTGCGTCGTGGTGGGGATTTCAAGCCCAGCCCGAAACGCGAATGGTGAGGTGCTGACGATGAGAATGCCAGCCAATCTAAAAACCCTCGCCCTGCCGCTGTTCGTCTGGCTGGCGTTCTTCGCGGTCGATGCCCACGCGGCCATCGACAACGCCGGCGTGTTCGATAGCGTGCTGGATCGCTACCAGGCCGCCGCGAGCGGCTGGGCCGGTGTCATCACCACGGCCGCAACCTGGCTCTTCTGGACGCTGGTTGTGATCTCGATGGTCTGGACGTTCGGCATGATGGCCTTGCGCAAGGCCGACATTGGCGAGTTCTTCGCGGAGTTCGTCCGCTTCACGATCTTTACCGGCTTCTTCTGGTGGGCGCTAACCAACGGCCCTAACTTCGCCTCGTCCATCTATGCGTCGTTGCGGCAGCTCGCCGGCAACGCGACGGGCCTGGGCAATGCTCTGTCGCCCTCGGGCATCGTGGACGTGGGCTTTGCGATCTTCGACAAGGTGATGGATCAGTCCTCGGTGTGGTCGCCGGTGGACAGCATGGCCGGCATCCTCATGGCCGTGGCGATCCTGGTCATCCTGGCCCTGGTCGGTGTGAATATGCTTCTGCTGCTCGCGTCGGGCTGGGTGCTCGCCTACGGCGGCGTGTTCTTCCTCGGCTTCGGTGGTTCGCGCTGGACTTCCGACATGGCGATCAACTACTACAAGGTCGTCCTGGGCGTGGCCGCGCAGCTCTTCGCAATGGTGCTCCTGGTGGGCATCGGCAAGACCTTCCTCGATGACTACTACTCGCGCATGAGCGCCGGCATCAGCCTCAAGGAAATGGGCGTGATGCTGATCGTCGTCATCATCCTCTTGGCGTTGGTCAACAAGATTCCGCCGCTCATCGCCGGGATCATCACCGGCGCGAGCGTGGGCGGTGCCGGCATCGGCCAGTTCGGTGCAGGTGCTGCGTTGGGTGCCGCAGGCATGGCAGCAGCAGCGGCCGCGACCGGCGGCGCCGCTCTGGCCGCCGGCGCAGCCTCGGCCGCCGGTGGTGCCTCTGCCGTCATGGCCGCCTTCTCGAAGGCCAATGAGAACGTGTCGGCAGGCACGGACGTTATGTCGGCCTTCTCGGGCGGCGGCAGCTCGGGCGGCGGTGCGGGCGGCGGCGGCGACGCCGGCACCGGCAGCACGCCCTTCGCTCAGGCTGCGGGCTTTAGCGGCAGCTCCGGCGGTGGCTCTTCGTCGGGTGGCGGCAGCCCCTCGACCGGCAGCAGCTCGGGCAGCTCGAAGGGCGGCGATAAGGGCGGCGGCAAAGCCGACGCCGGCGGCCAGGGCAGCAGCTCGACGGCCAGCACCGGCAGCAGTGCCGACAAGGCCGCCAAGAACGAACCCAAGCCCGCCGGCGGGGCAGGGCAAGGGCAGCAGGCCGCACCGGGCAGCACCGGCCCCGGCTTGCTCGCATCGGCCGCATCGGCCCTCGGCACGGCCGGCCGCATCGCCGCCGACGCCGGCGCGAACTTGGCGAAGGGAACCGCCGATGTTGCCAAGGCCAAAGCCGCGAGCCTGCGCGAAGCCGCAGCCGAGCGGATCGCCGACACCACTGGCGGAAAGATCGCCGCCGCGATCAAGGCGCAAGGAAGCGGCACGGCCGAGAACATCGACGTGCCCGACCAGCAGCCCGCGCCGAGCTTCGGCGACAACAGCCTGGCAGGCGGCCCTGCCGATGCCGATCCCGAGTCCGAAGTAGCTGCGTTCGCCAACCGCGAGCAAGGCCGCGACGGCACAACTGCGTAACCAAGGAGAGTCCAACCATGAAGAAGAAACTGTTTGCCCTGGCCGCCCTCGTGGCAGCCCTCGGATCGACCGCCGGCACGGCCAGCGCGCAAGACGTGCTGACCGGCGACACGCGCCTGGCCTGCGAGGCGATCCTGTGCCTGTCGTCGGGCACGCGCCCGAGCGAATGCACGCCGTCGCTGTCGCGGTACTTCAACATCACGAAGCGCAAGCTGTCGGACACGATCCGCGCCCGCCTGAACTTCCTCCAGCTTTGCCCGGTGGCGAGCCAGACGCCGGAAATGCAGTCGCTCGTGTCGGCGATCTCGCGCGGCGCTGGCCGGTGCGACGCGCAGTCGCTGAACTCGACGTTGGTGATGTGGACGGGCGGCTACGACGATGGGCGCACGTACATCAGCAACCAGTTGCCTGACTACTGCGGGGCCTACACCGGCCACGCCTACACCGACTTCGCCAGCAGCGGCACGCTGCCGCGCTATGTCGGGACGCCAGAGCGGGGCGGGTATTGGGTCGAAGCGCGCGACTATGACCGCGCCTTGGCCGAGTACAACGAACGCATCCGGCGCGAGGACGAAGAGCGCCGCCGTCAGTCCTGGCTGAACTGAGGGAGGGGAGGGCATGCCGTTCTTCGCCGATCTGCCGCCGCAGCTCCAGGAGCGCGTCGTCTGCTCGATCTCGGCCGCCGTCAAGTACGAGGTGCCGGTCAACATCGTGTTGGCCGTCGCCGAGAAAGAGGGCGGCAAGCCGGGCCAGTGGGTGCGCAACTCGAATGGCACGCATGACGTTGGCCCGATGCAGTTCAACACCGCGTACCTGGGCGACCTGGCCCGATACGGCATCACGGCGAACGATGTGGCGGCTGCCGGCTGCTACTCGTTCGACCTGGCCGCCTGGCGGCTGCGGATGCACATCCGCAACGACAAGGGCGACCTCTGGACGAAGGCGGCGAACTACCACTCGCGCACGCCGCAGTACAACGCGGTGTACCGGGCCGACTTGATGCGCAAGGCGTCGAAGTGGGCCGATTGGCTCGAAGCTCGGTTCGTCACGCTTGACGTGACGAAGGCCGGGGCCACGCCCTCGACGCCCAGCCAGCCCGCGACGGTGGCCCAGCGGGCGACGCCGGCGGCCAGGCCGGCACCAGCACCCCAGCAGGCCGCCCCAGCGGCCGCAGCAGCTCGCAGCGTGTCGGTGGCCGGCTACGTGCCCCGCACGGTGTCTTTCAACACTTCACGCGAGGGGTCGGCCGAGTAGGCCGGCTCTTCCGATTTAGCGGCTAAACATGGACAAATTCCACGCCTTCATGATGCGGTACACGCTGGGCGTCGGCCGGTTGCTTCAAGCCTATTGCAAGTGGGCGGAAGGGCAGGCCAAGAACCAGCTCGATTTGCTTCTGCTGGGCCTCGGCCCGATCTTCGCCTTGGGCCTTCTGCTGTGGGCGCTGCCGGCGTGGATCGGCAAGCCCATCGCCTTCGTGCTCTCACTGCCAGCGCTCTACATCATCTTCCTGGTGCTGCGCGCCTACGCGATTCGCGGGGGCCGGCGCTGATGAAGGCCCTGCGGATTCCTGATGGAACCGTCGAAGCGTTGAAGTGGCTCGCACTGGTTCTCATGACCGGCGATCACGTCAACAAGTACCTGTTCAACGCGACGCTGCCGGTGCTGTTCGAGGCCGGCCGCGTGGCGCTCCCCCTTTTCGTGTTCGTCCTGGCCTACAACCTGGCCCGGCCGGGCACGCTCGAACGCGGCGTGTACGGCCGCACCATGTCGCGCCTGGCGATGTTCGGCGCGCTGGCCTCCGTGCCCTTCGTGGCCCTCGGCGGCCTGTACGCCGGTTGGTGGCCGCTCAACGTGATGTTCACGCTGCTGGTCGTCACGGCCACGGCTTACCTGGTCGAACGTGGCGGCAAGCTGCACCTGGCGGCCGCCGGCGTGGTGTTCCTGGTCGGCGGCAGCTCGGTCGAATATTGGTGGCCGGCCGTGGCTTTCGGCCTGGCGGTGTGGTCGTACACGCGCCGGCCGAGCTGGGCCGCCGCGGCGGTCGCGGTGCTGGCCTGCGCGGCCCTGTGGTTCGTCAATCGCAACCTGTGGGCCTTGGCAGCCCTGCCGGTGCTCTTCCTGGCCTCGCGGGTGGATGTGCGCGTGCCGCGCCTGCGCTGGGCCTTCTACGCCTATTACCCGCTGCACCTGGCCTCGCTCTGGTTGATCCGCATCCCCATGAGCAAGGCCGGCTACCTGTTCTTCTGATTGGAGTCCTGCCCCATGCGAAAACCCGTTCTTCTGGCCCTCTCTCTGGCGTTCCTGGTCAGCGCGCAAAGCGCACTGGCCGCCGGCGACGCCGGCAACTTCGGCACGCCGATCAAGTCCGGCGTATCGGTGTCCTTCCCCGACAGCAGCGCGACATTCCAGCCGACGCCAGAGGCCCTGGAGCTGCTGGCCGACGCTAGGAATGCGGCGATCATCTACATCAGCGGGCGCACCAGCACACTACGGCCCAGCGCGGCCGATGAGGCCCTTGCACTACGCCGTGCGCTCTCGGCCAGGTCGTACTTGGTGGCGCGCGGCGTCTCGCCGCTCAAGATCATGGTGAACTTCGCATCGGCCGCCGATTTCGTGGCAGACAACTCGACGGCCGAGGGCCGGCGCGAGAACCAGCGCGTGGACATTGAGGTGGTCTACATCCCCACCTACTGAGCGATCCGGCATCGCCATTCCTGGCGGTGCTGCAGGTCGCTCCAGCAGCTTCGCATCGTCGGCTCTGACGATGCAGGCCCGGCCGGCTTCCCTTGACAGCATCGCCATTTCTGACGATGCTGGCCAAGTCCCGATTTACTCCAGGAAGAAGGCCATGAGATACCCCGGCGGCAAGGGCGGTGCCGGCGTCTACCAGACGATCATCAACAACATCCCGCCTCACGACACGTACATCGAAACGCACCTGGGCGGCGGCAACATCCTGGAGCGCAAGCGGCCCGCTGCCCGCAGCGTCGGCATCGACGTTGATCCCGAGGTGATCGAGGTCTGGCAGCAGCTCGACGTGCCCGGCCTGGAGCTGCACCACGGCGACGCCGTGGCCTGGCTGGAGTCCCACCAGTTCACCGGCTCCGAGTTCGTCTACGCCGATCCGCCCTACGTGATGGACAGCCGGCGCGGCGGCAAGCTATACCGCCACGAATACGACGACGCCGACCACGTGCGGCTGCTCGACGTGCTGGCCGGCTTGCCGTGCGCGGTGATGGTGTCGGGCTACAGCTCAACGATCTATGACAGCTCTCCCTTGGCGTCATGGAGAACCATCGACTTCAACGCGATGACGCGCGGCGGCATCGCTATCGAACGGCTGTGGATGAACTACCCCGAGCCGGCCGAGCTGCACGATCTGCGCTACCTCGGCAGCAACTTCCGCGAGCGCGAGCGCATCAAGCGGAAGAAAGCCCGCTGGCAAGCGAAGCTCGCCAAGCTCGATCCGCTGGAGCGGGCGGCGATCATGGAATGCCTGCGCGAGCTGGAGGCGGCCGAGTAGGTCACGCCTGCGCCTGGTTGTGCAGCGCCCATACGCGCTTGACCTGGCTTTCACTGCACCCGGCCAGCCTGGCCGTCTCTGGAATGCTGTGGCCTGCGCTGCGCAGCGCCACGATGCGTTCATGCACCTTTGTGTTGGCCTTGCGGCCGGTGTAGCGGCCGGCGTCCTTCGCCAGCTCGACGCCCTGCCGCTGCCGCTCGCGGCGATCCTCGTAGTCGTCGCGGGCCATCTGCAACGCCAGCTTCAAAAGCATGTCCTGGATCGACTCCAGCACCACCTTTGCCACGCCCTTCGCCTCGGCGGCCAGGTCGGATAGATCGACCACGCCAGGGACAGCCAGGCGCGCGCCCTGGGCGCGGATCGAGGCCACGAGGCGTTCGGCCTCGGGCAGCGGCAGGCGGCTGATGCGGTCGATCTTCTCCGCAACGACGACTTCACCGGGTTGCAGGTCGCCGATCATGCGCAGCAGCTCGGCGCGATCGGCGCGAGCGCCCGAAGCCTTCTCGCGGTAGATGCCGGCGACGTAGAAGCCGGCGGCCCTGGTGCTCTCCACGATGGCGGCCTGCCTGGTCAAGTCCTGCTCGTCGGTGCTGACGCGCAAGTAGATGCGCGCGACCTTGAAAGCGACGCCGGCGGCCTGGTGCTCGGTCGGCGTCCGCATGATGCGGTCGGCACCTTCGACCAGGCCATCGCCGCCGACGCGCAGCGGTGGCGTCTTGGCGAGCGCCTGGCGCGCTGCGCGTGACTGGCGCGGCATGGCCGCAATCTGTGTTTCCTGGGCGGTGCGCGGCGTGATGATCGCGCTGCGCTTCGCCTTGGTCTTGCCTGGGAAGTAGCCGTTGCGGCTGGTCATGGGTTCCTCCGGTCATTTTGGGTATACGCAAAGTGTCCGGTCATGCTACCCCCGGCCAAAAAGGCCGTCATGCGATTTATCTTGGCCGGGTCGTTATTGGCGGGTCTAAATGGCCGCTCCGTGGATCTCATCGCCAGAAATGGCGATGCGAGATCCAGGGCAGGGCGGCCGCCATCGTCAGACCTGGCGATGGTCGACGCCGGCGCGCATCGTCGGATGTGGCGATGCGAGCTCGAGGTCGGTGGCCACCGCCGGCGACCTGGTGCCATCGTCGGCAATGGCGATGCTGCAGCTCGACGTGCGCGGCCTGGTCGTCTCGGCATCGTCGGATGCGGCGATGCTCGAGCGAGGCGAAAAAAAACCGCCTCGGGGTGTCCGAGGCGGCAAGTCTGCATGCGGTTCAGGGAGGAAGAAACCGCGCCGGCGATCAGGGAGGAAAACCGCGCGGCCTGATGTGCAGCTCGGCCACTTTAGCCGGATTTTTCGACTTATCCGATGCGAGCGGCCCGCCGTGGGCGCTGCTCGATCTGCTGTTGCTTTTTCTCGACGTGCTTCTGCTCCTGGTGCTGCTGCTCGTCGCGCTGCACCTGGCTGATGGCCGCGCCGATCTGCCGCTTCACGCCCTCGATGCCCAGCTCGCTCTTGTGCGCCAAGTCGTTGAAGTCGGTGTGCTGCTTCATCGTGGACAGCGCCGCGATCTGCGCGCCGCTCAACATCGACGCCTTGAGCTTGGCCGCCTCGTCGCCGGCCAGCTCGACCTTGCCGGCGGCGGCGTCGGCAAGGCGCTGCTCGGCGCGCAGGTGGGTCTTGAAGCTGTCGGGCGTGATGGCGGGCAAGTCGCGCGGGTAGGTGTTCTCGGCCGGCGCGAAGATCGGGAAGATCGCCTTGCCGCCCACGGCCTGGGCGGCCGCCTCGGCCTTCTCCCGGCCGGGGTTGTTGCCGTGGGTCATGACCAGGTGCCGGTCGTCGTCGCCGGCGATGATGATCGGCTTGTCCGGGAACTTGGCGTGCAGCGCCTTCGCCACGGCCTCAAGGTTGCCGCTGTCGAAGGCGGCGACCGTGGCGTGGCCCACGGCCTCGGCCACCTGGGCCGCCGTGGCGTAGCCCTCCGAGATCACCAGCGCCGGCGCGGCCGCCAGGGCGTCCATGCCGCCGACCGGGTGGAAGCATCCTTCCTTCTTCGAGTCCTTGGCGAACCGCTTAGTGCCGTCCTCCTGGATGTATTGCATCGTCCATTGCTTGCCCTCTGCGTCGAAGGCCGGGATGTAGGTCTTCTGGCCTTCGCGGTCGGTCATCACGCCGGCCTGCGCCTGGATGCCTTTGGCTTGCAGGTAGGGCGTCGGCTGCTCGATGGGCACGAGGTCGGCCATCTGCCGACCGACGCGCTGCGCGGTGGCCTCCTGGGCCTTGTCCTGCTCGACGGCTCGCTGTGCCAGCTTCTCGGCCGCCTCGGCCTGGAGCTTGGCCTTCTCCTGGTCGCTCAAGGCGTAGCCCTTGCTCTTCCAGGTAATGTCCGTGCCGGTCTTGTTGTTGATGATCCGCCCGGCCGGGTGCCCGTCCAGGTGGCCCACGTAGAAGCCATCGAGCGCGCCCTTCTTGCCGCCCTCGACCGGCACGCGGTGCCGCTTGCCATCCATGATCGGGTGATCGCCCTGGGCGTTGCTGCCGGTGAACAGGCCGGCGCTGCGCATGGCCTCGGCGAACTCTTCCCTTGGCGTCATCGCTGGCCCTTGCTGGGCCTGCACGTTCTCGGGCTTCCAGCGTTCGAGCTTCGCCGCGTCGGCGCGCGGGCCGACATACCAGGACTTCGCGGCCTTGTCCCAAAGCGCGCCGGCGGCCTTGGCCGCGTTGCGCTGCTCGTAGGGCACGGCCAGGTACTGGCGGGCCTGCTGGGCCTGCTGCGCGGGCTTCTGCGCCTCGCCCTGGGCTTCGGGTGCCGGCTGGGCCGAACGCGGCTCTACGGCCGCTGTAGCGGCTCCCTGCGCCCATTTGGCGAAGGGAGCGGCATCGGTGCCCGGCGGCACGTACCAGGACTGTTGCTGCCGATCCCAACGCGCCCCGAGGCTCTTGGCCTCGTCCTTCTCCTTGTACGGCACGTTGATGTACTGCCGTTCGGGCTTCTCGGCCTGCGGCTGCGCCTGCTGCCGCTCGCGTTCCTGGCGCTCCAGCTCGGCCGCGCGGCGCTGCGCGTCGCTGTCGTTGAGCATGGCCGACGCCTCGGCGGTCTTGCGTGCCTCTTTAGCGGCTGAAATGTCCTCTTCGGTCGCGTTGGGGTCGCGCCGTACACGCTCTTCCTGCACGCGGGCCAGCTTGGCGGCGCGCTCGTGCTGGTTGTCGGTGCCCAGCGCATCGACCAGGTGCAGGCGCTCGGTCAGAGCCTCGGCCTGGCCCTCGGTGCGGGTGCCGGCGACGAAGGCAAAGGCGTCCTCGCCGAACTGCGCATCGGCCTTGCGCGCGTAGACCTGGAACGCCTGCGGCTCGATGCCGGCCTGGGCGGCATCGACGGTCTGGCCGTCCTGCTCGGCCACGCCGACGATGCGCAGCTCTCCGCTCCAGTCGGGCGGCAGCTCAACGCCAAGGTGTTGACGGGTCGCGTCGGCGAACGCCTGGCCGTCGATCTCGCCGGCGGCGAGCTGCCGGCGCGCGGCGGCGGCCTGCTCGATGCCCTGCACCGCGTCGGCAGGATGGGCGGCCAGCAGGGCGGCCGCCTGGTCGTTGGTCGGTGGGGTCATGTTCGCCTCCTGGTCTGCGACGGCCGCTTGCTGCTGGGTCAGCGCCGGCAGGGCCATCAAATGGTCGGGCGCGTAGTTGTTCAGCTCGTCCAGGCTGCGAACCTGGTGGGGTTCACCGTCCTGGTCGTGGAACGCAAAGATGCGCTGGCCGTCGCTCCACCTGGCTTCGGCGTCGATGCTCGACACGATCTGTTCGCCGTGCTGCTGGAGCTGCTGCGCGAGGTGGAGCTGTTCGGCCATGTTGGCGAACTCTTGCGCCAAGCCCTTGCGCTCCAGGTAGGCGTTGTCGGTGTCGGTGTGGCTCGGGTCGATGCCGAACACCGGCGACAGCCGGTCATGCGCGACCGCGTAGAACTGCTCGGGATCGGTGCCGGTGATGCTGCCCACGGTTTCGAGGCCACGGCTGCGCAAGGCGTCTTCCAGGGTGTCGCCCTGGAATGCCTGGTAGTGGCTGAAAGACACGTCCGGGTTGTCCAGGACTTCGGCAATGTCCACGGCCAGGGCCTGGGCCACGGCTTCGTCCTGGGCCTGGCTCTGCTGCTGGTCTTGCTCCTGAACCTGCTTCTGCTCGAAGGCCAGCACGTAGTCGTGAATCTTCTCGGCATCGGCGGCCGCGCGGAACACCTCCAGCGGCTCGTCTTGCAGCGCCTTGATCCACGAACCCACATAGGCGGCGTGCTGGCCCGGATCGTGGCCGATGCCCAGCTCGTCGCCGACGATCATGGAAGCGATTTCGGCGCGCAGCTCTTCCTTGGCGTACCCCTCGCTCCCGAACGGGTGCGCCAGGTCGCGGTCAAGGCGCGAAGCGTGGCCCGTCCAGTGGCCCAGCTCGTGCAGCGCGGTCGCGTAGTAGCGGTCGGAGCTGGGGAACTGGCCGCGCTCCGGCAGGGTGATGCTGTCGGTCGAAGGGCGGTAGAACGCCCGATCACCGGCGGCGTGGGTGATCGTCGCGCCCGAGGCTTTCAGGATGTGCTCGGCGCGCTCGACGGCGTTCCAAGTCTGTTCCTTCTTCGGCTGGAGCGGCGGCAGGCCGTCGATCTGCTCGCCGTTGAACACGGTCGCAAAGAACACGCGCGGCCGCTCCAGCATGACGGTTTCCTTGACCGGCTGGCCCTTCGCATCGAGGACGGGCCGGCCGCTGTCGTCCAGCTTGTCTTGCTCTTCGCTGAACTTCCAGTATTGAACCGGCGTGCCTTTCTCGCCCTTGCGAACCTGCGCGCCCACGGCGGCGGCCTGCTTGTAGGTCATCCAGCGCGCATCGCTGCGGCCCTGGGCCATCAGGTGGATGGCGTTGATCCCTTTGTACCGCTTGCCGGTGGTCGGGTTCATCGGCAGGTAGGCGTTGGGTTCGCCCGGCTCCCACGGCTTTTGCCACGGTGCGGTGCCGGCCTTGAGCTGCTCGATCAGCTTTTCGGCCACGACTTCGTGAAACGGCTTCTTCGGCTCCATGTTCTCGTCCCTTCGGAATAGCTCGTTGAACTGAGGGAAGTTCTGCTGTGTCCGGGAACGGTCGCGCAGGCCCTGGGCGACCATGCACACGATGTTGTGCAGGTCGTCGGCCTGCATGGGCCGCACGCGGGCGATGCAGGTTTCCGTGAATGACTGTTGGCCGCGCTGCTGCACCTGGTCGGCGACCTGGTGCTGGCTCGGCTCGATGCCCTCGCAGTGCAGGGCAAACACTTCCTCGGCGCGCACGTCCAGGGACTGGCCGGCATAGCGCCGGTTCACGTCATCCCATAGCGGCTTGAGGGTGGGTTCGTTGCGGGCGGCCGCCAGGCCGTCCAGCAAGGCGCGCTTCTCGCCCGGCGCGAAGGTGTTGGCCCCGTAGTGGCCTAGCACCTCGTGCCGCAGCGTCATCAGTAGGTCGCCGGCGCTCTCGACGTTCTGCAAGGGCACGTCCACGCGGCCACGGTAGGCGCGGCCGGCGTGCAGCGTCTCCTTGGGCACGTAGCCGCCCTTCATGTCGGCCGGCACCTCGGCCGCTCGCGGCCCGTACAGCTCGGCCGCGTCCTCGCGGAACTTGTAGGCCAGCTCCAGCGCGCCGGGGTAGTCGCGGACGAAAGCCCGCGTCACCCCTTGCGCCTCGGCTTTCGTGATCGGCATGGGTCAGCCCTCCGACGCCTTGCGCGCGGCGGCCTGGGCAACCGTCTCGCCGGGCCGCAGGTCGTACAGCTCGCGGGCGTTCGTGGTGGTGATGAACGGCGGGATGTCGGCGCTCGGGCCTTCGTCGTCCAGGAATGCCGGCTCCAGCGCGCCATCGACTTCCACCAGGTCGTCGCCGCTCGCGGCGGCGTCCTGCTCGGACAGCGCGTCCTCCACGAACGCGCCCACGCGCTCGGCTTCGTCGGGGTCGAACTCGACCTGGAAGCCGGGCGTCAGCGCGTCGGCCATCTTCTCGCGCACGGCCTCGCGGCCGGCGGCGTCGTCGTCAACCGGCGGCAGGACGGCCAGCGGCTCGTCGTGGGCGGCGGTGTTGGTGGTGGTTTGCTCGTTCATGGTCGATCTCCTTCGCTGTGGTCATTCGGATGCCGGGCCGTTGCGGCCCTTGCTGTAGTCGGGCCGACCCTTGAGGTCGGGGTAGGTCTGCTTGCATGTGGGGAAGTTGCTGCAACCCCACCAGAATTGCCCCTTCTTCTTGCTCGGCCGGCGCGACAAGCCGCTGCCGCAGGCCATGCACTTGTGAAGGGATGACACCGGCGCGGCTTCCTTGCCGCCGGCGATGGTCACGGCTCCGCTGTTGGCCTTCGCCACCTGGTCGCGGATGAACGTCTCTTGCTTCGTGATGAAGGCGTCCAGGGCGGCCGTGCCCTGCTCGACGCCTTTCAGCATCCGCTCGTAGAGCGCGGTCAGCACCGGGCTTTTCACAACCTCGGGCAGCGCGTCGATGACGCTGCGGCCGAGGGTCGTGCTGATGATCTGCTTGCCTTTGACGGCCAGGAACTCGCGCCGCTTCAACTCGGAAATGATCGACGCACGGGTGGCCGACGTGCCGATGCCGTCGCCCTCGCGCAGCATCTTCTTGTGCTCGGCATCGCTGACGAACTTGTGGATGTTCTCCATCGCGCGGATCAGCGTGCCCTCGGTAAAGCGCGCTGGCGGCTTCGTCTTGGCGTCCTTGCGGGTGGCGTCCGTGCAGGTCACGGCGTCGCCCTGGGCCATCGACGGCAGGGCCTGCGTGCCGCTGTCGTCGTCCTCGTCCTTCTCGCCTTCCTCGTCGGCCTGGCTGTACACGTCACGCCAGCCGTTGCGCGTGACTACCTTGCCGCTCGCGGCGAAGTTCTCGCCCGCGATCTCGACGCCCACGGTGGTCTGCATGTACTCGTGCAGCGGGTAGAACTGCGCCAGGTAGGCGCGCACGATCAGGTCGTAGATGTTGCGCTCGCGCTCGCTGAGGGCGGCCTTGCTGCCCTTCTGCATGGTCGGCACGATGCCGTGGTGCGCGGTGATCTTCGAGTCGTCCCACGTCTTGGACTTGATACGCGGATCGGCACCATCGACCAGGCCGGCCAGTTCGGGGTTGACGTGCTTGATCGCCTCCAGCACGCGCGGCGCGTCGGCGTGCTGCGACTCCGGCAGGTAGGCGCAGTCGGTGCGCGGGTACGAGGTCAGCTTGTGCGTCTCGTAGAGCGCCTGGCAGGTGTTCAGCACGTCCTCGGCGCTGTAGCCGAACTTGGCCGAGGCCAGTGCCGTAATGTCGGACAGGGCGAAGGCCAGCGGCTGGTTCTGCTTCTTGGCCTCCTGTTTGTACGCGGCGATGGTGCCCGGCTGGCCCTTGACGGCGGCCACCAGGGCGTCGGCGACGGCGGTATCGACAAGGCGGCCTTCGCTGTCCAGACCGGCTTGATCCTCCTTCGCCTTCCATGCGGCGGCGAAGCTGCCGCCGGCGTGCTGCACCACCGCCCGGATGGTGTGGTACGGCACGGCCTTGAATGCCTCGATCTCGCGGTCGCGGGCGACCACGAGGGCCAGCGTCGGCGTCTGCACGCGGCCCACGGTCAGCAGGGCGCGCGAGCCGCCGCGCTGCGCGCGCAGCGTGTACGCGCGGCTGAGGTTCATGCCGATCAGCCAGTCGGCGCGCTGCCGCCCGCGTGCAGCGTCGGCCCAGCCTGCATAGGTGGTGTTCTCCTTCAAAGCGGCCAGGCCGCGCTTGACGGAAACGGAGTCCTGCGCGCTCACCCAAAAGCGGCGCACCGGCTTGCTGTTGCGGAAGTGCTCCAGCACTTCGTCAACCAGCAACTGGCCTTCGCGGTCGGGGTCGCCGGCGTTGACGATCTCCTTGGCCTCCTTGAGCAGCTTGCCGATCACGGCGAGCTGCTTCTTCGCGTCGTCCTTGGGCTTGAGAATCCAGCTCTCGGGGATGATGGGCAGCTCATCGACGCGCCAGACCTTCTTGCCGGACTGGCCGCGCGGCACGTCATCGGGCGTGTACTCGTCGGGGTCGGCCTGTTCGAGCATGTGCCCGAAGCACCAGGTCACTTTGTCGGTGCCGCACTCGATGAAGCCGTCGCCCTTGCCGGTCGCGCCCAGCTCGCCGGCGATGGCCTTGGCGACGGACGGCTTTTCTGCGATGAAAAGGCGCATGGTGTGTCTCCCTACCAGGTGATGACCGGACGGATCACGGTCTTGATTTGCGAACGATTGATCGGGCCGAAGTAGCGGCCGTCGAAGGATGTGGCGCTCACGTCCGACATAAGCAGCACCTCGGAATTGCCGAGCGTGTAGCTGTTGGACTGATAGCGCGGCAGCGGCCGACCGGCCTTGTCGGCCTTGATCGGCGCGCTGAGGGGCAGCAGCTCGCCGTTGACGCGCACGCCGTCATCGGCGACGGCGACGGCATCGTCTTTAGCGGCTAAAACGCGCTTCATCATGTAGCCGTAGCCGCCCTGGCAGAAGCCGGCCCCGATGTAGCCCCTCTCCTTGGCGTCATCGAACACGCCGAGCTGCGGCGGGCAGAAGAGGACGTAGGCCCCCTTCTCCACCGGCGCGCTGCTCGTCCAGTACAGGCCGACCGGAATGCTCTTGGTGGTGTTCACGCGGGCACCGGCGGCATAGCCGCCGGCGGCCAGCAGCAGGGCGGCCACGCCCGCGATGACGACGCCTGCCGCGATGCGTTTCAGGATGCGGCTCATATCGTGATGCCCTCCCCTTCCGTCTCGGCCTGTGCGACGGCGCGCAGGCGGTCGCTGACCTTGGGCGCAGGGATCGCGGCGCGTGCCGAGAACACTGGGTCTTTGAAGTACAGGGGTTGCTTGCCGTAGATCGCCGGGTAGCCCGCGACGTAGATCACCATGTCGCCGGCTTCTTCGATCTCGCCCTGGGCGTTCTTCTTTGGCCCCGGCATGCGCAGGCATTCGTCGGGCGTCAGCAAGGGCCGCTGCACTTCCTGGTAAGTGCGCGACACCTGGCCCAGCATCGCCGCCGTGCGGCGGCCGCTGGTCGTGATCTGCTCCTTCACCACGGTGGTCTGCCCGGTGAGGCGGGACAGGTGTTCGGCCGTCTCGACGCGGTTGGGCGGGTAGGCGTTCTGCACGTGGCAGTTCGACGTGATGCTTTCGTCGTGGCCGTAGCCCGTCTCGCGGCTCTTGAGCTGGTTAATGTCCTGGCAGATGAGGTAGCACTTGATGCCGTAGCCGGCCACGAAGGCCAGCGACTCTTGCATGATCTCCAGCTTCCCGAGGCTCGGGAACTCGTCCAGCATCATCAAGAGCCGGTGCTTGTAGTGCGCCACCGGCCGGCCGCCCTCGAAGTCCATCTTGTCGGCCAGCAGGCGCACGATCATGTTCACCATGACGCGCACCAGCGGCCGCAGGCGGGCCTTATCGTTGGGCTGGGTGACAATGTAGAGGCTTACCGGGTCGTCCTCGTGCATCAACTGCTTGATGCGGAAGTCCGACCGGCTGACGTTGCGGGCCACCACGGGGTCGCGGTACAGGGCCAGGTACGACTTGGCCGTGGACAGCACCGATCCGGCTTCTTCCTCGGGCCGATCCATCATGTCGCGGGCCGCCGAGCCGATGGCGTGATGGTTCTGGCCGTCTACGTGCCCGTAGGTCGCCATTTCCATCCAAAGCTCGCCAATGTCCCGGTTCGGGTCGGCCAGCATCGCATCGACGGACGGCAGCGTGGCGGTGCCGCCATCGTCCTTGGCCTTGTACAGCGCGTGCAGGATCACGCCGACCAGGAGCGCGAAGGCGGTCTTCTGCCAGTGCGAGTCCAGGCCCTTGCCGTCCGGGTCAACGATCAGCGTGGCAAGGTTCTGCACGTCACCCACCTCGTATTCGGTGCCGAGGCGGATTTCGTCCAGCGGATTCCAGCAGACGCCGCCCGAGGTGCTGGCCGGCTCGAAGCGCAGCACCTTGTTCTTGGCGTGCTTCTGCCGCCAGCCGGCGGTCAAGGCCCACAACTCGCCCTTCAAGTCGGTGATGACGCTGCTCGCGCCCCACGACAGCAGCGTGGGCACCACCAGGCCGACGCCCTTGCCCGAGCGCGTGGGCGCGTAGGTCAGCACGTGCTCGGGGCCGCTGTGCCGCAGGTAGAAGAAATTGCCGTCCTTGTCCTGCCAGCCGCCCACGTACACGCCGGTAGCCGTGGGTGCGGCCTTGCCGGTGACGATCTCCAGGACGTTGCGCTCGCGTGGCAGCAGGCCGGCCGCCTGAATGTCCTTCTTCTCGGCCCAGCGGGCCGAGCCGTGCAGGTACTCGTTCGCCTTCGAGCTGTTGGACGTGACGACCTTCGCCACGGCCACGCCCAGCAGGCCCACGGTCGAAACCAGCATCCCCATGCTGCCGGCCTTCATGATCTCGTCCGGGTACTGGCTGTACCACTTGTACGTCCAGTGCAGGATCGACCAGGGCGCGTACACGTGGCCCACGTTGGGGCCGAGGGTCGCGTGATAGGCGAACGTGTGGGCGAAGAACTGCGTCGCGGCCTGGAGGCCGCCGACCATCGAGGCCGCGCCCAGCACCGGCAGCAGCTTGCTCGGCTTCGGTTTGGCGGTTCGGACTTGCGGCCCTACCGCGTTGTTCATCTTGATCTTCATCTACTCCTTCCTTTCGACGTTTTGATGGAGCCTTTCGCGGTGATCGAGACGGCATCGCCGACCGCGATGCGCGTCAAGCGCCGGGCCGTGGCCTGGTCGATGGGCATAACCATGACCTCATCACCTCGTTTCAAGAGGGCCAGCGCCTGGCCCTCGATAGTCCTGGTGCCCTGGAACGTGAGCGCACCATCACCGGCAGTATATCGGGAATGCTTCGGTATATCGAAACCTTTTAGGCGCTTTGCCTCGCGTTCGGCGATGTACTTGTCGGCGGCGGCGACGCCCGGCGGCGTCTGGCCTACTCCTGTTCCTGGCCGAGAAATTCCCCGTCGCAGTGCGTGATCTGGTTGGGTTCCTTGCTGCTCCACGTGACGAGGAACATCACGCGGCAATAGCACTTCACTTCCGCCGGCGATGCGAACCACACCGAGTTCGGACAGTGCTCGCAAACGGTGCTGGCTTTGGGGCGGCGGTTTTCTTCCAAGGCGTCCAACGTCGGGCTTCCGGTGGACGGTGGCGGCGTGAAGGCCGGCGTCGGCGCGGTCGCCTCGGCCGGCGGCTGGCCGGCCGTCGCCTGCTCGGGCGACGGCTGCGGCTCCGGTAGCGTGCTGGTCGGCAGCGGGCCGCTGTCCAGGGCCGCCAGCGCCGCGTCCAGTTCGTCCTCGATGCTCTGGTCTTTCGGTTCGCTCATGGGTGTTCTCCTTGTTCAAAAGCGCCTGCCGCCGGCTCTCAAGAGCCGGATCGGTGAAGGTGATGGGTAGCTGGGAATCGACGGCGGCGCGGATCATCTGCGCCTTGAACTCCACCGTGCCGTTGACGGTGATGCGGTTGCCGTAGCGTTGCATCGCCAGGCGCAGGGCTTCTTGCAGCCCTTCGCGCGTGGCCTCGCGGGAGACTTGCAGGCGGTCACCGTCATCGCGCACGGCGCTCATGCCGGCGCGGAAGATGATCGTCCCCTTCTTCGTGATGTTGTCCACCGCCGGCGCGTGGCCGGGCTTCGCCTGGCCCTCGCCCCGGATGGTGTTGCCCTTGAGGCCCTGGGCCGCCTCGCGGGCGCGCAGGGCGGCCAGGGCGTCGGCGCCGCCGTGCTGCGCCTCCTTCTTGAGCCAGTCGGCCCACGTGCGCCGGCTGTGCTCGGCGTAGAGGGCCGTGCGCTCCTGCTGGAACTGCTTGTTGATCGCCTGGATTTCGCTGCGCAGGGCCTTGCTCGCCTGGGCGTACAGCAGCTTCTTGTTCGCGCGGCCCTCGCCGACCACCTTAATCGTGGCGCGGCGCAGGCGGTTCGACCTCTTGGCCGCCTCGATCAGCCGATCCTTGCGATGCCGGGCGCGCTCCAGGGCCTGGGCGCGCGCCGTGGTCAAGCTCTGCTGCTCGGCCTTGTACTTCGCGTACAGCTCCACGGTGTTGACGCGAAGGCGGATGGGGTCTTTGCGGTACTGCCGCTTCGCGGTGGTTTGCGCCTGCCGTTCGGGCGAAGCCTCGAACGGGCCAAGCCGCGCCTCCAGGCTCGGCTTGGAAAGGTCGCGGGCTACTGTGCTCGCCTTCACCATCGTTCCGTCGCCGGCCTCGAACACGAGGCCATTGGCGCGGACGCGCAGCTCCATTCCGTTGTCGCGCATGACCTGGTGCAGTTCCTGCCAGGACTGCGCGCCCTTGATCTCGTCCAGGCACTCGCGCTTGATCCAGCCGACCAGGCTTTCAACGCCGGCATGCCGCTCCATGTCGGCGGCCCGGCCCTCCGCGCCGCGCTTGCGCGGCTCGTGGTTGTCGCGCTCCAGGCCGTAGTCGCGCTCCAGGGCCGTGCAGAGTTCCGCCAGCGCCCGGTGCGGGTAGTACGGCTCGTGCATCGTGTGCCGCGTCGGGTGAATCTTGTTGATGGCGATGTGGATGTGCAGGTTGTCGGTGTCGTTGTGGACGGCACTGATTCGCTGATGCTCGCCATAACCCAGCCCGACGCAGATGCGTTCCTCAATCGCGCGCAAGGTGTCGGCGCTGGGCTGCTCGCCGGCCCGGAAGCTGACGATCAGGTGGTAGGTCTTGTCGCCCTTCGCGCGGGTGTTCGTGTGCTGGGTCGCCAGCACCTCCGTGATGGCGTCCTGGATGGAACCGGCTTCGCAGTTCGTCGCCTGCACGTGGCCCAGCCGGTGGTCTTTGCTTTGGGCGTCGGTGATGTAGTTCGCCAGGCCCGCGAAGTCGCTCTTGCCAAGCGAGCGCATCGGCACGTGCTTGGCGATCATGGCCGCCCCTCCGGCTTTTTAGCCGCTAAAGAAGTCAAGGCTCGGCCCTCGGCTGAACCACGGCCTTCATGATCCGGCTCATTTCGTCCTGGGTGGCCTCGATCCGGCCCAGCAGGGCCAGGATGGTCGCCTCGCCGAACTGGAGCGTTCGCACGTCATCGGTCAGCCAGAGCTTGAGCAGGCCGCCAAGGCGGCCAAGGTCGCCGTTGACGCGCACCAGCTCGCGCACGTGCTGGTAGTCCATGACGCCCTTGATCTGGTAGCCCTGGCCCACGTCGCGCAGATAGCGCGCCACGCTGACGCCCGCCCTCTTGGCGTTCGCCTCGATCTCGTCTTTCTCTTCGGGGAACACCGGCACCCGCAGGTGCTGCCGCCGCCGGCGGCCGTGTTCCTTTTCGTCGTTCTCCATGCCTCGCCTCGTCTCTCATGCCGGCGGTAGCCGGCTGCCTCGCAGAGCAGGATGACCCGTTGAGCGCCCCCGGCGCGAATAAGGGACAGTGAAGATAGATAACCGGCTCGCCGGTTAGCTAACTTCACACATCCTGCCCGCCTTACGGCGTTAATAACACCAAGGAAAGTCTACACCATCCATTACGATTTATCCGCAACTATCGCGCTATCAGGCCGCAAAAGCAGCAACGGATATAGCGAAACCCGCCACAATGGCCCATAATGCCGCTATCGAAGCGTGCCAATGCACGCCGATAGCGGACTTTTTGCGTTTCCGTAGCGCCGCTTAGTAGCGTTACATTTGCGATGAGAGGATTAGATGGACGAACACGATGCCAAAGACCTACCCCGAAGAGCTGGCTGAATGGGTGAAGGGACGGGAAGCCAAGAAGCCGCGCCAGGACAAGCACGTGGTCGCGTTCCTGGCCGTCAAGAGCGACGTTCAAGCGGCGCTCGATGCGGGCTATGCGATGAAAACGATCTGGGAGCACATGAAGGAAACCGGCCGGCTGCGCTGTCGGTACGAAACCTTCACCCAGCACGTGAAGCGGTACATCAAGGCCGCGCCGGTAGCTTCCCCGCCGCCTCCCGCCACTCCCCCGGACAGCCAGCCCAAGGGCGCGAAGCCCGAGCCGAAGGCCGCCCCGCCGGCCTCGGAATCCAAGAGTGAGCCACCCAAGATCGGCGGCTTCACGTTTGATGCGACTCCAAAGAAAGAGGATTTACTGTAATGGCGAAAATTCACATGGTTCTGCAAGGCAAGGGCGGCGTCGGCAAGTCGATGATCGCGGCCACCATCGCGCAGTACAAAGCCGGCAAGGGACAGAAGCCGCTTTGCATCGACACCGATCCGGTGAACGCGACGTTCGAGGGCTACAAAGCCCTCAACGTGCGCCGGCTCAACATCATGGACGGCGACGAGATCAACACCCGGAATTTCGACGCCCTGGTCGAGATGATCGCGTCGGCCGAGGGCGACGTCATCATCGACAACGGGGCCAGCTCGTTCGTGCCGCTGTCGCACTACCTCATCAGCAACCAGGTGCCGGCGCTGCTCCAGGACATGGGCCACGAACTCGTGGTGCATACGGTCGTCACCGGCGGCCAGGCCCTGGTGGACACGGTGAGCGGCTTCGCCCAGCTCGCCAGCCAGTTCCCGGCCGAATGCCTGTTCGTGGTCTGGCTGAACCCGTATTGGGGGCCAATCGAGCACGAGGGCAAGGGGTTCGAGCAGTTGAAGGCGTACACGGCCAACAAGGGCCGTGTGTCCGCCATCATCCAGATTCCGGCGCTGAAAGAGGAAACCTACGGCCGCGACTTCGCCGAAATGCTCCAGGATCGGCGCACCTTCGATGAGGCCCTGGCCGATTCGGCGCTCACGATCATGACGCGGCAGCGGCTCAAGATCGTGAAAACCCAGCTCTTCGCCCAGCTCGAAAACGCGGCGGTGCTCTGATGGCGGCCGACGACAAGATCGAGGAGCTGATACGGGAGATCGCGGCCAAGCACGGCATCGCCGTGGGCCGCGACGATCCGATCTTGATCCTCCAGACCATCAACATGAAGCTGATGCAGGACAGCGCATCGGCCCAGCAGGAAATCTTGGACGCCTTCAAGTCGGAACTGGAGTCCATCGCCCACCGATGGGGTGATGACGCCAAGGGAAAGGCGGAAAGGACGCTCAACGCGGCGTTGGCGGCCAGCAAGGACGCCATGACGCGGGGAATGCAGGAGGGCGCGAAGGCGGCCGCCGAGGCCGTGCGGCGTGAGGTTGAGGCGGTGACGGCGCAGCTCGTCGCGCCGATCCGCGAGGCGCGGCGCGTCGCCATGATGAACATGGTCGCGGCCGGCATGGCGGTCGTGGCCGCCGGCCTGGCCCTGTGGGCCTCGCTGTAGATGGCGATGCGGGATCTCATCGTCAGAACTGGCGATGGTCGACCGCGCCGGCGGCATCGCCAGGTTCGGCGATGCTGGCCAGCTCCCGGCATCGTCGCTTGTGACGATGCTGCAGGATGATTCCACCAGGCCCTCGGCGGGCCTCCCTCGCCAGAAATGGCGATGCTCGAGAAAAAAGCCCGGCGACCGCCGGGCTTCGTTTTTATGCGGGCCTGGCTGACAGGCCCAAGGACTGCGATCTCCCTGGCCGCTCCTGGGCCTGGGATTGCTTGCGCTCCTGCTCCTGCTTGCGCATCAGCAGCTCATGCCGGCGGGCGGCCTCGCGCATGGCATCCCAATCGGAAGCCAGCTCGGGGTTCTCGGCGCGCATCTTGCGCGTCGCCAGCTCTTCGATCTTCGGCGAGTGCAGGCCCATGCCTTCCTTGATCTCGCGGACGGCCTCCAGGCGCGCGTGAAGCGTCTGCAAGCGGGCCTGCTGCTGCGCCTGCTGGTTCTGCCAGGCTCGCTTAGAGCCGGGCAAGGAAAGCCGGCCAGGCGCGGACGCCTGGGTCTGCTGCAAACGGGCCTGCTGCCGGTCGATCAGGTTTTCTAGCCTGTCCTCGATGTGCTCCACCTGGTCGTGCTTGGCCTGCACGTAGAGCGCCAGGGTTTCGGGGTAGGACTGCTCGACCGGGGCCGCCTCTAGGGTGGCCTGCTGCTCGATCTCGGCCGCCTGGGCGGCCTCCAGCAAGTCGGCTCCGGTGTCCTCGCGCGAAGCGCCGAAGGCGGCACCGCCGAGGGTGGCCGGCGCGCTGACGCGGGCCGGCTTGGTGGCGCGGCTCTCGGTGCCGCTGCCGGGGATGGTGAGTCGTTTCAAGGGCGTGCCTCCTTTTTAGCCGCTAAAGCTACATGGAGCGCCCCCGCGTCAGTTTCGGGGCCTCTGCGGCGACTGCCGCCTTGCCCTGGGCGTTGTAGCTGATGCTCTTTGCGCTCCCAATTTCAGGTACTTTATCGAAATCTGACCGAGCGTGCATGACAAAGTTCTTGCCGATCTGCTGGTACACGTTGGTGGCGTCGGCATGAACGATCACGCCGGCGTGGGTCTGCTTCTTGTCGGCCGCTTGGGCCGTGTACAGGTTGTAGATGCCGGGCTTCAACGCGCCCGCCTTGTCTACTTTCTGATTCGTCCAAGCGCCGTCCTTTTCGGCCTGAACGATGCGTTGACCGTTCATGACCAAGAGGCGTTCTTTCATCGGGCACTCCTATGGTTGCCGTAGTTCTCAAAAGGGTGATGGTGGCCCCATGCAAGCCGCGCTCCAACAAAAAAGCCGACCTCGGCAAAGCGAGGCCGGCTCTTCCCAGCGGCCGGGTTGTGCGTTTTGTCAGGGTTCCAGGGTAATTTTAAGGAAAACCAACCGATTTATCAGGTCTTTTTGCGTCCGCCGCTGGTCGGATCGGCCGCCCGGCCTTGCGCCATGACGGTTTCCAGGGCCTCCAGCCGGCCGCGAAGCCCGGCCGCTTCCTCGCGGGCCTGGGCAGCGTCGCGCTTCGCCTGGTCGCGCTCGCCCTGGGCGGCGGTCAGCCGCTCGGCCTGGCGGTGTGCCTCGGCCGCCATCGCCTTGCGCTGCTCCTGGTGGGCCTGCTCGGCCGCCTCGGCCTTGGCCTGCACCTTCACCAGCTCCGCGCGCACCTGGTCGCGCTCGGCGGCGGCCGCCTCGGTGGCCTTCCGCTGCTCGGCCTGAGCGGCGCGCGCCTGGTCGGTCGCCTGGTTCGCCCGCTCCAGGTCGGCACGCAGCTCGCCGGCGCGGCGCTCGATCTCGGCGGTACGGCTGTTCGCGGCCGCGAGGTCGGCCCGCAGGGCCTCCACCTGGTCGGCGCTGGCCGTGGCCCTCTCCTGGGCCTTGTCGCGCTCTGCGCGCGCCTGGCGGGCTTCCTGATGGGCGTGATCCAGCTCCGTGCGCAGCTCGCCGGCCCTGGCCTCGGCCGTGGCCGCGCGCTCGCTGGTCGCCGCGAGCTTGCCGCGCAGCTCGTCGGCCTCGCCCTTGGCGGCCGCCTCGACGGCCTCCAGGGCCGCGATGCGGGCCTTGGCCTCGTCCAGCTCGCCGGTGAGCTGGTCGGCCAGCTCTGCGGCTTCCTGGCGCGCTGCTTCCGTCTCCTGGCGCACGGCCTCCAGCGCCTCGCGCTCGGCGGCCAGGCGGTTGTTCGCCATTTCCAGCGCCACGGCCCACAAGTCGCCGCCCAGCTCGGCCAGCTTGTCAGTGATCGCCTGCGGTGCCGGCTCGCGGATCGGGGCGGCCTGGCTGGCCTTGCGTGCGCGCCACTCGTTCATCGCCTCGCTGATGGTGGTGAAGCTGCCGCTGCCGAGCTGCTTGCGCACGTTCGCCAGCGTGGGGTTCTGGCCGGCCGCGTCCAGTTCGTCGGCCACCGCAAATATCTGCTCCTTCGAGATCGCCATGTCGGGCCTCCTTTGGCCGGTTGTATGTTGTAGCGTGAAGCATACTACAACATACAACACTACGCAAGCGGTTTAGCTGAACTTTTTTTAGCGGCTAAAACGCGGGCAAAAAAAGCCCCGCTCGATGGCGGGGCGATGGGTGGGGGTCGGTGGTCGGCGATGCCCGGCGCTGGGCGTGTCAGCCCTCCAGCAGCGCGACAAGCTGCACGGTGCCAAGGTCGGCCTCGAACTCCTGGCCGTCATCCTCGTATTTGAGCCAGGCCCAGCCCTCGGCCGGGGGCCGGCGGTTGAGGATCAGCCGTGCCGGCCGGTCGTCGTGCTTGACCTGGATGATGGCCTTCTTGAGCTTGTCGGGGTCGGCCTCCTTCGGCTCCTTCTTCCCCTTGGCGTCATCATCCTGCGGCCCCTGCTCGCCGTCGCCGGCCTCGGCGTCGGTCTTGCCGGTCAGCGCATCGACGGTGTTGGGATCACGGTCGCCGTCCTCGTGACTGCGCTTGTCCTCCAGGAACTCGCGCAGCAGCTTCACCGAGCCGCGCGTCAGCTCCTGGCTGTCGTCGGCCAGCCAGGCGGCCACCTCGTCGGGGTTCTTCTTGTAGGCCGTCACCAGCTCGTTGATGACAGTCACGTCCTTGCCCCGGCCGCTATTGAACGCCTCGGCAATGGGTTCGGGCAAGTCCAGCAGCGTGACGTGCTGCGTGACGAAGGCCGGCGACTTGCCGATCTCCTTGGCGATCTCGCCCTTCTTCTTGCCCTTCGCCAGCTCGCGGCCGATGAAGTCGGCGATCTCACGCGCCGTCAGCTCGTTGCGTTGCAGGTTCTCGATAACCTGGTCGGCCTCGTTGTAGTCGTTGTCGATGAAGGCCGGGATCGTGGTCTTGTGCGCCCACTTCGAGCCGCGATAGCGCCGCGCGCCGTGGTTGATGAGGTAGCGCCCCGGTGCGTCCGGGTTCTCGCGCACGCTGATGGGCGACTTCACGCCGCGCGCTTTGATCGTCTCGCCGATCTCCGCGATGCTCTCCGGCGAGAAGCCGGGGTTGTCGGCCGTGCGCGGCTGGTGCGGGTCTTCGTCGATCAGGTCAAGCGGCAGCTCCTGCGGGCCTGCGCCGCCGGCGTTGGCCGCCGGCTGCTCGTTCAGCAGGCCGGCCAGGTCGCCCAGCCCGTCCAGGCCCAGCCCGGACGATTGCGGCTTGTCCTGCTCCTTCTTCTTGGCGTTGGTCTTGGCGCTCATTGCGCGATCTCCATCTTCGTGAACACGTAATCCGCCAGCGCACGCACCTCCTGGGTGGCCTTCCGCGCGGCGGTCTTCTTGATCTTCCACACCGGCATCTGCTCGCCCAGCGCCTCGGCGATGCTGTCACGCGCGCCGATGCTGAACGGCAAGATGAGCTGCGGGTATGCCTGCTGCAACGTCGCCAGGTTGTTGACGTGGCGCGGCTTCCGCGCGTCCACCTTGTTCGGCACCATGCCGAGGAAGCGCAGCTTGGGGTTCTGCTTGCGCAGGTTGCTGATGACCGCGACCATCTTCTTCATGCCCTGCAAGCTGTACGCCTCCATTTCGATGGGCGACAGCATGTAGTCGGCCGTCAGCACGGCCGCCGTCATGGCGACGCCAAGGGAGGGGGCCGTGTCGATCAGGCACACGTCGAAGAACTCGCCCAGCGCGGCCACACTGGCCCGCAGCGCGGCGGCCGCCTGGGAAAGCTCCATCTTGTCCAGGTTCGCCAGGTTGGCGTCTGCCGCGATCAGCGCCAGGCCGTCATCCTCCCGGTCAGCGAACCAGGCGCGCAGCTCGTCGCCGCCGGCGGTGAACATGCGACTGGCGGGATAGCCCGAGTCGTGGCCGGCCAGCGTCCAGCTCGCATTGCCCTGGGTGTCCAGGTCGATCACTGCAACCCGAAGGCCGCGCTCCTGGAAGTCGAACGCCAGGTGGCAGGTTGCGAACGTCTTGCCTTGACCGCCTTTCTGAATTGCCGTGACCAGTGTTTTCATGAGTTGGGTTCCTGTTTCCTCTTTCCCTTGGCGTCGGCTTCCCAACGCTTGACGATGAACGCTTGATGCTCCGGCAGTACCGCCGTCACCCGCTCGAAGCCCTGCGGGAGCACTTCCCCCGCCACTGCCCACACGCGGCTGACCGCTTGCGATACCGCCCCCTTGGTCAGCCCCAGCGAGGCCACAAACTCGGCCTGGGGCCTTCCATCGACCAGCACGCCGCGCGCTATGTCGATGGTCTGTTGCCCGATCTCCAGGCCCTTGATCGCCGCCTGGAATTGGGCTTCGGTTAGCCGTTTCTTCATGGAGAACACCCATATAAACTCCACACCCGGTTGTTGAACAAAAGGCGGTGCCAGCCGCCGACCATGTGCAGAAGTTTAGCTAAACTCGCCGCCCGCGTCAAGCGTTTTAGCGGCTAAAAATGGGCGCGTGATCTTCTTTCTTGGCGTTCAACCTGGCCGCGTCAGCGGCACTCATGAAGAACGTCATCAGCGGGCCGACCGTGCGGCTCGAACCGTTGGCAAAGCACACGTCGAACTGACCGCCGGCGGTGTGCGGATCGACGCCTTCCACCAGTCGCCAGGGGTCAAGGCCCCATTCCTCGGATTGCGCGCTGTACCAATAGGCCGGCGCATCGCCGTTCAAGTCGCTGGCCGCGTACTCGCGCACCAGGACGGCCACCCGGCCGGTGTTCGGCTCCACGAATCCCGGCGGGTAGGGTAGGGTCTGTTTTTTCATGTCAAAGCCCCTTCGGCTTGTAGATCGAAACGAAGTAGGTGATCGCGGTCAGCACCGCGAAGTACGCCAGGAACGACCAACCGGCATACACGCCAGGCGTGTTCCAGTGGTAGAGCATCCGCACGAACTGGAAGAAGGTGGCAATCGACAGCACCCACTTGAGGATCGGCCAGACCAGCACGGTCGCCACCCATACGAACTTGACCAGGCCGGCCAGCACCGGGGGCCTTGTTGGGGGCAGCAGACGCGGCGGCAGGCTCCACCGGCGCGGGCGCGGCGGGCTGCTCGATCTCCTTGGGGAACTTGATGATGTTGGACATAGCTTGACCCTCCACGCGCTTACGTGTTGAATGCTGGGTGCTCCCACTCGGAAGCATGGTTACGGTGTGCCAGCACCAGGCCAAGCGCCCCGGATCACTCCGGGGCGTTCCTCCACCTGGGGCCGCCCTTGATCTTGCCTCGGCTCACGCAATACTCCTTCTTGGCGTCCTCGATAGGCCCGGCCGTTGCCGACCGGGCCATGTGCTCTTACCAGCCGGCCCGGCGCTTGGCCTGCTCGACGGCTTCCATCGACCAATGGCCCTTGGCCTGCCCCTCCAGGGAGCATCCGGCGAAGTACGCCTTGCCGCGCAGTTCCTCGGCTTTGCACACCAGCTCGGCCGCCTCGGCCATCATGGCCGCGATCTCGTCACGGCGGGCCGGGAAGTCGGTCGCTGCCGCGCCCTCCAGCTCGTCAATCCAGGGCATAATCTTGTTGTCGCTCATCGGACTTTCTCCGGTAGTTGACCTGGGCAATGTGCCCGGCCTTCAAGTGCTATATTAGGGCAAAATGCCCTAGCCTGTCAAGCACTTTAGCTAAACTTTTTTCGCTTTACCGGAATCCGAAGGCTAAACTTTAGCCGCTAAAACCTTTCCCTTGGCGTCAATCCTCTTTCCAGATCACGCCCAGCCCGGCCTGGTCGCACAGGATCGCCCATGCCGCATAGGGAATCGGGGTGTCCTCGCCGATCCAGCGGCGGATCGTGCGGTCGCCCTTCGCGCCCAGCCCCAGCGCCTTCGCGGCCTTGCTGCCGCTGAACCCGGCCAGGCGCAGCACCTCTCGGACTTCCTCGCCGGTCGGTTGCGCCCAGCGTTCGGCCGGCTTCAAGCACTCCAGCCGGATATTGGCGTCGTTCGTCATTCGTTCGTTCTCCTGGTCAAGTGATAAGCCGCAACTGGTCGAAGCCGTAGATCGACTGGATGCAGCTCGGGTCTGAATCGACCACGCGCCGGCCTGCGCGATTGGTCTTGTACGTTACCGGCCTGTCGTCGTGCGCCCACACCTGGCGGGTGTCGGGATGCACCTTCACGATGATGATGCGCTTGCCGATGTAGCGGTCGAAAACCGGGTGATGGACGCTCACGATCTCGCACCGCTGGCCGGGCTTGAACTCCACCAGGTCGGCCGGGCCTCCATCGCCATTCCTGGCGATGCTGCAGGTTGCCGCGCTCGCTCGCGGCATCGTTGTTTCCGGCGATACAGGCCCGCCCTCGCCCGGCTCGGCATCGTCGGCTTTGACGATGCTGCAGGTCATCGTCGTTTCTGGCGATGCGGGATCTCGCTCCGGGCCTGCGCCGGTGATTTTTCCCTTGGCGTCCAACCCGGCGGCCCTGGCCGCCTTGATCCTGGTCGCGGCCTCGGCCGCCCAGCGCCTGGCGATGAAGGCCCGATGCGAGGGCAGCACCACATCGACCAGGACGAACCCCGGCGGCACCAGGACGGTCGCCGGTGCGCGCCGCGCCGGCGGCTCCAAGCCGGCCAGCCAAGCGGGCAGGGGAGCATCGGCCAGGCGGTCGCGGTAGCTGGCCTCGACCATCACCGGGCGCTTCTTCTCGGCTCGCTGCGCAGCCAGGATGCCGCGCGCAACCTCGTCCACCGTCATGCAGCCCTGCGCCGTGTCGAAGTGCGAGCGGTAGCCCGTTTCGGAGATAAACGGCCTGTCCAGGTCGATGACGTGGAACTGGAAGTGGGCACCCAGCGGCCCGCCGTAGCCGGCCTCGTACTCCACCAGGGCGCGCATGTCGCCATCCGCGACCAGGAACTGGCCGCGCTGGCCCCACAAGGGCACGTCGCCAGGCACCGCCGCGCAATGGCGCTCGATGACCTGGCCGGGCGCGTCGTGGTCGGCCATGCTGCCCACGTGCGTTCCGCCGTTCATCTTCCAGATGACGGCCTCGTATCGGTCGCTGGCCGCCTCGGCGGCCGCACCGTCACCGCGCATGATCGCCGCGTCGATCTCCACCACGGCCGCCACGGCGGCGGCCAGCAGCTCGTCGCGGTCGGTGGGCAGCTCGGCCAGCAGCTCGGCCGCCGGCGCGTTCCAGTCCTGGCCCGGCTGGGCCGGCGTCTTGCGTTTCTTCGCCATCGGCCGGCCCCTCAAGTGTCAGCACGCCGCCACGCGATCACGTCGCGGGCTTCGTAGCCGTGGCGCTTGCAGTCGTCGCAGAATCCCGAGCTGAACCCCTTGTGGTTCGTGCCGATCCATGCGGCCGGCTTGCCGCATTCGTGGCCGTAGGTGCCCGGCTCGGCGTTGTGGCACTTGCCGTCCGTCGCGTAGCTGTTCGTCGGTGCCTGGGGAGCGTTGTTCCTGGTCATGGTCGCCTCCTGGAAGCCCCGGCCGAAGCCGGGGCCGCCCCTCATCAGTCAATAGCCCGGTAGATCGCGGCCGCCTCGGCGTGGCTGGCTGCGAAGCCGCGCAGGAAGTGATAGCGGTCGATCAGGGCATCGCCGGCGTCCGTGTCGGCGGCCTCGGCCGCGAGCTGACCCAGCGCGAACAGGGTTGCGACAATGCCGGCGGCGTCGGCCGACAACTCGCCTCGGAAGCCGTTGCCGTCCACCTCGATCTCCAGGCGGTCGGCCAGGTCGGGGGCCATGTAAAAACCGCCGTCCGACAAGGTGTAGTAGTGCCAATACGCGCCGCTGTAGCGTTCGCAGAGCCGGCGAAGCCAGGCATACACCAGGGCCTCGCCGCGCATCATCAGACGCGGGCCGAAGTAGGCGGGCAGGAAGTCGAGGCGCTGGGCCTCGGCGACCAGGGAAGCGGTAACGGGTTGCTCTTGGGTGTTCATCGGACTTTCTCCGGTAGTTGACCTGGGCGAAATGCCCGGCCTTCAAGTGCTATATTAGGGCAAAATGTCCTAATCGTCAAGCACTTTAGCTAAACGTTTTAGCCGCTAAACCTTGCCCTTTCCCTTGGCGTGCATTACAATGTAATTCACGAACCCAACCGGAGAACCAATCATGGCTGCAAACCAGCTCGTACAAACGCGCATCGACGGCGCGATCAAGGAAGAAGCGGCGGCCGTCCTGGCCGCGATGGGCCTTACCGTGTCCGACGCGGTGCGGCTGCTGCTCACGAAGGTGGCCCAGGACAAGGCGCTGCCCTTCGAGCCGCTGATTCCGAACGCCACCACCATCGAGGCGATGAAGGAAGCCCGCAAGGGCAAGCTGCCGCGCTTCGCCACCGTCAACGATCTGATGGCCGATCTGCATGCGGCAGATTGAGCGCACCGGCCAGTTCAAGCGCGACTACAAGCGCGAGGCGAAAGGGCAGCACCGGGCCACGCTCGACGCCGACCTGGTGCCCGTCCTGGTCGCGCTCGCCGACGACCAGCCGCTGGAACCTCGGCACCGCGACCACGCGCTGACCGGGGACTGGAAGGATCACCGGGATTGCCACGTCAAGCCCGACCTGGTGCTGATCTACCAGAAGCCCGACGCCGACACGCTGCGCCTGGTGCGCCTCGGCTCTCACTCCGAACTCGGCTTGTGATCGGCGCGGGCCTGGCCCCGCGTCTCACGTTTCATTGACACTTGAGGGGCGCTTTCCGCGCCACCGGCCGAGCTGGCCGACCCCCTTCCTTGGCGTAAAACCTGCGGCGGTGGAGTTGCTGCGATGCTTGAGGATCGCGCGGCCGGTCGAACCGCGGCGACCTGGTTGGGGAGTGTGAGGGGGCTTTGCCCCCTCGCAAGCTCTCGAACTTACTGCCTTCCGCCAGGCGCTTGCGCCTGGCTCTCCTAAGCCGTAGCGCCGAAGGCGCTCCATTGTGGGGTGAGGCCGCAAGGCGGCCGAGGGGCGTAGCCCCTGGGGGGATGGGAGGCCGCTTGCGGCCGGGTGGGATCGAGAAGGGGGGTTTCCCCCCTTCGGCGGCCGGTCATGCTGCGCGGTAGCTTGGGCCGTGTTGCCGTTTTTTTCGCCAGCCTCTGGTTAAAACTACCTGGTTATATAAAAAGGTTATAAAGACGGTTAAAAACCTGGTTAGCATGACCGAAAAACGCGCGTAAACCGTTGTCACGCCAAGGAAAAGCGCGAAGAGGCCGCCCCTCAAGTGTCAATGGATAAGCCCCCCATGTGTCAATACGCTGCCCCTCAAGTGTCAAGAACCGCGCCCCTCAAGTGTCAGTAGGGCCGCCCCTCAAGTGTCAATACCGGGGCAGGGTTCCTAACAGGGTTATCCACAACTTCGGTGGATAACTCCATGCCGATCAGGCACTTAGGCCGCCTCGGCGGCCGCCTGGACGGCTCGACCAGGCCGAAATCGGCCGCTGCCCCCCAAGTGTCAACATCGCGCCGGCCCCGCTGCCCCTCAAGGGGTCTCCTCGTTTTCAGTGCAATAAGTGACGGTACGAAAAGCTAGCACTGGCGCGGAGGTGGTGTTGGTAGATCGTTGATTTCATTGACTTTCCTGTTCACTTTCAAATCTGCGATTCGTGGCGTCAAACCGTGGTCGGTTTCATCCATTGGTGCCAGTTATCGATGCATTTGGCCGCGAAGGCAGGATTTGGTCAGCATAGCGGTCAACCGGGAAGCGAAACACACCCCGCAAGTTGATGCTCTCCAGCCTGGTGGGCGCAATCTTCCCGATCAGTTCCGGTGGAATGACCTGGCGGCGGTTCGACCAGCGATCCAGGACCGCCTGCATCTGTGAGGTATTCCACGCCATCACGATGTTGGCCATCAGGCTCAACGCATCGGCCACAGCCTGCATTTCATCGACACGTTTGGCCTGCGCCGGGCTGATCCGGCCGGTATAAATGGCGCGCTTGAGGGCGTTAACAGCCTCGCCCCGATTGAGCACCCGGCGCAACTCGTTCCTGAAAGCGTCCTTGACAAAGTAGTCAGCCAAAAACGCCGTACGCAGCAACCGCCCCAATTGCACGCCAGCCTCATAGATTGGATCGCCCTGGGCGGCAGAACCGAACCGCGCAAGAGCTGCCACCGCACTGGCATGTCCGCTCATGACCGAGGCTGCCAGGTGCACCAGACTATCCCAATGCTTTTCGATCAAAGCGACGTCGACATTGGCTTCGCACACCGCAGCGATTTCTGCGGGCACTTTGGTGCCGCGTGGCACAAAGAGGTGGCGCTGTTTGAGTTCCTTCAACCGCGGGCAAAGATCAAAACCAAGCAAACGGGCATGTGACATGGCAAAGTCGGTGTAGCCATGGGTATCCACAGCAAGCTGGCTGGTCTCCAGCTTTTCTTGGCGGATGACACCTTCAATGGCCACGCCCGCCTGGCGCTCATTGAGCACAAAGGGCTGCGCATGGAAGATGCCCCACCGGTCTTTTACATGGGAGTAGATTCCAATGGAAGGTGTGTTGCGCCGAGGATCAAGCCGGGCTTGCCACACCCGTTTGGTGGTCTCCATGCTCATCATGTCAGAAGATGCCAAATCGGACCGCCCCCAGGTGGCGGCAATCGGGTGTCGCTGCATGAATTCCAGCACAGCCTGGCAGGCCTGGCTCAGACGCCGTTCGTCCCGCGCCCAGCGCATGGCCTGGCGAATGCTGGTGGCAGACAATTGCGGAATCATGCGCGCGCATTCGACCGCAGTCAGACTGGTGCCGTGGGCCATGATGCCGGCATAGACCATCAGCAGCTCGTCGGTAGAGCGCGGCTCACGTCCGAGCATGATCCAGCTAAAGCGCACCTGGGCGTCAACGGCCAGAATCACTTCCGGCAATTGAACCTCACCGATGCGGTGATCCAAAGCCGCGCGCAGCTTGGTCACTTCTGGGTCTTCGTCCTCTGCGGGCAATGGCGACAAATGGAGTTCATCATCCACGCGCAGTACGCCACTGCGGGCTGCAGCGGCCACCGCATCGACACCGGCAGTTACTCTGGCCAGCAAAGGCTTCAAGAAAGTGGCAGCCTTGCTGGGTAACGATAGACGGGCATAGTGTTTCTTGGACTCTGCCTGCCAACGCTCGTCCGTGAAGAACAAGCGCGCACGACCCCGAAAGCTCAGGCTGTGCTCAATCCAGACCGAGCCATTGCGCACCGCGCGGCGCAGGGCAAACAGGGTGGCCACCTCCAACGCCTGAAACGCCCGTTCCCGGTCTGGGCTGGAGATCGAAACCTGCCAGATCATTCCCAGACTTGGTGCCACCACTTCAACTGGCAGCTTTCTGGATCCTTTGAGATATAAAGCTTGCAGCTTGGCAAGGTACTCGATGGCAGGATGCTCGCCGGTGGCCTGCCAGGGCAGCTTTGCAATGGCGACGAGCAACGACCGCACGGGGCGAATTCCATCAATCAATCCCTCGCGGACCAGGGAGGCCCTGCTCGGTGGTTTGCGTTTCTGGGTTTCGGTGATCAAGGCTTCAAGACGGGCACGCAACTCAGCATCTGGCACCGCACCTTGCGCGCTCAAGGCAACAAGTTCGCCGAGCAGCGTTTTGTACATTGCGGCCCAATTGACGGTAGCGGGGACATCGGCGGCAGCCTGACGCCACAGATCGGCGATCCGGCGCTGCACCATAAGGATCAACTGGTCTGTGGTGGTGAACAGGCAATACCGAAGAAAGCATGCGACCTCCACGGTGCGCGCTGGCTCTTTGATCTTGGCTCCGGCTGAGGGCGGCCTGGAGACAAGTCGGCGCGCGTAGCGGCGCAAGATGAGATCGGGGATGTCTGCCAGGTGCTTATGAACGTCCAGCGTGTAAAGCAGGTCGATGCGCTCCAGTACCTCGCTGATTTGGCGGGTTGAGTGTTTCGCCGGTGCAGCCCATAGCCAACTCTGCTGGGTTTGTCCATCTGGGCGCAGCTCTGAAACTGAGGCTCGCCAGCGATCAAGTGTTGCTGGATCAACGCTGGCGGCGATGGCGGTGCCTGTTTCAACTTCAAGCTGGGCAAGTGCCGCCGCAATCAGTGTCCGAATTGCCCGCTCGTGCACGATCACCAGCTTGTTCTTGTACAGCCATTGACGCGCCCGCACGAGTAGCTGATCGCGGTCGGCGCAGCGCGCCACTTCGTCGCGCAGTTCACGTACCAGTGAGCGGCGCTGGTGCTCGCTCATCCACTGGAATCCAAGGACCGTGCAGGCTACTTGTTGGTGATCGAATAGCGTGCGCCCGCGTTCATACATGGCTCTCAGCGAGGCGACTTCTGGTGCTGCAATGCCAAGCTCGTTGCCAAGGTGGCGCCACAAGGCTACTGGAATTACCCGAAAGGCACCGAGCAAACGCCCACTCATGCGCAGGAAACCAATATGGAGCGCCAGACCAAGCTTGTGGGAATCACCTCGGCGTGCATTGATTGCGTCGCGCTCGGCACCATCGAAGGTGAAAAATGCCTTCATCTCGAAGTCGCTGATATCGCGGGGGAGCCCACGCATCCCCAAAAACGTTGTGTGCCAACCCTGCATCGTGAACCTCAAAAGTGGGAGGCCACCATACCCGTTTACAAAGCGAACAGGAAAGTCAATGAAATCAACGGTCTACCCAGACCACCCCCGCGCCAGTGCTAGCTTTGCGTACCGTCACTTATTGCACTGAAAACGAGGAGACCCCACCTCCAGCAGCAGTTCGGTGATCTTGACGTGCGGCAGGATCATTGCCGTCTGGTCGATCAGCGCTTGGGCGGTGTCGGGTACCGCCGCGTCGAGCGGCGTGATCTTCAAGCCTGACTCGGTGATGATGGCGTCCGGCAGCTCGTTGGCCGTCGCCATACGGTTGACGGTGGCAAGCTGTGTTTCCAGCAGCGTCAGCCGGTCGTTCAGGTACCGGTTGCAGTCGGTGGCCACGGCCAGCGGCAATTCGCTGGCCTGCTTGAGGCTGGCGAATTTCGCGGGCGGCACCAGGTAGTCCTCGAAGTCCTTGAACTGGCGCGACCCCTGCACCCAGATGTCGCCGGAACGCAACGCGTTCTTCATCTCCGACAGCGCGCACAGTTCGTAGTAGCGCCGGTCGATGCCGGTGTCGGTCATGACCAGCTTCTGCCAGCGCGGCTTGATGAACTCGGTCGGCGCGTCGGCGGGCACCTTGCGGGCGTTGTCGCTGTTCATGCCGCGCAGCACCTCGATGGCGTCGAGCACGTCCTTCGCGGCGGGAGCGGCCCGCAGCTTGAGCACGGCAAGGAATTCCGGCGCGTAGCGGCGCAGCGTGGCGTAGCTTTCGCCGATGCGGTGCAGGAAATCGAAGTCCTCGGGCTGCGCAAGCTTCTGCGCTTCGGTGACGCTCTCGGCGAAGGCATCCCAGGACATGACGGCCTCGATGGCGGCGAACGGATCGCGGCCCGCCTGCTTGGCCTCGATCAGCGCCTGGCCGATGCGGCCGAACAACCGCACCTTGGCGTTGATCGCCTTGCCGGACGCCTGGAATTGCTGCTGATGCTTGTTCTTGGCGGCGTTGAACAGCTTGCCCAGGATGCGGTCGTGCAGGTCGATGATTTCGTCGGTGACGGTGGCCATGCCCTCGATGGCAAGCGCCACCAGGGTGGCATAGCGTCGCTGCGCCTCGAACTTGGCCAGGTCGGCGGGCGTCATCTGGCCACCCTCACGGGCGATCTTGAGCAGGCGGTTCTGGTGCACCGACCGCTCGATGCCAGAAGGCAGGTCGAGCGCCTGCCACGCTTTGAGGCGTTCGATGTGTTCCAGCATGTGCCGCGAATTCGGTTTGACGGGCGATTGGCGCAGCCAGGCCAGCCAGGTCGTTTTGCCGTTGTCCCGACGCTTGAGCAGATCGTCGAGGCGGCGGCGATGCGCGTCCGACAGCGGTTCGGCCAAGGCATCGTAGATGCGCCGGTTGGCGCGGGTGATTGCTTCGGCGCTCGCCCGCTCGACGGCGTTGAGGGCAGGCAGAATGACCGACTGCTGCCGCAGGTGCTCGATCAAGGTGCTGGCCAGCACGATGCCCTTGTCGGTCTGCAAGGCCATCTCGGTCAGCAACTGGACGGCCTGCCGGTAGTGGCCCATGGTAAAGGGCTGGAAGCCGAACACCGTTTGCAGTTCGACCAGGTGCTCGCGCCGGGTCTGCTCCCGCTGCCCGTATTCGTCCCAGCTTTCGACGCTGACCTTGAGCTGGTCGGCGACCAGTTTCAACAAGGGCGGAAACGGCGGCTCATCGACGCCCAGGATGACACCAGGAAAGCGCAGGTAACAGAGCTGCACGGCGAAGCCCAGCCGGTTGGCCGGGCCGCGCCGCTGCCGGATGATGGAGAGGTCGGTTTCGCTGAACGTGTAGTGACGGATCAACTCATCCTTGGTGTCCGGCAACGCCAGCAGGCTTTCGCGCTCGGCGGCGGACAGGATTGAACGACGTGGCATATTTACTGATCCGTTCTCAAGTATTGATACAGGGTTTCGCGACTGATTCCGAATTCACGAGCCAGCTTGGTCTTTTGCTCGCCAGCCTCGACACGTTGGCGCAGTTCGGCAATACGCTCAGACGACAGGGATTTCTTCCTGCCACGGTAGGCCCCGCGCTGCTTGGCGAGCGCGATGCCCTCGCGCTGCCGCTCGCGGATCAAGGCGCGTTCGAACTCGGCGAACGCGCCCATTACCGACAGCATCAGGTTCGCCATCGGCGAGTCCTCGCCGGTGAAGGTCAAATGCTCCTTAAGGAACTCGATGCGTACGCCGCGCTGGGTGAGGCCCTGCACCAGGCGGCGCAGGTCGTCGAGGTTGCGCGCCAGACGATCCATGCTGTGCACCACGACCGTGTCGCCTTCGCGCACGAAGGCGAGCAGCCGTTCCAGTTCGGGCCGCCGTGTGTCCTTGCCCGACGCCTTGTCGGTGAACACTTTATCCACCTGGATCTGTTCGAGCTGCCGTTCTGGGTTCTGGTCGAAGCTGCTGACGCGGACGTAACCGATGCGCTGACCGTGCAAGGTATCCTCCTGAGGGAAATGTGTCAGGAAGAAATCTATGACCCTTGACGGCGCATGTCAATCAATTCGGAAGGCAACTCTATTCTGACGATTTAGCGCCGGATGGTCTGACGCCAAGTTAGGGTATGCCTCAATCTGACGGTAGCGAGTCGCAGGCGTTCGGATCGGCATCGGTTTCGTTCCCTGTCTTGGCACGCGCTTCGAAGCGTTGATAACACTCCAACCCGCAGAAGTGCTCGACGTATTCCGCGCCTTCCGGGGTGAAGGCGGCATCGAGCGGGATTTCCTTGCAGCACACGCAGCAACTGGTGGTGGTCGAGTCACTTGCATTCATGGTGGCACCCCTCCATTGACTGACGAAGACGGCGAATGCCGCCGCCGGCATTGGCTTCGCGAACAGGAAGCCTTGTCCTGTGTCGCAGTCCGCTTGTCGCAATAGATCAAGACTCGCCGATGTTTCCACGCCTTCAGCCACCACATCCATGCCCAGCCCGTGCGCAAGCTGAATCACGGTGTGCACGATGGTTTGGTCGCGGCGGTCGTTGGCGAGCCCGGCGACAAACGATTGGTCGATCTTGAGCGTGCTGATTGGGCAGCACTTCAGATGTTGCAGACAGGAATACCCCGTCCCGAAGTCATCGGCGGCGAAGCGCACACCGATCTGCCGCAAGGCGTCCAGGGCGGGGAAGATCGCCGGATCACCAAACGCGACCGATTCGGTCAGCTCGATTTCGAGATACTCGGCGGGCAACTCGGCATCAGCCAGCACGCCCTTTACCCACCCGTCGAAGTCCGGTCCCACTTGGCTCGCCGAAACATTGACGGCCAGCCGGAACGGTCGCCATGCCAGCATTCGCCAGTCACGCATCTGGCGGCAGGCTTCGCCCAGCACCCAAGCGCCGATTTCAGGCATCAGGCCGGACGATTCGACCACGGGCAGGAACTGGCCCGGTGGCAATAGTCCAAGCGTCGGATGACGCCAGCGCAACAGGGCTTCCGCGCCGACAATCCCACCACTGCGCAGATCGACGACGGGCTGGTAGTGCAGTTCAAGCTGCCCGCGCTCGACCGCTTGGGCCAGTTCCGGCGTCGTCCATCCATCCGGCCGGAAAGCGCTCATTCTCTTTCCCTGAATGCCCGCAACGCCCGCGACAGGGACAGAAGGAACAGGCCGGTCAAACCGAGCGCCGCGATGACCCAATGCTCGCCGAGGAAAGCACCGGCGGTTGTGCCGGCCAGCACGACAGCGAGGATGGGCAGGTGGCAGGGGCAAGTCAGCACAGCCAGTCCGCCCCACAGGTAGCCGGTGATCGGTTTGTGCGTCTCGGACGGCAAGCGCTCGGGGTTGTTCATGGCAGACTCTCCGCGTGCTGTGCCGGCTCGGTCGGCAGGGTGGCCAACTGCACTTCCAGATCGGCCAACGCTTCGCGCCGACGCTCGACGAACTGACGCAGCAGGGCAAGCTGCGCGGCCGCTTCGTCGCCGTCCGCCGCATCCAGCGCCCGGCACAGCCGCGCCAGCGCGTCGAGGCCGATGCCCGCCTCGAAGGCCGCCCGCACGAAGCACAGCCGTTGCAAGGCGGCGTCATCGAACAAGCCGTAGCCGCCTGGTGTGCACGCCACCGGGCGCAGCAATCCGCGCAGCAGGTAGTCGCGCACGATATGCACGCTCACCCCGGCATCAAGAGCCAGCCGGGACACCGTGTAGGCGTTCATTGAACACCTCCTTTTTCTCACCCGGCGCAGCAGGAAAGCTGCTTCACATCCTTGTTGAAGGTCTGCGCCGCGAGCTTCAACCCCTCGACCATCGTCAGGTAGGGGAACAACTGGTCGGCCAGTTCCTGCACCGTCATGCGGTTGCGAATGGCCAGAGCCGCCGTCTGGATCAGTTCACCCGCTTCCGGCGCGACCGCCTGTACGCCGATCAGCCGATGGCTGCCTTCCTCGATAACCAACTTGATGAAGCCGCGTGTGTCGAAGTTGGCGAGCGCACGCGGCACGTTGTCCAAGGTCAAGGTGCGGCTGTCGGTCTCGATCCCGTCGTGGTGGGCTTCCGCCTCGCTGTAGCCCACGGTCGCCACTTGCGGATCGGTGAACACCACGGCCGGCATTGCGGTCAGGTCGAGCGCCGCATCGCCGCCGGTCATGTTGATCGCGGCACGGGTGCCGGCCGCTGCCGCCACATAGACGAACTGCGGCTGGTCGGTGCAGTCGCCGGCCGCGTAGATGTTCGGGTTGCTCGTGCGCATGCCTTGGTCGATGGCGATGGCACCTTGCGCATTGACAGTGACCCCCGCTGCGTCCAGCGCGAGGCTGCGCGTGTTCGGTGTCCGACCGGTGGCAACCAGCAGTTTGTCGGCGCGCAATTCACCGTGCGTGGTGGTCAGCACGAATTCACCGTCCATATGGGCGACCTGGCTGGCTTGCGTGTGCTCCAGCACCTCGATGCCCTCGGCACGGAAAGCGGCTGTCACCGCCTCGCCGATGGCCGGGTCTTCACGGAAGAACAAGGTATTGCGCGCCAGGACCGTGACCTTGCTGCCCAGCCGGGCAAAGGCTTGCGCCAGCTCCAGCGCCACCACCGACGAGCCGA
Source organism: Acidovorax sp. JG5 (assembly GCF_017939685.1). Taxonomy (NCBI): domain Bacteria; kingdom Pseudomonadati; phylum Pseudomonadota; class Betaproteobacteria; order Burkholderiales; family Comamonadaceae; genus Acidovorax; species Acidovorax sp. JG5. The sequence goes on from NZ_JAGKSE010000019.1 coordinate 45,915, forward strand.
TTACGGCAAGGCGTTCGGGAATGGTGTCGCTCGCCAGGGCCTCGGTGGAAGTCCAGTAGGGTGACTCTTTCAAGCCCGGAATCGGCGGGACCGCCGGGCTGGCACCCGTGGCGACCAGGCAGCGGTCGAACATCACGACGCGCTCGCCACCCTCGTTCAAACGGACGGTAAGGCTCTGGTCGTCCTTGAAGCGCGCCTCACCGTGCACAACGGTGATGGCCGGATTACCGCCCAGGATGCCTTCGTACTTGGCGTGCCGCAGTTCGTCGACGCGGGCCTGCTGCTGGGCCAGCAGCTTACTGCGGTCAATCGTAGGCACAGTTGCCGCAATACCGCCATCGAACGGGCTTTCCCGGCGCAGATGGGCGATGTGGGCGGCGCGGATCATGATCTTGGACGGCACACAGCCGACATTGACGCAGGTGCCGCCGATGGTGCCGCGCTCGATCAGCGTGACCTGCGCGCCTTGCTCGACGGCTTTCAGCGCCGCCGCCATCGCGGCTCCACCGCTGCCAATGACCGCTACCTGCACCGGGGGCTCGTTGCCACTGTGCTTTTCGGCGGCGGCCATCCATCCCCGCACCTTGTCGAGCAGTCCGACGCGGTTGTCCGCCAGTGGCGCATCGGCTAGCGTTGCCTTGTAGCCCAGTCCGGCCACGGCGGCAGTCAGCGCGTCCGGCGATGTGCCCGGCACGATGGCGAGTTGCGCTGTGCCCTTCGGATAGGACACCAGCGCCGACTGCACGCCTGGCACTTTTTCCAGCGCTTCCTTGACGTGCGCCGCGCACGAGTCGCAAGTCATGCCGGTGATTTTTAGATGGGTCATGCAACAGATCCTTTATCGTTTGTGGCGCCAGACAATGACGTCCGTTGTGCTGCGGTGCCGTTTTCAGTGACTCACTGCTTGACGCTGGACGGATAGCCCGCGTCTGCGGTTGCCTTGGTCAGCTTCTGCACGCTGGTCTTGGCATCGTCGAAGGTGACGACCGCTTGGCGTGTCTCGAAAGTCACGTCAACTTTGCTGACGCCTTCGACCTTGGAAATCGCCTTCTTGACAGTGATCGGGCAGGCGGAGCAGGTCATGCCCGGTACGGACAGCGTGACGGTCTGGGTGGCGGCCCAGACGGGGGCAACAACGGCGGCGAGGGCGAGGGAGGCAAACAGTTTCTTCATGGTGAACTCCGATCAGTAGAAAAATGGCATGACGTAGGGAAATCCGAGCGCGACCAGAACCAGCGCGGCCACGATCCAGAAAATGAGCTTGTAAGTAGCTCGCACTTGGGGAATCGCGCAGACCTCACCCGGTTTGCAGGCCGCTGCCTGCCGGTAGATGCGCCGCCAGGCGAAGAACAACGCCACCAGCGCCACGCCGATAAAGATGGGGCGATAGGGTTCCAACACCGCCAAGTTGCCGATCCAAGCGCCGCTGAACCCCAAGGCGATCAGAACCAACGGCCCGAGGCAGCAAGCCGAGGCGAGGATGGCGGCAAGCCCTCCAGTGAAGAGCGCGCCGCGCCCGGTTTTTGGTTCAGACATGCGCTTGTCCTTTCGAATTGAAATTGGATAGCGTAACCTTACTTCCGTACTCATGTACGGAGTCAAGCGATATGGAAAACAATTTGGAGAACCTGACCATTGGCGTTTTCGCCAAGGCGGCCGGGGTCAATGTGGAGACCATCCGTTTCTATCAGCGCAAGGGCTTGTTGCTGGAGCCTGACAAGCCCTATGGCAGCATCCGCCGCTATGGCGAGGCGGATGTAACGCGGGTGCGCTTCGTGAAATCAGCCCAGCGGCTGGGCTTCAGCCTGGATGAGATCGCCGAGCTGCTGCGGCTGGAGGATGGCACCCATTGCGAGGAAGCCAGCAGTCTGGCCGAGCACAAGCTCAAGGACGTGCGCGAGAAAATGGCTGACCTGGCGCGCATGGAGGCCGTGCTGTCTGAGTTGGTGTGCGCCTGCCATGCGCGAAGGGGGAACGTTTCCTGCCCGCTGATCGCGTCACTACAGGGTGGAGCAAGCTTGGCAGGTTCGGCTATGCCTTAGCGTGCTTTATTTTCCGTTTTCTGAGACGACCCCTGCCTCGCCGGAAGTGGCGATGCTCGAGAAAAAAAGCCGCCTCGATCTCGGGCGGCTCCAGGGGAGGGCAGGGGGGCGATCACCGCTTGCAATGCACCAGGTCGTCGTTCACCCACGCACTTTCGACCAGGCCGTTTTCGCGCAGCTCGTCGCACGCTTCGCCTACCTGCTCGCGCCACTTCTTCGGCCGGGTGGAATCCGAGCCGCACATCAGCCGGAACGTCTCCAGCTTGAGCGGGTACGGCTCCTTGTGGGTGGCGAAGTAGTCGAACATGCGCCGCGCGGTGGGCGACAGCTTGCGGTACTTCTCCCACACGAATTTCGTGTAGTGGTCGCCGGCGAACAGCACCACGATTTCGGCGTCGATCTCGACCTGGCAGCGCGACGTGCGCTTGCCGCGATCCAGGACGCGGAAGCGCCGGATCAGCGACACCGATTCGAGCCGGCCGATGCGTTGGGATGAGAACTGCATGGCCGACGCCTGGAGCCGCGTCAGGCATTCCTCGGCCCTTGTGTAGTACCGACCGTTGATTGACCAGTCCAAGTCCTGGCAAAGCTCGTAGAACGTGAAGGAAACCGGCTCTCCGAGCGCGGTGCGCTTCGCGTACTCCAGCACCTGGGCGAATACCAGCTCGTCGTCGTCGGCGCGCAGCTCGATCCCGGTGTAGGTGATCTCCACGTCTTTGTTGACGTGGTAGATCGACTGGCCTTGCAGCGCGGCGCGCGGCACCTTCTTGTTGCGGACGGTGAAGATCGCCGACCGCCCGAAGTCGTTGGGCAGTGCCCGCATGTGATCCGGCCAGGGAGCCAGGTCGAACAGCGAGAGCTGCATGTCCTTGATCTGCTGCTTCGTGTGCTTGAGCAAGGCCGTCTGCTTGGCCTCGCTGACCTTCTCGGCCAGCTCACCGCCGGCCGTTCGCTTCTTGGTCGCCATCGCACTACTCCGTTTGTCCTGGGCCAGCGCGCCGATCTGCTCGGCCATCTTGTTCACGGCGGTGCGCGGTTCGGGCGGCAGGCCCATCGTGCGCGCAAGCTCGGCCGATTCCTGCGCCATGCGCTCGGATCGCTCGACGGCGGCACTTGCCGGCGTCGGTAGCTTCGGCGGCAAAGCCGCCTCGTTGTCGCCGGCCGTGGCCGGCAGCTCGAAGAGGGAACCGGCGGGGCGGAAGGCCCCGCCGGCGCTGCCCGAGTCCCTGCGAGCGGCGGCGGTACGGGCGGCAAGGTCGGTGGCGTCGGCTTCGCTAAGCCCGCCCTCGATGAGCTTGCGCCTGTATTCCTGCTCGTTGAACTCGTTCTGCATCTAATCTCCCTCCTAGCATACTGCCCGGCCGTGGCCGGGCCTGGCCTTACTGGCCGCCGCCTGGCGCTTTGGTGTCCAGGTATTCGATTTCCTCGGCGATGAAATCGAAGCCGTATTCGGTCTTGCCGTCCTTCTCGTACTTCGTCGGCTCGATGCGGCCCTGGACGAACACCTTGGAGCCTTTGCCCAGGTACTTGCCCGCGTTCTCGGCCAGGCCGCCGAACGACTTGATGCGGAAGAAGTCCGTCTGCTCCTGCTTCGCACCGGCTGCGTTGCGCCACACGCGATTGACAGCCAGGTCGAAAACGGCGCGGGCGCTGTTTTCGCTATGGCGAACGTCGGTATCGCGGGTAAGATTACCGATAAACTGGAACAGGTTGTGGCTCATTCGTCATGCTCCTTTCGCTAATGGAGTCGTCAGTTTAGCTAAACCTGCGTCCGTGGTCAAGAACTTTAGCGGCTAAAATTTTCTGCCGCCCGCACCGAGAAGGCATACGGGCCTTGTACAACTACATCTTCTTCACGAACGTGCTCCGGCTGCTCGATGAGCGGCACATGACGAAAAAGGAGCTATCGGACAGGTCGGGGGTTTCGATCTCCTTCCTGTCCGATCTCACTACTGGCAAAGCCAACCCCTCCCTAAAGGTGATGGAGGACATTGCGCAGGCCCTTGAAACTCCCCTGCCGCTCCTGCTTGAATCGACCGACCTGGACAAAGAAGCCCTTGACACCCTGGCCGGCGGCAAGGCACCCCGAAGCCTGCCGCCAGGCTTCGAGCGCGTGGCGGCCGTGCTGCCAGAACACCAGGCGTTCATCGTCAAGAAGTGGGGCGAAGCGACAAGGAAGAAACTTAGAGGGAGTTGACGCCAGGATGTGAGAAGGGAAGGGAAGCGGCGCGGAACTGAGCCACAAGAGCCAGCCAAGTTTTAGCCGCTAAAGCCCGCCGGGGTGGCTCAACCCCCGGACAACCCATAACGCAAACGCCACGGGTTCGGCGCGAGGGCGCACGGAGCATGCGCCGCGTTGTCGCCTCTTTCGCCCCTGCAATCCGCGATGCAACGTCGCGGCCGAAGTCACCCTTGTGCGCTTCGGTGTTGCGGTCGAAATTAGTTCGGTATATCGTATGAACCTGTGTAGAATGCGCGAAACGCAACGGCATACAGGGCATACGGAATGACCGACCAGAAACCAGAACACAACAGCATCAAGGAACGGGCGAAGAAGAAGCTCGAACGCGACATGGGGCCGGAGCTGCTGGCCGCCCTCAACGATCCCAAGACCGTTGAAATCATGCTCAACGCGGACGGCAAGCTCTGGCTCGAACGCCTGGGCGAGCCGATGAAGTGCATCGGCACGCTGCGCGTCGCGCAGGCGCAAGCCATCATCGAAACCATCGCGGGCTACCACGGCAAGGAAGTCACGCGCTCCAAGCCGATCCTGGAAGGCGAGCTGCCCCTTGATGGCAGTCGCTTCGCCGGCCAGCTCCCGCCGGTTGTGCCCGCACCCACCTTCGCCATTCGGAAGAAGGCCGTCGCCATCTTCACGCTCGATCAGTACGTCGAACGCGGAATCATGACCGCGCCGCAGCGCGAGGCATTGATTGCAGCGGTGCGCGCGCACCGGAACATCCTTGTGATCGGCGGCACCGGCTCGGGCAAGACCACGCTGGTGAACGCGATCATCAACGAGATGGTGATTCAAGACCCGACCGAGCGGGTTTTCATCATCGAGGACACCGGCGAAATCCAGTGCGCCGCCGAGAACTACGTCCAGTACCACACCAGCATCGACGTGAACATGACGGCGCTGCTGAAAACCACCCTCCGCATGCGCCCCGACCGAATCCTGGTCGGCGAGGTGCGCGGCCCCGAAGCCCTTGATCTGTTGATGGCCTGGAACACCGGGCACGAAGGAGGTGCTGCAACCCTGCACGCAAACAACGCCAAAGCTGGATTGGATCGGCTCGCCATGCTCATCAGCATGCACCCCGATTCCCCGAAACCCATTGAACCGCTTATCGGCGAGGCGGTTCACGTGGTTGTTCATATCGCCCGCGTCGAAGGCTCGCGGCGCATCCAGGAAATCTTGGAGGTTTCCGGGTTCGCCAACGGCCAGTACATCACCAAAACCCTCTGACTAGGAGTTACGACCAATGCAAGCAACCTTCCCGGCATTCCGCCTCAACCGCAACGCCCTGTTCTACATGGGCCTCTTCGCCCTCCTGGCGTTCTTCCTGCTGGCCCCCCAGCACGCATTCGCCTCCGAGGGCACCGGCGGCTCTCTGCCGTATGAGAGCTGGCTGACCAACCTCCGCAACTCCGTCACCGGCCCGGTGGCCTTCGCGCTGTCGATCATCGGCATCGTGGTCGCCGGCGGCATCCTGATCTTCGGCGGCGAACTCAACGGCTTCTTCCGCACGTTGATCTTCATCGTCCTGGTCATGGCCCTGCTGGTCGGCGCGCAGAACATGATGAGCACGTTCTTCGGCCGTGGCGCGGAAATCGCCGCCCTGACCGATGGCGCGCTGCACCAGGTCAAGGTCGCCGCGCTGGACGTGGCCGGCTTCCCCGGCGAAGCCGTCATGCGCTGGGCCGAGCGCGGCCACATCGCGGGGTAAGGATTTATCCGTAAATAATATTGACAGGTAGACTGATCTT
>NZ_JAGKSE010000002.1:0-247959 GCF_017939685.1 Acidovorax sp. JG5
ATTGGAGTTGGCTCAAAATGTTCTGCTGCCCAGACTCCTAGGTCAATATTCGCGGACAGGTATGCACGGGTCTGCGCTGTTTCGCGAGAGCATCAAAGAGTTCCTGAGAGCCCTGGCCTCAAAAAAAACGGCTGAGTTTTCCGCGCCGTTGAACGTCCTTTATTGCGGCGATCAGCTTATCGCGGCTCACCTAGGGCTTCTCGGTTCCGGAAGATTGCATTACTGGTTTCCCGTCTATGAACCAACATACGCGAAATACTCGCCAGGAAAAATTCTGCTGTCTGAGGTGATGAAGCACTGTAGTTCGTTAGGCGGTGACGTGATCGACTTCGGCGAAGGTCACGCAGACTACAAAGAGGCCGCCGCCTGCGAGACGCACGAGCTGGCTAAGGTGGTGATGGCGCCGGGCGTGCGGGGGGCTTTGTCCATGCTGCCGCTTCGATGGGCGTGGCGGAAGGGGCTGCAAAATTAAACTAACGTCCTTCGTAAAATATCGGCGATGGACGCTAATTCGTTGTCGGAAGGTGCTATTTTTTCTGCCTGATTGAGCTGCATTAAATAATCTGACCCAGGGAGTTTAAATGCACGCTGATGTAAAAATTCCAACATCGAAGCGTCTTGAGTTGCTCGACTCTGCGCGATTCTTGGCTGTGTTGATGGTGATGATGTTTCATTACACGTTCAACGGAATTGTGAACGGGAAAATCACCTCCATCGGACAAGAGATTTGGGTGGTCGACTTCACCAAGTATGGCTACTTGGGTGTTGAGCTGTTTTTCATGATCAGCGGGTATGTAATATTTTTCTCTGCGCAGTCTGGCAGCGCGTCGAAATTTGCGGTTAGTCGCGCTGTGAGGCTTTTTCCAGCTTACTGGCTTGCCGTTTTATTTACCTCATTTTTTGCGATCAGCTGGGGCGGTGACTTAATGTCAGTGACCCCAATGATGGTGCTTGCCAACTTAACAATGCTCCAGTCATTTCTTGGTGTCAACGACGTGGATGGATTTTACTGGACTTTAGCGTATGAGATCAGATTTTATGTCGCGGTCTTTGTCGTTCTTTTGGTGGGGTGGTAAAAGCATTTGCGTAAAATTTTCATGTGCTGGCCAATATTTTTTTGCATTGCTCTCTTTTTGGGTCAGAACCACCGAACTTATGCGGGTGGTTACTACTACTACTTTTGTGCAGGAGCACTGTTCGCTGTGCTGAAGGAGAGATTTGACTGGCGGGTCGTGGTGAGCTTGCTGATTACTTTTGTCTTGTGCATCACCTATTCTTCTGGCAAAGCAGCAGAAATCACGCTCGCCAAGGGTAGCGCCTACAGTGCAGCTGTCATCGGAGTACTTGTGTCATCCTTCTTCTTTTTGTTTTTTCTTCAAAATGCCAAGGCAATACAGCAAGCGAGGATTCCGCATTCAAAGATTTTTGGATCGCTAACTTATCCAATATATCTTGTCCATGCGCACTTTGGATACATTTTTCTTAATCAATTTGCGAGCGATGGCAACAAATTTTTCGCCTACCCGCTTGTGATTATTGTTGTCCTAGCTGTTGCATATTTCATCAACTCATTTTTCGAGGTTCGCTTGGCGGTGTTTTGGCGAGATATTTTTAACTCTACTCATCGGTCGGATGACCGATGCGGTGCAGGAAAAGTTGAAAAGTTTTATATCCCTTAGTGTTCCTCGTTGATAATTTAGGGGGCGATGCTTTTGAGTGTCCGCAAGTAACTTGCCAGAAGTTCTTGTCGTTGTGTTTTAATCTTCGTCCGCTCGCGTGCTGAATTTTGGAGAAGTTCAAATGATTTCTGTAGCAGCACGCCGAGATTGATTGGATTGGCTCTCAGGCAGTACTCGCCCCGCTTCATCAGCTCGAAGAAGCCGAAGTGCTTTTCGTCGTACGCCAGGCCTATGCAGGGTGTGCCGGCCGCGGTGGCGATAATGCAGGAGTGCAGCATGCCGCCGATGTGCAGGTCCATCTTGGCGTACTCGTCGGGCAGCTCGGCGGCATCTGTGTTGACCATCGCGATGGAAAGCCCTTGGTCCCGGATGAGGGCGGCGATCAGCACTTCTGAGTCGTAATGCACGAAGTAGGTGAACTCGCAGTCCGTGGCCTGCTGGAGCTTCTTCAAGGTCGCGACAAATTCCTTGAGGTACTTTTTGATCCACTCCGTGGGTTCATGCCCGTGAAAAGGAATGTTGATGCCGATTCTGGGTTTGGCGCTCTTGCAGTCTTCCGGGTGGACGGGTGAGCGGGTTTCCAGGAACAGGGCGGGGTCACCAATCACGGCGATGTCCTGGCCGGTGTAGTTGGCCAGGAATTTTCGCGTGTTCTCGTCGCGCACCGTGAGGGTTGCGGCCCGGGTGAGGAGTCGCCGGAGCAGGTCCACCGATTCCTTTGGCAGCCGCGATTCATTGGACGGCCGCCAATCGAGCAGGTAGTTGTAGCCCACGCCCAGAAAGTGCAGTTCTGCACCGGACTGCTCGATGGCTTGCAGGTCTTGGTGCAGGCGCCTGGGAAAGACGCCCTCAGGATTGGGAAAAAAATACCCGCTGCCGCATACCAACACCTTGTCGTCGCTGCTGAGGCCGCTGGAGCCCAAGTCCTCCCAGTTGACGGTCACGATGTTGCCCTGGGGTTTGAGCTTTTTCAGTTGTTGGGCGGTGGCCACGATGATCGAGTGATCGCCGCGGTTGTAGGTGTACGAGGCTGTGTAATTTCTATAGTTCAGTTTGGCCGTGTATCCCAGGCGAAATGCGATCCGGTCGAGGATCGTTTTTATCCACGTCTTGGTGTCCGACGCCGACTGAATGGGTTTGTTGGCGACGGCACCATAAAGAACGTAGCGTGCACTTTCTTGGGATGCATTCATTTTTGTTGTTGATTCTGGTTCTAATGGGATCGGTTCAGCGCGAGATCGATGATTTTCTTGATGGCTGGGTTTGAAATGGCTAGGTAAAGAATGGACCTGAATCGTCGGTGCTCACCCGATAGAGATTGTTGGAAATGCCGTCTCGCCACCGCCAGATCGCCATGCCAGAAATGGGAATAGGCATGGTCAAAGTGGGTGATGGCCACCCGCTTCTTGAAGGCGTCTGATGAGGCCTGGTTGCCGTGTTGGTCGTTCAAGCCCCATCGCATAGTCGCCATCTTCAGGAGGATGGAGAGCTGGTTGTCCTCGCTCAGCTTGTGCATGGCGCTGGCGGAGTGAATGCGGTAGAGCGCGACATTGCCCTCCAATGAATGCATCTGGGCAATGCGGGAAGCCTTGAGCCAGAAATCGTAGTCCTCGCCCTGCCGCATGGCCTCGTTGAAACCACCGATTGCTTCGTACACCGACCGTCGCACCACGGCGGTGTTCATGCCCACCAGCAAGCCATCGAGCAGCCTCGTGTACAGCCACCCCGACCGTTCGGGCTCTGCCGTCGTGAGGTGACTCGCGTCTTGTATCAGCGAACTGGCCGGCGCAAACCCGCCCTCAGGCAGGGCATGCCACCGAATGAACTTGCCAAAGACGACGCCTACATCCGGGTGCTCGTCAAAGTACCTGACCTGCGCCTGCAGTTTGCCGGGAAACCAGACGTCGTCGGCATCGAGAAAGGCGATCAACTCGCCACGCGACTGGGCCATGCCTGCATTGCGCGCCCGCGAAACGCCAGTGCCCGTCAGATGAATCACCCGTATGCGTTCGTCCTGGAGGGCGTATCTGTCGTAGTCGTCATCGGTGGAGCCGTCGTCGATCAGCAGCAACTCAAGGTCGGTGAACGATTGTTGCAGCACGCTGTCCAGGGCTTCCTGCAGGTAGTCCTTGCCATTGCGCACCGGGATGACGACGGAGACTCGTGGGTTGCTCATGGCTGCCTTGAGGGTATGGGCGACGGCATCATTTCTGTAAACCTTGTACTCCGTGCGATCGGGGCGGCCTAATGCTGCAAAGCGTTTGAGTGCAACCTGTTCCACGTAGAGCGGCACGGCGTCATGTCTTCTGCCTGTGCTGTAACAGGGTTTTCTGCATTCGCTTTAACTCGTCGGCCATGGGCAGCGAAAGCAGGAAGCAGCCAGCCAGGAATGCAGCCGCTGCACCAACACCCGTTATCAATATAGCCGCCCACGGGGCCAGGCCGAGGGGCAACGCACCGCGGATGCCCAGGCAAACGCCTCCCACCAGCAGTGCGTGCGCCAGCACAGGCAAGGTGCTCCGGGTCCATGTGGCCCATCCCAGGTTCAGGTGCCGCTCATGAATCCACAAGTTGTACGGCACGCTCAGCAACTGACCAAGCGCCATGGCCAGGGCGAAGGTGCCCAGGGTGCCGTCCATCAGCCACGCAGCGCACGCCACCTTGGTCACCACCAACAAGGCGTTGGGCCCGATAGCGGCACAAGGCTTGCCCACGCCGGTAAGGGCCGGGGCGCTGAGCGTAAACAAGCTGTTGATTGCATAGGCCAGGCACAGCCACGGGATGGCGGGCACGGCCTGCAGCCACGCGTTGCCATACAGCAAACTCACGATGTCGTGCGCCAGCACTGCAATGGCGGCGAGTGCGGGCAGTATCAGCGCATTGATCAGCGATGTGGCTCGAAGGTATTCCCCGGCCACTGGTCCGTTGGCGTGGTGCACCTTGGCCATGTAGGGCAAGGCGAAGTAGTTGACTGTGGGCAGGAGGGCTGTGCTCACCATGTTCACGGTAGAGTTGGCGCGGCTGAACAGGCCCACTGCGGTGGGTGTCATCCACCGGCCGAGCAATATGTCGGGCAGGGCGCTGTCGGCGGCCTTCAACAGGGCCGTCAGCAGGTTGCCCAGGCCGAAGTGCACGATGCCCTTGAGTTGGTGGAAGGCCGGCAACCAGGGCAGGGGGCGGGCTACCGCCCAGCGGGCCATGGCCCCGGTGACGAGGATGTTGATCAGGTTGGCCCAGGCCATGGTCATAGGGCCAAACCCATCCAGGGCCAGTCCCACCGAGGCTCCGAAATACACCACGGTGGTCACCGCGGTGATGCGTGCCGACTTCTCCACGGCCATCTCGCGCGAAATGATGGCCATGGGAATGGCCCCAAAGGGAATGAACACAAAGCCCAGGGCCAGCACCTGCACTACGGGCACAACCCGCGCTTCGTGGAAGAAGTACGCCCAGTACGGTGCACTCAGGTACATGGCCGCCGCCACGCTCCAGGAGGTGACCAGCAGCACGCCGAGCGCGTTGCGCAGGCTCTCGGGGGTCAGTTCCTTCTCGCGCCGGATGAACGCAGTGACGCCGAAGTCGCGAAACACATGGGCCACCGTCATGAGCACAGCGCTCATGGAAAAAATGCCGATGTCTTGTGGGCTGAGCAGGCGTGCCAGCACGATGGTCAGTACAAAGTTGGCCACCAGGGCCAGGTTGCTGACGATGAATTGCAGGGCGACTTTTTGGCGAACCGAGGACACGTGGACAGTTTCCAAAGACCAGATGGGCCACCTGAGCGATGCTCAGGCAGCGAATGCTACAGGGTTAGTCTTGGCGCACACATCTTTTCCTGAGCCGATCGGTTTTGTCGCGAGAAAAATAGCGCACTCCACTTGCTTACTAGTTAAAGTGGCTCTCGTGCTCAAGACAACCTTTGTTGGGGCTGCCTCACGAGACTCGTGCAAGGCTGACTCTGTCAAGGTTGACCCAGTTATTTAGTGCATCACACGCAGTGGCCTGTGCCACTTGGTTTGCGAGCGGGATGCGCTGACTCAACGCTAGGCAAGAAGATGGACAAACGGTCTACTGAATACCGACGAGGAATGGGCAACTGGGAGGCTTGGGGCGACGACGTTGCACCCATCTTTCGTGCCGCCGAAAAATGGGCGACGGCATTGTCGGGGGTGCAACGCCCGTGGCTCTGTTGGAACGTCGACTCGGACTGGTGTCTTTTGCAGCAGAGATTGGTGAAGAACGCTGGATGGACCCCAGTGGTGGGGTTTGACCCGAGGGTGGGGGTGCCAGAGCATGTGGTGCCGGGCGCGGTGGTGGTTGATTTCAACGCCGATCTGCAGTTGCCGGTGCTGTACCCGCACTTTCCCCTGGAGTTCGCCTTTTTGTTTGTGGACCGCATTGCTTTTTGGCACTCAGATCTCTTGCTGCCAGAGTTCAAGATGCGTGAGATGGCCAAGCTGTTCGCTGATCTTCCCGATGGCGCCACTGTGGCTGTCAGCACTGCTGGGTGGCGCGACCTCTTTTTCCTGAGCCACCGCCGTTATTGGGAGTTGATCGGTTGCACCACGCGTTCAGCTAGCCGTGATCAATACGAGAGGGGTTGTGGTTGGTGGCTCAATTTCCAGTCTCACCGAAATCGCTCGGTCAACTCAGATGATCCGCAGCTTTCTGATTACTACTGGGATCATGGAACCGGTATTTATTACTGGAAACGGCGCTATGGTGGCAAGGTCTTGGCTGTGAAGGAAAATGAATTTAGTGCAGGGCATTTTTCTCAGATCAAATTTGAAGGATACAAGCGGATATCTCCAAATAATGAGTTTCGTGATTTGTCTCGTGATTTGAATGGAAATTTTGAACTAAAAGCTTGTGCACAAAAAGTTGGCGTCGCACACTTGCTTGATGGTGTTGGAGTGATTAAATGAGTGTTCGGGTCTCTGTCGTCATTCCCACCTTCAATCGATCTGATGATATTGCTGCTCTGTTGATGGATATATCTGCTCAGAGTGAAAAAGACATAGAGGTTGTGGCTGTTGATGATGGTTCGGACGAGTCCCATCTTTTGCATTATCAGGAGTTGATGCGCAAACATGGCGAGCGTTTTCGCTTCATAGAGAAAGACCCCTCTGACAAAAGCAAGGGGCCGGGTGCTGCCAGAAACCGTGGAATGGTTGCTTCTCAAGGAAGATTCATTGCCTTTTGTGATGACGACGATCGCTGGATCAGAACAGATCACTTGGAAATTGCTTGCGATAGCATGGACGCATCCGGTGCTGATATGTTTTGGGCAGACCTGCAGACCCATCATGGTGACGAGGTGCTGAACCAAGGTATGTATGGAAGCTTCTCGATGCTAAGACGGCGGAGGGCTCCCGGTTTTCAAGATATATTTGAAGTGGATCACAATGCGCTGAGTCAATTTTTGAGGCACAGAATTATTTCCTGTGACTCGTTGGTTGTGAAGAAGGCATTGGTCGATGTATCTGGCCACTACTGGGAGCACCTTCGGTTTGCGGAGGACCACGATTTCTGTTTTCGCGTGGCAGACGCGTCCCGTAAAGCTTTGTATCGAAACGTGCCGACTGCCTCTGCTAATGTGAGCCAGCACGTGAGTGTGGCGCGATCGATTGATGCGCGCGATCGCTTGTTGTACGGGATCATGGCATTGAACCATGCTGAGGCGGTTTTGAGTGATGAGCGTCTGATAGCAACGGCTCGAGCAAATCGGAGTTGGAAGCTTTTGGAATTATCGGAAATTATGGCGTCGTCAAAAAACAAAGGCGCCGCGAGGCGCCTTGTTTGGGAAAGCTTTTTTGTTAAGCCTTCGCTTGCAGGAATGGCCCGGTGCTTGCGGACCATTTGGTAGTTTATTTATCGGGGAACGATTGCCCAGGTCGGATCGGCAGCCATAGTTGAATCCATGCCGCTGGTCAGTTGTTTCCACCTCGTGTAGGCCGAAGAGGCATTGATCACTCCTGCGTTGGTTGCAGCGCCAAGCATCCCCCTTGAGTAAGCTGCATAGCCATCCGCCGCATTGGGGGAACCCATGATGGCGAGATCTGAACTGCAGGTGACGCCTGGCCAGTTCCGCTGGAACAATTGTGCCCAGCTGTTGATTGTTTGGTTGTTGCTATCGAGGTCGTAGACGTCATACGCCGGGGCATAAGCGGTGCAATAACCCTCGCTCTGTTTGTTGAAGCGCTCGACCGTGAACCGCGTTATCCAGTTCAAGTAGGTCGCTGCATTGGGAACTTCATTCTCGACGAGTTGCGAAAGAACAATTGTGACAAAGTCATTCTGCCAAGGGCTCGTGACGTATGGTGCGCTTGTCTGCGGCATCATTCCCATGGGAGGAGCTTCTGGGCTTTGCGCGGCGTTTGGATAGTTCTGAACCAACCAGTCGACGTTGTATTGCAGCAGGTTGGAAAAATAGCCCCGCAGAGGGTGATTGTCGGGCGTAGCTCGTGTCGCCTCTCCTAGTGATCGAATACCCCAGGCGCGGCCTCTTACCTGCTCACTGTAAAAAATCCCTTTCTCCATCATCCGGTAACCGGGATTGCGAGCGGCCACATTCCAAGTTGCCCAGAACTGAATTTCGTCGAGATAAAAGGCATCACCGGTGATTAAGTAAGGTACGTATGCGAAAGATGCTTGGTGCGGCGTATCCGGCGTCCAAATGGTCGTTCCATTGACGACGGCGGGCAGCAAGGGCTCCGATGGTCCTTCGGTTGACAAGTTTACCTTCGGATATTTGCTGATTTCGATCGGGTTTTTTGTGCCTTCATCCCGATAGTGAGTGGGAGCCGCGGCTGCTGCGTCAGCATTGGCTAGCATGACTTCTCGTAGTCGCGAATCTTGATTCAAGAGGTACATCGCCGTCCATTGCGGGTAAGGACCAATTTCCATTCGTCCACCTGTCGTCGGGAAATAAGCCGTGAGCATCAGATTGGCCATCGGGCCTAAACTGGCTTGCTCAGCGCGGCGCTGTGTCAGGAGCGAATATTGCCTTTCTATGGCTGAGTCGGGAATAGTCAGACCCAAGTCGTAATTCCACACCGCCTTGCTCGCCATGAAGTAAGGCATGTTGTGCCGCACCCGGGCCTGCGGCTCGGCCGACGAACCCGTCCACAACACCTTGTGCCACCGCGCATGGTGGTAGTGGGTGAACTTGGGTTGGGTGTAGATGGTGCTGCCGTTGCGCTTCACAGCGAACGAATACGTGATGTTGCCGGGGTTGGCCGTCCAGGTGCGGGTGTTTTCCATCACCACGTCGGTGCGGATGCGCTGGCCGTTGTCCACCAGGCGGGTGTGCAGCCGGGCGCTCAGGTGCGGGTGCGGGGCGCCGGTGGCCTTGTCCTTCAAGGGCAGGGCCACGGTGTACTCGGTGGCCACGGCGCCAGCCAGGCGGCGCCCGGTGTTGTTGGCGATTTGCGTGGCCAGTTGGGTTTGGGGTTGTGCCACCAGCGTGGAGGTCACATTGCCGTTGGCGTCATACACCTGGGCTTCGAGTTCCAGGTTCCAGTCAGGGGCTGCGGGCACGCTGGGGGTGCTGCTGGTTTTGGCGCCTGGGAAGATGTTGATGATGCGTGCTTCGCCCGGCTGGACGTTGCTCAACTGGGCGCTGAGCACGGCGAAACGGGCGGAGCCGTCGCGGTGCGACGAGATCTCGTCGGTCTGCAGGGGAATGGTTGCTCCGCCTACCTGTGCCACAAGGCCTTGCGTTGTGTGCAACCAGTCGCCCGCCTTGAAGGGTTGACCAAAGGTGACTGGCAGGCTGGCCTGCGCCTGAGAACTGGTGGATGCCACCTCGACGCAGGTGATGGCACCGGCAGCGCAGCTGAATGGGGCTTTGGCAATCGGGGCCGGGGCCGGTGGTAGGGCTGGAGCTGGAGCTGGAGCTGGAGCTGGAGCTGGAGCTGGAGCTGGAGCTGGAGCTGGAGCTGGAGCTGGAGCTGGAACGATGCCCGGGGTTGAAATAATGCCCGGCGTTGCTGCAACTTGGGTGGACGTTGAAGACGATGGGCGCTGCCGTTGTCGCTGCAGTTCCAGTGCGGATTCTGACGCTTGCGCGGACTCGACTCCGACTGCAGCGCTGTCGCTGCCCCCCCCCGCACGCGGACAGGGTTACTAAAAGGAGCAGGCTTGTAATTCCGTTGCGACAATCGTGTCTGATTGTGGTGGGATGAGTGGGCTCGGTGATCATGTGAATTGGATCGTTCAATTGGAGGTTTTGCAGGAGTGGCGGCATAAGGTTTATGCCTATGCAGGGTGACGCCATGGAACCAGGTCGAAATGGCGGCGCGCCAGCAATAACTGGGTCGCGCAACATGTGGGGTTTGCGGGTATTGGTTACCGAAAATGCTCGTTTCGGCCTGCAGCAGACGATCGATTGTCCGAGAGGGTGCGATCTCAGACGAAACTGGTTGTCACAGCCAGAAATCGAGTTTTGCCTTGTTTTAGACTGTGGATGGGTGCTGTTCGAAGAACTTGAAAGAACCTTGAGCGCATGATGCCCAAAGCGAAAAACGTGTAGCACTCAACCCAGGTTAGGTGTGCGATTGGGTTGAATAAGTCAGCTAAAAAATCGCCATCTGCTTTAACAATGCTGCTACTGCATTTAACGCGGGCATACACGCCGAAAGATGGGTATGAACTGCCCCACTCGCCTGCAACATCTTCAAACATATTTGTGTTAACTGGCTTGTGCGGGCCCGCGACCGGCGCAAGTTTGAATCGCTGCCAATGGCACCCTGCCGTGCCGGTTGGCGTTGTCCGCATTGCAATTCGCTGGAATGCTATGATTTAAATAGCTTTCAGCGCTTTATTGACGTGCGTTTTAGCCCATTTTCTTTATGATCTGTGGGGCTGCAGCGTGCAGAAAGAAAGCGGGATTTTTCGGGATATCTGCTACAACTTGCCTCACACAGTGAAGGAGGGGCGGATGGGGGATACATCGAACATGCCGTTGGTCGTGGACTTGGACGGCACCCTCACGCCCACCGACACCTTGCAGGAGTCATTGGTCCGCCTGCTCAGGCATTCTCCGATGAGCCTCCTGTGCCTGCCGCTGTGGCTGATGCGGGGCCGGGCAGGGTTCAAGGAGGCCATCTCAAAGCGCGTCACCATTGACGCCCAAAAAATCCCCTATTGCGCACCGTTGCTGGCGTATCTCCATGAGGAAAAATCCAGGGGCCGCCAGATCGTCCTTGCCACGGCGGCGCATCACACGACCGCCGAGGAGGTGTCCAGGCACCTTGGCATTTTTGACAAGGTGCTTGCCACCCACGCTGGAAACAACCTGAAGGGCCTGGCGAAACTCAAGGCGATCCAGGAAAACGTGGGCGGGGCTTTTGTGTATGCGGGCGATTCCAAGGCTGACCTTCCCATCTGGAAGCAGGCCCGGGCGGCGATCCTGGTGGGTGTGGCGCAACGCACGGCGGCGCAGGTGCGGTGCGAGGTGCCGATTGAACGCGAATACCCGAAGCTGAGCAGTGGCGTGGCCGTGTGGCTGCGGGCATTGCGGGTGCACCAATGGATCAAGAACCTGTTGCTTTTCGTGCCTCTGCTCACCACGTTCGCATTTGCCGACATCAACAAGCTGGGCAGCGTAGTGCTGGCCTTCTTGGCTTTTTCCTTCGCTGCATCAGCGACCTATATCGTCAACGACCTGTGGGACCTCGAAAGCGACCGTGCTCACCCCCGCAAGCGTCTGCGCCCTTTTGCCTGTGGCGCGCTGCCGATCCTGCATGGGCTCCTTGTGGCGGGCGTGGTTCTGGGGCTGTCGCTTGGGGTAGCCAGCGCGGTATCGCACGGCTTTTTGGGGATGCTGGTGACCTACCTGGTGTTGACCAGCCTCTACAGCTGGGTGATCAAGGAATACGTGTTGATGGACGTGCTCATGTTGTCGCTGCTCTACACCATTCGCATACTGGCGGGCTCCGTGGTGATCGGTGTGGTCATCAGTTCCTGGCTGCTGGCGTTTTCGGCCTTCCTGTTTCTGAGTCTGGCGTTGGTCAAGCGCTGTGCCGAGCTGGTGTCGTTGAACGAGGTCGGCGCGGGTGCTACCCGGGGACGCGACTACAGGGTCAGCGACCTGGTGGTGCTTTGGCCGCTAGGTGTTGGCGCTGCGCTTTGTGCCGTGGTGGTGTTCGGCCTGTTCATCAGCGCCCCCGAGACCCAGGCACGTTACGCCACCCCGAAAATGCTGTGGCTGGTGGCTATTGGGCTGGTGTATTGGATGGCCCGCCTGTGGGTCAAGACTTCACGCGGCGAGATGCACGACGATCCGGTTGTCTATGCCATCAAAGATCGGGGCAGCCGCCTAACGGTGATCGCCATGATTGGTGCAGCCATGGCTGCTTATTTTGTTACTTTGGAGCTTCAGCCATGAACACCTTTGCGATTGCCCTGTTGAGCGTCGCGCTGTCGGTGGCTGCGCAGTTTGCGCTGAAAGCCGGCATGTCAGACCAGGGGGTGCGGGAAGCAATGGCCCAGCCATATTCGCTGGGCAATATCGCGTCGGTGATTGCCAACAAGTATGTCTTGGGGGGCTTTCTGCTCTATGCCCTGGGGGCGGTCGTCTGGCTGGGCGTGCTGTCGAAATGGGACGTGAGCAAGGCCTACCCGCTTGTCGGGCTGGGGTTTGCATTGACTGTGGTGGTGGGGCTCATGGCGGGCGAGCAGGTTTCGCCGCTGCGGGTGGGGGGTGTGGTGTTGATCTGCGCAGGGGTTTTTTTGGTTGCACGCTCCTGAAAAATTGGCTCCCGCGCTTTGATGGGGCGGCATTGCAGATTCAACTTCCATGGCAATTTTGCTTTGCTCTTTTGCCCACGTTGTACGTGCAACTTGGCAAGTTGTGGCAGCCTGGTGCACTGTTTGCACGAGTGCGTTCAACCTGATGCCGTGGCTATGATGCATTTGTTGCATTCCCAAGTGGTATGGCTTTTTTTAAACAGGTGTCATGAAAATTACAGTAATCGGGACAGGGTATGTGGGGCTGGTCAGCGGGGCTTGCCTGGCTGAAGTCGGCAACGATGTTCTGTGTTTGGACCTCGACCTCGAGAAGATTCGCGTTCTGGAGGCAGGTGGCATCCCTATTTTCGAACCCGGCCTGCAGGACATGGTGCAGCGCAATGTGGCGGCTGGGCGCCTGCACTTCACCACCGATGTGGCGCGCGCCGTGCAGCACGGCACCATCCAGTTCATTGCGGTGGGCACGCCGCCTGATGAAGACGGCTCGGCCGACATGCAATATGTGCTGGCGGCGGCGCGCAACATTGGCCGCCTCATGACCGATTACAAGGTGGTGGTGGACAAGAGCACGGTGCCGGTGGGCACGGCCGACCAGGTGCACGCAGCCATTGCCGACGAACTGCGCCAGCGCGGCGTGCAGACGCCTTTCGCGGTGGTGTCCAACCCCGAGTTCCTCAAGGAAGGCGCGGCGGTGGAAGATTTCATGCGCCCCGACCGCATCATCGTGGGCGCGTCCGACGAGCAAGCCATTTTGCTCATGCGCGCACTCTATGCGCCGTTCCAGCGCAACCGCGAGCGCCTGATCGTGACCGACGCGCGCAGTGCCGAACTGACCAAATACGCCGCCAACGCCATGCTGGCAACGCGCATCAGCTTCATGAACGAGCTGGCCAACCTGGCGGAAAAACTGGGTGCCGACATTGAAATGGTGCGCCAGGGCATGGGCTCAGACCCGCGCATTGGCTATCACTTCCTGTACCCGGGCTGCGGCTACGGCGGCTCATGTTTTCCCAAGGACGTGAAAGCCCTTATCAAAACCGCGTCCGGCGAAGATGACCTGGACCTAAAAGTGCTTATGGCTGTGGAAGCGGCCAATGAGGCGCAAAAACACGTGCTCGGCCGCAAGATCAAGCAACGCCTGGGCGACGATCTCACGGGCCGGCATTTTGCTGTGTGGGGCCTGGCGTTCAAACCCAACACCGATGACATGCGCGAAGCTCCCAGCCTGGATCTGGTGGCCGACCTGCTGGCCGCCGGTGCCACGGTCACCGCTTACGATCCGGTGGCCATGCCCGAAGCGCAACGCGTGCTGGGTAACGAGCCACGCGTTCGCTATGCGCAGGCGCTCAACGATGCGTTGGTGGGGGCGGACGCGCTGGTTATCGTGACCGAATGGAAAGAGTTCCGTAGCCCGGACTTTGACCTCATCAAGGCACGGCTCAAACAACCACTCATTGTGGATGGCCGCAACCTGTACGACCCTGCGCTGGTGCGGAGTCAGGGGTTTGACTATCTGGCCATTGGCCGCTGAGCGAAGCAGGCAGGGCGGCGGCATGCCCGGCGACGTGTTCGAGACAGAGGCCTGGTTTGCCAATCTGCTGGCCCATGGTTTCGAGCGGCCCCCCCATCAGCACCGGGCCTGGCAGCTGCCTGCCGCGCCGTGCGGCGAAGCAGCCCACTTTCACTTGATGCAGCAACGGCCTGGCGGCCCACTGCTCGCTTTGGGCAATTACTACAGCGGTCTTTATGGTCCCGTGGGCTCGGCCGAAGCGGTGCATGGACTCTCGGCAACGCAGTGGCACGCCGCAGCCGAGGCCTTGCGACAGCTGCCCGGCAGCGCCGTGCTGCGGCTGCAGCCGCTGGATGCCGCCAGCCACTGGCTGCCCGCGCTGGAGGCCGGTCTTCGCACCGCCGGCTATTGGACCAGCCGGTACTTCGCCTTTGGCAACTGGTGCCAGCCCGTGCCCGCTGGCGGGTTCGCCCTCTACTGGGCCGACCGGCCTTCAGTCCTGCGGCACAGCGTGGAGCGCGGCCGGCGCCGCTTGCAGAAAGCTGGCGCCTGGCGCATCGATATCGTGACCGCTGGTGCGCCCGCGGATGCCGTTGCGCTCGACACTGCGTTGGCGGCTTACCAGGCTGTCTATGCCCAGAGCTGGAAGCAGCCCGAGCCATGCTCGGATTTCATGCCAGCCCTTGTCCGCCTGGCAGCGCGCAAGGGCTGGCTGCGGCTGGGCGTGCTGTGGCTCAACGATCAACCCCTGGCCGCGCAGGTCTGGCTGGTCTTTGGCGCCAAGGCCAACATCTACAAGCTGGCTTACGTGAAGGGGCAAGACAGGCTGTCCGCCGGCTCCGTGCTTACGGCGGCGCTGATGCAGCACGCCATGGATGTGGACAAGGTGCAGGAGGTGGACTACCTCAGCGGCGACGACACCTACAAGGCCGACTGGATGGCCCTGCGGCGCGAGCGTGTCGGGCTGGTGGCGTTTGACCGCAAGCGCCTGTCCGGACTTTGGGGCGCCGGGCGGCATGCGCTGGGGCTCGCGAAAAAACGCCTCATGGATTGAGGGTGGTGGGGCCGGGTACCAAGCCCGTTGTGCTGAGCGAAACGGAAAGAAAAGAGGGGTGCTTGGCACCCCTCCTTTTGTCACGGACTGTCTTGCCAAGGGCACCGACTCCCTCCGCTTGGATGGCTTTACTTCGTTGCATTTTTCCGGCGGCTGGCACCCAGGCCCAGCAAGGCAATGCTCAGCAGTGCGAGGCTGGTCGGCTCGGGAACCTGAAAACTGCCGCCTTCCAGTGCCAACCGGATCACCAAGTCGTCGTGGTTGTCGTCACCGCTGGCGCCACCGTCATCCAGGAAGAGCCAGGCAACCTGGCCTGAGCTGGGTGTGCCATCAGCCAAGTTAGTGTCGAAGGCGTTGCCGAGTGTGACGAAAAAGTTGGGCACAGCCTGCGAAACATCGCCGTTGTTGGCACCGTTAAAAAGAGTCGGTGCCCCGTTCATGCCTGTGAAGAAAAAGTTGAGCAAGCCAGAGGCTACGTTGGTCAGGTTGCAAGTCGATCCGACTTGGGCGCCGCCGGCAAGGATTGTGTTTCCGCCAGCATGGGTAAACCCGCAGGCGCCAAAAGTGAAGGAGTTGCTGTAGGTGCCTTCGCCGCCGAAAAACTGCACAGAAATGTTGGCGGGCCCACCGAACAGGTAGAGGTCGGCGTTGAACCAGCCTTGAACGGGTCCACTGCCAATGGCCCCGAGGTAGTCGTTGGTAGCGGCTCCACCGGGAATAGATCCGACGAACGCTGCATTGGCTGGTGCGGCAGCCAGCGCGGCCACTGCCAGTGCGCCTGCTGTCAGGGCTTTGCTAAAGAACTTCATATCGTGCTCCTTGGGTTCAAAGGGTGCTACAGATGACCGCTGGATTGCGGTGTGCACTGAGAATGCATGTTGCATGCCAGCTTTGAAAATCCAATGAAATCAATGGTTTGCGATGAATTTTGTGCGGTGCAACGATCGGTGTGTAATAAATTTCGACGGTGTTTCCAAAGAGGGCGGCGCGTGCTGGGCGACGAGCCGCGTATCCGTTATGCGCAGTCCCCCAACGAGGCCCTGGTGGGGGCAGACGCGCTGGTCATCGTGACCGAATGGAAAGAGTTCCGCAGCCCGGACATTGACCTGATCAAGGCGCGGCTCAAGCAGCCGCTCATCGTGGACGGCCGCAACCTGTTCGACCCTGCGCTGGTGCGTGCCCAGGGGTTTGACTACTTGGCCATCGGCCGCTGAGCGACCAAGGCAGGGCGGCAGCATGTCCGGCGACCTGTTCGAGACCGAGGCCTGGTTTGCCAACCTGCTGGCCCATGGTTTCGAGTAGCCGCCCCATCAGCACCGGGCCTGGCAGCTGCCTTCAGCGCCGTGCGGCTAGGCAGCCCATTTTCATTTGATGCAGCAACGGCCTGGTGGCCCACTGGTCGCTCTGAGCAATTACTACAGCGGCCTTTATGGTCCCGTGGGCTCGGCTGAATCTGTCCACGAACTTTCGGCCCTGCAGTGGCAAGCGGCGGTAAAAGCCTTGCGGCGGCTACCCGGCAGCGCCGTGTTGCGGCTGCAACCGCTGGATGACGCCAGAAACTGGCTGCCCGCTCTGGAGGCCGGCCTTCGCACTGCCGGCTTTTGGACCAGCCGGTACTTTAGCGTCAGTGCCGCCAGTGGTCCAGCCCCGATGGCTTTCCAAAAAACTCTATTGAACGGTTGCTCGATTTGTCAAATCTTCTGACTCTCGAGGGTTTTTTCTCTGAGGGGAATCAAAAAAGGGTTTTCAAAGCACTTTCTTGATCAAAAAATGTCTTCAGGGATGCTTGGATATGCTGTAGCGCCATGAAATGGCGCGCCGCTTAGGGTGCGAGTGCCTGTGCTTGCAGCTTTGAATGAAGAAGGCGACCCGGAGGTCGCCTTCTTCATTCAAGAAAATGCACAACCGAGGCTCAATACGCGTTCCTGCGGCGGTTAAAGAACACCAACCCTGCCATGGCCAAGCCCAGAAGCGCCAGGGAACCTGGTTCTGGTACTTGCTGGATTTCGCGTCCGATCTTGTTGGTTACTGCGGTAGAAAAATCTGCAAAATCATCCACCCGAACCACGAAGCCGTTGGCACCGCCCTTGATGTTGGTGTTGTACCAAGCTTCGAGGGCCAGACCACCAATGGCCAGGCCGTTGATGGCGTCCACGCCCGCTGCAAGGGCGGCGTTGCGCGCAGTAGCAGTGTTAGCGCCGTCATTTTGCTCACCGTCACCCGAGACATCGATGACTTGTCTGGTTGAATCGAAGGTGTTCGAAAACATCCCAGTCACTGCATAGTTGATGGCGCTTCCTGGTGCAGTCGAACCGCCGAAGTTACGAGTGGCGCCGCTGATGGCCGCCGCGAAAGCTGAAGCACTAGCGGCATCCGTGATATGGGTCCACGCCACTTCGGTCGACTGTTGAGCGGCGCCTGACCATTCAATGTAAGTCACTGCAATGCCATTGGCGAAAGAAGCGATGGCGCTCTGTATGGTTGCATTGTTGAAAGCGTTGACATATCCCTGTTTTTGCAGGGCGTATTCGCCGGCATCGACGCTTCCAGAAACGTCCACCAACAGAGCCAGTTCAAGTGCCACAGGCACAGCCTGGGCGCCACTTGCGAAGCCGAGAGCACTTGCGGCTACGGTGAGGGATATCGCCAATTTTTTAAACAACATGATGACCTCCAGTTTGTTCAGATGGTTGATGCGTTTGCCTACGTGTTGCCTGAGTGACGAGGTGGTTGCATGCTCAAGCACTTCAGCAACGAGCGTTACAAAGCACCAACTGTGCCAATCCGTGGCGGGGTGAAAATCACGAGAAAATTCAAGGGGTTAGGAGGTGTGGCGTGCCGACAAGGCAGAGCGTAGTGCGCCGGATGTCAACTTTCTCGACACCATGCTGCCACCAACTCACCCACCGGCGAGCCGTTCAAGAGCGTGGTTGCGGGTGTGCCGTCGAGCCCAGCCAGTCCCTTACCAGGGCTTGCACAGCTTGCTGTGACTGGGGCGCAGAGCAGGTGTGGTCGGCCCGGGGGAGCGTGTGCCGGGTGAGGGTGGCTTTTTGGGCCCAGCCAGCCCAGCCCGCATGGCTGTTCGCGTGTTCTGCGAATTCCTGCGCCGTCAGGTCCCGCTCGCTCAGCAGCAGCAGGATAGGGCCGGGAAACGCTCGCCAGCCCTGCGCCATGCGCTCTTGAAATGTGAGTGACTGTGCTGTGGTCTGGCGCATGGTGCGCAGGTTTTTCCACAGCCCGTGCAGCGCCCTCCAGCCCACACCGCCGTGCAACAGCTTGCGCCAGAAGCCAGATTCCAGCAGGCGCTGGCGGTAGTAGTGCTTCACCTGCGCCCGTGCCAGGCCTGCTTCGGAGCGCACCCAGGGATTGAGCAGCGCCAGCCCCGTCACGCGCGGGTCTTGCGTGGCCTGCACATACAGCAGGCTGGCCGAGGCGCCGTCGCACAGGCCCCAGAGCACGGTGCGGTCTACGTGGGCCGCAAGTTGCATGGCTCCAATGGCGGCAGCGATGTGGGGGGCTGTGTCTTCAAACGGCACGGGTTCGCCCGGACTGTCACCCATGCCGGGCAGGTCAAAGCGCAGCACGGGGTAGCCGGCCGTGGCCAGGTGGCGCGCCAGCCGCACGAACTGCCGGTGGCTGCCCACGCGGTACTGTGTGCCGCCCACCACAATCACCACGCCTGTGCGCTGGACGGGCGTGCCGGACGCGGGCAGGCTGAGAATGCCCAGCATGTCGAAGCCGTGGCCCGCAATCTGAAGGGGCTGTTCCGGGGCGTTCATGGCGGTGGCGTGCCGGTATACGTGGCAACTGCTGTCAGCGTGGCGTGAATCAAGGCCGGGGCTTCGTCGGGACCCACGGTTTGCCAGAAGGCCGGGCCGCTTACCGCCTGTGCCTGCACCTGCCAACCGGCTGCGCGCCAGGCGGTGAGTGGCTTGTCGGCAGCGGGGCTCAGTGTGGGGGCTTCTTGTTGGGACACCTCAAGCCACACGAGCCGCGCCGCTTGCGGCAATGCGGGGGGGCTGCAGGCGGGCGTCGCCCAGGCCTTGGGCCAGGGCAGGGCTCAGGGTATAGCCCGCAATGTCGACCGGCTGGCCTTGTGCCAGCGCCTGTGGTGGCGGCGGCTCGCTGGTGTTGTTGGCGCCCAGCCACTGGCTGGCGGTGCGCAGGCGCAGAAACTGCTGCAGCATTTGCTGACCGCTGGCCACGGGTTGCCAGAACAGCAGGTGGGCAGGTTCGCTTTCGTTGTGCAGCAGGCTGGCCAGTTGCGCTGCGAGCAAGGCCCCCGAGCGTATGCCCCAAAGCCACAGCGGGCCGCTGCCATGCTCGGCCAGCCAGCGGTGGGCCAGTTGCGCGTCGCTCAGCCAGGCGGGCCAGGTGGCGTCGGCAAAGTCGCCAGCGCTGTCGCCGCAGCCCAGCAGGTCGATCTGCAGCACGCTGTATCCAGCGTGGGCGAGAGTACGCGCCTGCTGCGCCACCATGCGGCGTGTGCTGTTGAGTTCTTCGGCAAAGGGGTGCAGATACAGAACTCGCCCCTGCGGCGCGGCGCCTTGCGCGGGGTGGAACAGGCAAAAGCGCGGCCCGGTGCCGGTCGGCAGGAAGAATGCCTGTGGCAGCGCAGCGCGCTCGGGAGGGCTCATGTGGCTTGCCGGGCCCGCGCCTGCTCCACCAGGTCGCTCAGGCTGCCCACGGTGGCAAAGACCGAACCATGGATTTCATCGTCGCTGAAGGTGACGCCAAAGTGGTTCTCCAGCCCGGTTAGGAGGGCCAGCACCGCCATGGAATCGAGCTCGGGCAGGGCGCCGAGCAGGGGGGTTTCACGCGTGAAACTGGCGGCGCGCCCTTGCAGGTGGAGTGCGCCGTCGAGCACGTGCAGGACTTGTTCGGTCAGGTTCATGGCGAGTACTTTTTTGTGGCGGAGTGTTGGCTGGATTCTATGGACTGGCGCAGATTGCGTGTGGCTGACCACCGGGATGCGTGGCAATGGCTTACCATCCGCCACATGCCCCAAGCGCCGGATTTCAACAGGGGAGTGCCCCCCGTTTTGCTGCACGAGTTGCCGGCCCGGGCAGCCGTCTGTTGGCCTGCTCACCAGGCCTTGACGGTAGAGGGGCGGCATTGGTCGTATGCCGACCTGCAGTCGCAGATGGAGCGCTGCGCAGCGGGCCTGCAGGCCCTGGGGCTGGAGCGCGGTGCACGCGTGGCGGTGTACCTGGAAAAGCGGGTGGAAACCGTGGTGGCCAGCTTTGCGGCGCCTGCTGCGGGTGGCGTGCTGGTGCCCGTGAATCCCTTGCTGAAAGCGGCGCAGGTGGCGCACATTCTGCACGATGCGCAAGCGCAGGTGCTGGTGACATCCGCTGCGCGGCTGGCGGGTTTGGCCCCGGTGCTGGCCCACTGCCCCGGCTTGCGGCATGTGGTGTTGTGCGACGGGTTCGCGCAGGCCATTCCTGACGCCTGGCCTGCCCGCCTGGCCTTGCACGCCTGGCCTGGTGTGTTGGCGACTGCGCCGGTTGAACTGCCCGCCTTGCTGGACACCGATGTGGCGGTGATTTTTTACACCTCGGGCAGCACCGGCCAGCCCAAGGGGGTGGTGCTGTCGCACCGCAATCTGGTGGCCGGTGCCACCAGCGTGGCGAGCTACCTGCACAACAGCGCCGACGACACCTTGCTGGCCGTGCTGCCGCTGTCGTTCGATGCCGGATTCAGCCAGCTCACCACGGCCTTTCTGGTGGGCGCGCGCGTGGTGCTGCTCAATTACCTGTTGCCGCGCGATGTGTTGCAGGCCATGGTGCGCGAGCGGGTCACGGGCCTGACCGCCGTGCCGCCGCTGTACATGCAGCTGGCGGCGCTGGAATGGCCGGCCGGTGCCACGCAGCATCTGCGCTATTGGGCCAACACCGGCGGGCGCATGCCCCGGGCTACGCTGCAGCGCTTGCGCGATCTGGCGCCAGCGGCTGCGCCCTATCTGATGTATGGATTGACCGAGGCGTTTCGTTCCACCTACCTGCCGCCCGACGAGGTGGACCGGCGGCCCGATTCGATCGGGCGGGCGATACCGAACGCCGAGGTGCGCGTGCTGCGCGAGGACGGCAGTGAATGTGCGGTGGACGAGCCCGGCGAGCTGGTACATCGCGGCCCGCTGGTGGCCTTGGGGTATTGGCGGCGGCCCGAAGAAACCGCGCGCCGCTTCAAGCCCTGGCCGCAGGCCTTGCTGCCGGTGGGTGGCGACTGGCGGGCGCCCGAGCTGGCGGTGTATTCGGGCGACACCGTGCGCCGCGACGCCGACGGGTTTCTGTATTTCGTGGGCCGGCGCGACGAAATGATCAAGACCTCGGGCTACCGCGTCAGCCCGACCGAGGTGGAAGAGGTGCTGTACGCCAGCGGCCTGGTTGCCGAAGCGCTGGTGCACGCGGTGCCCCATGATGCGCTGGGCAGCGCCATCTGCGCGGCGCTGCTGGCTTCGCCCACGGCCAGCGGTATGGTCGATCAGGACAATGCGGCCCTTATGGCGCATTGCCGCGAGCACCTGCCGGCGTTCATGCTGCCCAAAGTGCTGAACTGGGTTACCCAGCCGCTGCCGCGCAGCCCCAACGGCAAGCTGGACCGCCAACGCTGGATACTGGAATATGGATCGATTCGACACCTCCCGCAATGAACTGCAGGTCGGCGGCCTGCCGCTGTCCTTGCTGGCCGAGCGGGTCGGCCAGACGCCGTTTTACGCTTACGACCGCGCCCTGATTGCCGCGCGCATCCACGCGGTGCGCCAGGTGCTGCCGCAAGAAGTGCGCCTGCACTACGCCATCAAGGCCAATCCCATGCCGGCGCTGGTGGGCTTGGTGCGCCCCCTGGTCGATGGCATGGACGTGGCCTCGGCTGGTGAACTCAAGCTGGCTCTGGACGCCGGCGCCGATGTCCAGGCCATCGGTTTTGCCGGGCCGGGCAAACGCGATGCCGAGTTGCGCCAGGCGGTGGCCGCGGGTGTGCTGCTGCATGTGGAGTCCGCCCGCGAGTTGCGGGTGCTGGCCGATGCCGCACAGGCCCTCGGGCGGCCGGCGCGCGTGGCATTGCGTATCAACCCGAATTTCGAGTTGCGGGGCGCCGGCATGCACATGGGCGGCGGGCCCAAGCCCTTCGGAATCGACGCCGAGCAGGTGCCGGCCCTGTTGCGTGGCATGGCCCACGATGGCCTGGCGTTCGAAGGCTTCCATGTGTACCCCGGCTCGCAGAACCTGCGGGGCGAAGTCATTGCAGAGAGCCTGCACCGATCACTCGATCTGGTGCTGCGCCTGGCGCACGATGCCCCCGCACCCGTGCGCCACGTCAACCTGGGGGGCGGCTGGGGTATACCTTATTTTCCGGGTGAGCGGGCGCTGGACCTGGCCCCGGTGGCCGATGCCCTGGTGCAGGTGCAGACGGATCTGGCGCGTGCGCAACCTGCGGCGCGGCTGGTGCTGGAACTCGGGCGTTATCTGGTGGGCGAGGCGGGCATTTATGTGGCGCGGGTGATTGACCGAAAGGTGTCGCGTGGGCAGGTGTTTCTGGTGACCGATGGTGGCATGCACCATCATTTGGCCGCCTCTGGCAATTTTGGCCAGGTGATTCGGCGCAACTACCCGGTGGTGATTGGCAACCGGCTGCAATCGCCTGAGCGCGAAACCGCCTGTGTTGTGGGGCCGCTGTGCACCCCGCTGGACGTGCTGGCCGACCGGGTGGCGCTGGCCGTGGCGCAGCCCGGTGACCTGGTGGTGGTGTTCCAGTCTGGGGCCTATGGCGCAACGGCCAGTCCGCAGGCCTTTCTGGGGCACCCGCCGTGTCCCGAAGTGCTGGTGTAAGCGCAGGCAGCACAGCGTCCGCCGCGGTCCGGGCGGGCGTGCCGGGCTTGTGGGGTGGCTTGTTCGCTGCAGCCGCCTTGGCTGGCGCCCTGCAGCATCCGGTGGCCCCGGTGCTGGCCGTGCTGGTGCTTTGCGGTGTGGTGGCCTGGGCCGCACGGCGGCCTGCCGATTTGTGGTTCATGCTGCCGGCCTTGCTGCCCGTGGCCAGTTTCACGCCCTGGACGGGCTGGTGGCTGGTGGACGAATCCGACCTGCTGATCCTGGCGGCCATGGGCGGCGCCTGCCTGCGCTGGAGCCTGGATGCTGCGGGCCAACCGGCAGCGGCCTTCTGCCGGACGCCGCGCAGCATGGCGTGGGTGTACGTGGTCATGCCGGTGCTGCTGCTGGTGGGCGTGTGGCGCGGTTTGGACGACGCGCGGGGCGCCACACCTTGGGCCGCGATGCTGGCCGACCTGTGGGCCCAAGGCGTCTATGGCGACTACGATTTGCCAGGCAATACGCTGCGCGTGGCCAAGAGCATGGTGTGGGGGCTGCTGCTGATGCCTGTGCTGTACCGGTATGGTCAAGCTGCGCCGGTGCGGCTGGCGCGCGGCATTGTCTTTGGGCTTTTTGGGGTGTGCTTCGCAGTGCTGTGGGAGCGCGGCATGTATGTGGGCGCCATGGATTTCAGTGACCACACTCGCATCACCGCCTGGTTTTGGGAAATGCATGTCGGTGGCGGCGCCATCGACGTTTACCTGGCGTTGGCGGTGCCGTTTGCCTGGTGGGCGGCTTGGACTGCACCACATGGCTGGCGCTGGTGCGCGGCGGGGGCGCTGGTGCTGTTGTCGATTTATGCGGTGCTGATGACGTATTCGCGCGGCGTCTATCTGACCGTGGCGCTCGCCTTGATTGCTCTGGCTGCGTTGGCGCACCAATACCGCCTTGTTGCGCCCGATGGCTCTGTATGGCACCGGCGCGCCATGGCGCTCCTGGTGCTTGCGTTGGTGATTGAGACGCTGGGCGTTTTCATGGGCGGCAGCTTCATGCCGGACCGCGTGGGCCGGTCGAATGCGGACCTCTACCAGCGCGTCGCCCATTGGCAGCGCGGTGTTGACTTGTTGAAGACGCCAGGCCAGTGGATTTTGGGACTGGGCGTGGGAAGGTTGCCTGCGCACTACAGCACGCAAACCCCTGAGGGCGCCCTGCCGGGCCAGGTGCGCTGGGTGCGCAATGCAGAGGGCCACACCCAGGCGTGGCTTTCGGGGCCGGTACAGTCTGGCGTCAAGGGCGAACTGGCGCTCACCCAGCGCGTGGCTTTGGCGCCTGGGGGGGCTTACGGGGTCCGCTTGCGGGGGGGCGCGCAGGCACCTGCGCGGCTGTTGGTCCAGTTGTGCGAGCAGCATCTGCTGTATGCCTTCGAGTGCCAGGCGCAAACGGCCCATGTGCCTGCATCCAGCGCTGCCGCTGCCGCTGGCGGCTGGACGGCGTTGCAACTGCACGGCCCCGCTTTGGCGTCCACCGGAACCCGCTCGGCCTGGCGATCGGGCGTGCTGTCGATCGCGGTGCTGCAAGCGACGACGCCTGTGCGCCTGGATGCGGTGGAGCTGGTCGATCCCCGGGGCCGGCAGGTGCTCAAAAACCCGGCTTTTGCGCAAGGGCAGCGCTACTGGGGCCGCATCGCCCAGGCGAACTTCCTGCCCTGGCACATGGACAACCTGTATCTGGAGTTGTTGATCGAACGCGGCCTGCTGGGCCTGGCGGCGCTTGCCGCCTTGGCCGTATGGGCGCTGGTGATGGCGGCTCAGGGCGTTGCACGCCAAAAACCCCTGGCTCTCATCGTCGGGATATCTATTGCAGCCACCCTTTTGATTGGCGCGGTAATAAGTTTTATTGAAATTCCACGTGTATCCACTATGCTGTGGCTGTTGCTTGCCGTATCACCATTCATCCGTGATGGCTAGCTGAATGCGCGTCAATTATTTTCGATCCGCAGGGTGTTTGCCGCTCAAGGAGCGAACTGTCAAGAAAATTTTGCCACATCAGGGGCGGCGATTATTTAAACGTTTTGTTTCATAAATTGCCGGATGTGGGTGATTTTTTATCTGAATTTTTGGCATCAGAGGTCGGGTGCGGCAGGAAAAAATGATAAATATTTCCAGTCATTATTTTCATCGGCGAACCATTTTGCAAATAATGGTATACGCCGTACTGATTGTTGGCGCGTTGATTGTTTCGTTGACAATGCAGGCGGGAACGGGCATGTTCAATGTCTCAGCGATCGTCTCGGGTGTCATTCGGGGCGCTTTGATGGCCATCGGAATTCTCACAGTGAATTTTGCCCTTGGTTTATACGAGCATCCAAGCACACTGACGGTTGGTCAGGTCCGGGCGCGGGCTGTTTTGTCTTTTTTCTTTTCCATGGCCATTGCTGGTGGTGTTTTGTTTATATTGCCCCTCAATTTTCCATATCGTAATGAGCAGGCACTGGTCGCACTGCTAATTATGATTAGTGGAATGTTGATTATCCGGCTGTTTGGTGGGGATATATTTCCCGCTTCCTATACGCGCCAGCGTGTTCTTATTTTTGGTACCGGATCGCGTGCCGATGTGGTGGGTCAATCTCTGCAGGAGAATGATCCAAACATTGAATTGGTGGGGTATTTTTCCAGTTCCACTGAAAAGGAACCCGCTGTTTCCGCATTGAGAGTTATTTCCTCTGGGCAAACGCTGACCGATGCCGTAAATAAGCACCGCGTCGACAAAATTGTGGTGGCACTGAGTGAGCGCCGTGGCGGCAGCATGCCGATGCGTGAATTGCTCGATTGCAAGGTCAATGGTATCCAGGTCATCGACATTGCAACTCATTTTGAGCAGTTTCTTGGGCAAATCCATCTGGAAGCCGTTTCGGCGGGGTGGCTGATTTTTGGAGACGGATTTAAACAGGGGCTTGTACGATCCATTGTCAAATGGCTCTTTGACATGATCGGAGCAAGTTTGTTGCTGATCATTGCATCTCCTGTGATGCTTGTTACCGCATTTTTGATTTGTATGGAAGGTGGAGGTCCCGTTCTTTATCGCCAGGAGCGTGTCGGCCGCAATGGTCGGATTTTCAATGTGATCAAGTTCCGTAGCATGCGCAACGATGCGGAAAAAGACGGTATGCCGCGCTGGGCCAGCGCCGGAGATGCGCGGGTTACGCGCATCGGAAAAATCATCCGCAAAATGCGCATCGACGAACTTCCCCAGCTGTTTTGCGTACTCAAAGGGGACATGAGCCTGGTGGGGCCTCGGCCAGAGCGGCCCTATTTCGTGGACCGCCTAACACTTGAGATTCCCTACTATGCCTTGCGGCATGGCATTAAGCCGGGATTGACCGGATGGGCACAGGTGCGTTACCAGTATGGCGCGTCCATCAAAGACACCGAAAACAAGTTGCAATACGACCTTTACTACGTCAAAAACCATTCATGGTTTCTTGACCTGGTCATCCTGTTCGAAACGGTGGGCGTAGTCCTGACCGGCAAAGGCGCGCAGTAAGACGGGTCCACCCGCCCATTGTCATGAACAACAGTGAAAACGCGCTGGTTTACTGGGGGTTGGCCTTGGCTGCGGGCGCGTACTCCTTGTTGTTCCTGCGCTTGCTCCGCCAGGAATATCTGCATGCGCCAGCCAATCGCATCGGCGTGGCGATGCTTGCCGCAGCGCTACTTACCGTGGTCTGGAGTGTTTTTAGCCTGCTCGCGCTGGCAGTCAGCGCTGCCTGGTGGCTGGGTGCGCAGTCGGCCGACATGCTGCGCTACCTCTGCTGGGGTGTCTTTGTCGCCCTGTTCTTCAAAGCCAACGCCGGTGAGGGGCAGGGTCCGTGGTATCGCTGGTTGCCTGGGTTGGCATCGGCGGGTTTGCTGGGCGTACCTGCACTGATTGTGCTCGTGAACGTTCTGGGGGGAGCCACGGGTCACATGTTTCTCATGGTGCTGCTGACGCTCGGCGGACTGGTGCTGGTGGAACAGTTGTTTCGCAATCTGCCCGAGGATTCGCTGTGGAGCGCCAAGCCGGTGTGCCTTGGACTGGCGGGCACCTTCCTGTTCGATCTGTACATGTTTTCCCAAGGCGTGCTGTTTCAGGGCGTGGACCATGACGCACTGACTGCCAGGCCCTTCGTGCACGCGCTGATGGTGCCACTGCTGCTGCTGGCCACCACGCGGCATCGCAACTGGATCGCCAAGATTCGCGTCTCGCGCAAGGTCGTGTTTCACTCCGCCACACTGGTGCTGGTGGGGCTTTATCTGCTGTTCATCGCGGGCGTTGGCTACTACGTTCGCTATTTCGGCGGCGAATGGGGGGGCGCCCTGCAGTTGGGATTGGTTTTCGTGGGATTGGTGCTGGCGCTGGCGCTGGCGCTTTCAGGCTCGTTGCGTGCCAAGTTGCGGGTGTTTCTGGGCAAGCATTTCTTTCGCTACCGCTTTGATTACCGCGAAGAATGGTTGAAATTTACTGCCACGCTGTCGAGCCAGGCCCATCCCCAAGAGGCGGGCCAGAGCGTGGTGAAGGGCCTTGCCGACATGCTGGAGAGCCCCGCAGGAGCCTTGTGGCTGCTGCGTCCGGACGACGACCAGTACCGGCAGGTGGCCCGGTGGAATCTGGCCTCGACCACCCAGACCGTAGACCAGCAGGCCGAACTCCCGACGTTCATGCGATCCACCGGATGGGTGGTCAATCTGGAGGAATTCCGCGCTTCGCCCGGGCGTTACCGCGATTTGCGCCTGCCCGAGTGGCTGGCAGAGTACCCGCAGGCTTGGCTATTGGTTCCGCTGTGGCAGGGCAAGGACTTGCTGGGCTTTGTGTTGCTGGCCAGTCCGCGCACGCTGGTGGACGTCAATTGGGAGGTCACTGATCTGCTCAAGACCGCCGGCCGCCAGGCCGCGAGCTTCCTGGCGCAACTACAAGCCACCGAAGCATTGCTGGAGTCGCGCAAGTTTGAAGCCTTCAACCGCATGTCGGCTTTCGTGGTGCACGACCTGAAAAACATCGTCGCCCAGCTGTCGCTCATGGTCAAAAACGCCAAGCGACTGCAGGACAACCCCGAGTTCCAGGCCGACATGCTGATGACGGTAGAGAACTCGCTCGATCGCATGCGCCAGTTGATGCTGCAATTGCGCGGAGGCGCCGCGTCCGGCGATGCGTCGGTGGGCGTGGATCTGTGCAAGATTGCTGAACGGCTGACAGCCAATGCCTTGTGTCGCGGGCGCACCGTGCAGCTGGATGCCTCGCCACAGGTTTTTACCCGTGGACAGGCCGACCGATTGGAGCGCATCATCGGGCACCTGGTGCACAACGCCTTCGACGCGACGGACACCGATGGCCGGGT
This sequence comes from Acidovorax sp. JG5, assembly GCF_017939685.1. Classification (NCBI taxonomy): domain Bacteria; kingdom Pseudomonadati; phylum Pseudomonadota; class Betaproteobacteria; order Burkholderiales; family Comamonadaceae; genus Acidovorax; species Acidovorax sp. JG5. The sequence goes on from NZ_JAGKSE010000002.1 coordinate 28,175, forward strand.
GTGGATGAAAGTGGATCGTTTCGGCAGCCATGCCCGCATCGAAGTGGGTGATGAGGGCCAGGGAATGACCGAAGAGTTTGTCCAGACGCGCTTGTTCAAGCCGTTTCAGACCACCAAAGAGGCTGGCATGGGAATTGGCACTTACGAGAGTTTTCAGTACGTGCAGGAGCTCGGCGGCAAGGTTTCTGTGGACAGCCAGGTCGGCAAAGGAACCGTGGTGCGTCTCCTGCTTCCCTTGTTTGAAATCGGTCGTGATTTCGGATTACAGCCACGGGAGGAGGCATGAGCCCGGACAAGTTGCAGCCCCTGCTGGTGGTCGAGGATGACTTGGCGCTGCAAAAGCAGATCAAGTGGTCGCTGGATCGTTTTGAATCCGTCACCGCCGATGATCGCGAAAGTGCCATGACGCAGTTGCGTCGGCATGCCCCCGCGGTGGTTACGATGGACCTGGGCTTGCCCCCTGATGCCGACTCGGTCTCCGAAGGGTTCAAGCTGCTAGAGCAAATTTTGAGCGTCGATCCTGACACCAAGGTGATCGTGCTCACCGGACAGAACGACCAGTCCAACGCGCTCAAGGCCGTGGCCATGGGTGCTTACGATTTCCTGGCCAAGCCGTTTGAGCCTGAAGTGCTCAACCTGACCGTGGAGCGTGCCTTCCGGCTGCACCATTTGCAATCCGAGAACAAACGGCTGCGGGCGATGCAGATGCCCGACACGCTCGCCGGCTTGCTGACGCGCGACCCGCAGATGCTGCGCATTTGCCGCACCATCGAAAAAGTCGCCAACACCAATGCCTCCGTCATGCTGCTGGGCGAAAGCGGCACGGGCAAGGAGGTGCTGGCGCGCGGCCTGCACCAGCTGTCCAATCGCAAGGACGGCAAATTTGTTGCCATCAACTGCGCCGCCATTCGTGAAAACTTGCTGGAGAGTGAGCTTTTTGGCTACGAAAAAGGGGCCTTCACGGGCGCTGCCAAGACCACGCCGGGCAAGATCGAGACCGCGCACGCTGGCACGCTCATGCTCGATGAAATCGGGGATATGCCTATGCCACTGCAAGCCAAACTGCTGCGATTCTTGCAGGAGCGTGTGGTCGAGCGCCTGGGCGGTCGCCAGGAAATCGCCGTCGATGTGCGCATTGTGTGCGCGACCCACCAGAACCTGACGCAATGCGTCAAGGAAGGGCGGTTTCGCGAAGACCTCTACTACCGCTTGGCAGAAATCGTGGTGGAGATCCCGCCCCTGCGTGCGCGGGTGGGCGACGCCGCACTGCTGGCCCACGCCTTCGTGCGCCGATTTGGCCAGGAGCACCGCCGCAACCTGGCGCTGGCCGATGATGCGCTGCGCGCCATCGAGGCGCACCCCTGGCCGGGCAATATCCGCGAGCTGGAGAACTGCATCAAGCGCGCCACCATCATGGCCGATGGCAACCAGATTACCGCCGACGATGTCGGTCTTGCGGGCGCTGCCAACGCCGAAGGCGATCGGTCCCTCGACCTGCGCGTGACGCGCGAGGCGGCCGAGCAGCGGGCGGTGCTTGCGGCGCTTGCCCGGGCCGACGGCACGGTGGCCAAGGCCGCCGACCTGCTCGGTGTCAGCCGCCCCACTTTGTACGACCTGATGCATCGCCTGGGCATCAAGCTCTGAACAATTTTGCCTGGAGAACGACCATGAAGGCTCCCATTTCCCGTTCCCTCATTCCTGCCGCCACGCTTGTCGTGGCCTTGCTGGTGTCGGCATGCGGTAGCGACAATCCCGATGCGCTGTTGGCGTCGGCGCAGGACTACCTGAACCGCAATGACGTGCCTGCGGCCATCATCCAGCTCAAGAATGTCTTGAAGGACCGCCCGGATTCCGCCAAGGCGCGCCTTTTGCTGGGTCAGGCCTTGCAGGCCACCGGTGATATAGCGGGTGCTGAAACCGAGTTCAGGAAAGCGCAGGATGTGGGCGCAGCCCCTGATGAAGTGATTCCGCAACTGGCCCAAGCCTTGTTGCTGGGAAGGCAGTACAGCAAGATCACGACCGACTATGACGGCCTGCAACTGGCCAGTGCCCCAGCGCAGGCCAGTCTCAAAACCATCGTGGCCACTGCCTGGCAGCGCCAGGGCCAGGAAGACAAGTTCCGCGCCAGCATCGACCAGGCGCTCAAGGCCAAGGCCGACCATGTGCCCGCGCTCATCGAGCTGGCCCGCGCCAGTGCCCAGCGCGGCGATATCGAGGGGGCCCTGGCAGGTCTGGACAAGATCCCCGGGCAGTCTGCAGGCGCCGATGAGGCGCTCAAACTGCGCGGTGATTTGCTGCTGTATGGTCAGCGCGACATGGATGGGGCGATGGCGGCATACCGGCAGGCGCTTCAGGTCAATCCCTCTTACCTGGAGGGGCAGGCTGCCGTCGTTCGGCTGCTGCTGCTCCAGGGCAAGACCGATGTCGCCGCCGAAACCCTGCAGGGGCTGGCAAAGGCGGCGCCTGGCAAGCCGCAGACCTTGTATTTGCAGGCGATGCTGGCATACGCCAAAAATGACCTCAAGGCGGCGCAGGAACACGCGCAGAAGCTGTTGAGTCTCACGCCCGAAAATTTTCGCGCGCTCGAATTGGCTGGCATGACGGAGCTGCGTCTGGGCGCGAACGTGCAGGCAGAAGCTTTGCTCGCCAAGGCCTTGCAGTTGGAAGCTGGGCTGCCGATGGCGCGGCGTGGTTTGGTGACGGCTTATGTGCGTCAGGGCCGCCTCGACAAGGCCATGTCCGCACTGCCTGCGGACGTCGAGCGCAACGAGCGCGACCCCGGCATGATGGCGCTGGCCGGGCAGGTGTACATGCTCCATGGCGATGTGGACCGTGCACAACGCTACTTCGCGCGAGCGTCCAGCCTCGATCCTAAAGACCCCGCCAAGCGCACATCGCTGGCGGTCAGCCGTCTGGCATCGGGGCAGGGCGATGCTGCGCTGGGTGAATTGCAGAGCATTGCGGCCTCGGATGACGGGGTGGTGGCAGACATGGCCCTGATCAATGCACTGCTGCAGCAGCGCAAGGTCGATCAGGCCCTGAAAGCCATCGATGCGCTGGAGAAAAAGCGGCCTGCAGACGTATTGCCTGTGTTCTTGCGTGGCCGTGCCCTGTTGCTCAAGCGCGATGCCGCCGGGGCGCGCAAGGCCATGGAAAGGGTTCTCGAGATCGACCCCAACTATTTTCCCGCGGTGGGTGTGCTGGCGATGCTCGATAACGCCGACAAGCGGCCAGACGATGCGCGTGCGCGGCTGGAGGCCGCCATCAAGCGCCAGCCAGGCAACGTTCAGGCGCATCTGGCCTTGGTGGAGTTGCGCCAGGCCAATGGCGCGGACAAGACAGAAATCGCGACGCTCTTGCGCAAGGCAGTAGAGGCGGCGCCCAGTAGTCCCGTCCCGCGCCTGCTTCTTGCCGAGCACCATTTGCGCAACAGCGAACCCAAAGAGGCGCTGGTCCTTACGCAGCAGGCGGTGTCCGCACTGCCTGACAACGTGCAATTGCTTGATGTCTTGGGGCGCGCGCAGTCGGCCAACGGTGAACACAACCAGGCGCAGGCCAGTTTCAACCGTATGGCGGCACTGCAGCCGCAGTCTTCCCTGCCCTACTTGCGCATGGCCAGTGCCAACTTGATTGCCGGGGACCGTGACGCTGCCAGTCAGAATCTGCGCAAAGCGCTGGAGATTGAGCCCAATTCGTTGGAGGCCCAGCAAGGCCAAGTCAGTCTGGCCATGGCGGCGCAGAAGCCCGGCGATGCCTTGGCTATCAGCCGCGCGGTGCAAAAGCAAAGGCCTAAGGAGCAGGTGGGCTATGTGCTCGAAGGCGAGATCCATGCAGCAGGCAAAGCCTGGGACAAGGCCGCCGACGCTTTACGCGCGGGGCTCAAGCAGGTGGCCAGCCCGGAGCTGGCAGTGCGGCTGCATGACGTGCTGTTGTCGGCCGGCAAGAAGCCAGAAGCCGATCGATGGGCGGCTGAATGGCTGCGAACCCAGCCCAAGGATGCGGCCTTTCCCTTCTATCTGGGAAACCGGGCGCTGACCCTCAATGAGTTGCCTGAAAGTCTGCGCCAGTTCGAGCGGGTGGTGGCGATTCAGCCCAACAACGCGGCTGCCCTGAACAATCTGGCCTGGCTCAAAGGCCAGGTTGGCCGCGACGGCGCACTGGCCGATGCCGAGCGCGCCAATGCGTTGGCACCCAATCAGCCGGCGTTCATGGACACCTGGGCCATGTTGCTGTCTGCCGCCAACCAGCATGAGCGGGCGGTGGAAATGCAGAAAAAGGTGGTTCAGCTGCAGCCGCAGGTTTTGGAATTCAAGCTGAATCTTGCCAAGATCCAGATCAAGGCAGGCAACAAGGATGCTGCCCGTGCATTGCTCGATGAGCTCAGCGCTGCAGGAGATCGGTTTTCTGCCCAGGCGGAGGTGGATCGGCTCAAGAAAACGCTTTGAGGTCTGGCCATGAATGTGCGGTCCATACCATGGGAGCATCGGTTGATGCGGCCATGGGCCGAGCCAGGCACCCTGCGCAGTTTTTTAGGATGCGGACTTTGCATGCGCCGGATGTGCGAATTCCCGGATTGCCTCGTGAAAGCGATATTGCCGGCGAGACCAACGGATTTCTTGGGAGAGCACGATGAAAAAAACCGAAACAACGCCGACACTGTCTGGCGCTACGCCAGATGGAAATGCACAAGGTGTCAGCCGCCGACAGATTGTGCGTGCGGGCCTGAGTGCCGCGCCCGTGGTGGCCGCGCTCAAGAGCAATACCGTTCTGGCTGGCGCAGTGGGCGGCGGCCAGGGCAATGGAGTGACCACATCGGCCTTTGCGTCGTTGCAGGCCAACCAGGGGCGGGTCAGTAATGCCCGCTACAAGACCGACTGCATCGTTCGCACGCCGGCAGAGTGGAAGCTCAAGCAAAGCGAGTTCAAGAAAAAGAAGTTCCAGGAGTGCGGCTTCGCAGCCAACCCCGAAGGCAGATTTGGACGCCGCGTGACGCTGGAGGATGTGCTGGACTACGAGGGCCATGACCGTGACACGGTGTTGGCCCGCTATGTGGTGGCGGCGTATCTGACAGCGCTTGAGTTCCACGATGATCGTGACGTGCTGGCGCTCACCACCTCGCAGTGCAATGCCATCTGGAGCGGGCGCGGCAACTGGATTCCGTTTGCTGGTGCCCTGTGGGACTATGCACAAACCATCGCCTACTTTGAAACCATCTACAGTGCTCGCCGTTTCGGCTGATGCCGCCCCGGTGCAGCCCGCGCATGCTGTGCGCTGGCATTGCCCACGGCGCGCAGACTATCTGCTGCAGCTGTGGCCCGATGGCGCGGTGGTGTACGACGAAGCCAGTGGCGATATCCATGCTCTCAGCCCCATTGCGGGCGAGCTGCTGCAGCAGGTGCTCGCTGTGCCACAGTCTTGTTCCGAAAATCTGGCCCAGGCGCTGCTGGGTGAGCAGCCCACTGCGCAAGATGTTCGCGGGGTGGACAAGCTGTTGCAAGATTTTGAATTTTTGGGGTTTATCGAACCCTGCGGCGCGTGAGCACGCAGGGTCTGCTGTCTTCTCTGTCCAGATCCCAACTGGACAGGCTGTTGGGCGGCGAAGGCCTGGGCATCGTGGTTCCACCGTTTGTGGTCCGGGTGCGCAGCCCCATCTCCGTTGTGGCCGATGGCCTCGAGCGTCTTTATTCAGACCATCCCTTGGCCACCCAGGACGGGGCGGTGTTCTATGACTTCCATGTGGCAGTCGAGGTACGCCGCACATGGTTTCGACCGCAGTGCATTTTTGCGCTGGACGGGCGCCAGCCGTTCACACCGCTGGCGCTGGGTGAAGCGTTCGCGCTGTTCGAGTGGGGACTGAACTGGTGCGTGACCAGCCACTGCCACCAGTGGATCAGCCTGCACGCAGCCGTGCTGGAACGGGGCGGGCGCGCCGTGGTGTTGCCGGCCCCGCCGGGTGCGGGCAAAAGCACGCTGTGCGCAGCCCTCATGCTCCACGGCTGGCGCCTGTTGTCCGATGAGTTGACGCTGCTGGAACCCGTCAGTGGCCTGGTCGTGCCGTCGCCACGACCCATCAGCCTCAAAAATGCCTCCATCGATGTGATCCGTGAGCGCAATCCGGGCTGCGTGCTGGGGCCGGTGGCGCGCGATACGCAAAAAGGCACGGTCGCGCACCTCAAGGTGCTGCCAGAGAACCTGGCGCGTGCCAACGAGCGCGCCCTGCCGGCCTGGGTGGTTTTTCCCCGGTATGAGCGCGGCGCGGCGCTGCAGGTGCAGCCGCGCGCCAAGGCCACTACCGTGGTGGAGCTCGCGCGCAACAGCTTCAACCAGCATGTGCATGGCCGCGCAGGCTTCAAGGCCCTGGTGCGGCTGGCCGATGCCTGCGACAGCTTCGACCTGCGTTATAGCCAGCTTGACCAGGCGCTGGCCTGGTTTGATGCGCTGGAGCCACCATCTCCAGCGAGGTTTGCCTGATGCAGGACAACGCCATGCAGCCGCTGTTGACCCTGCTGGGCCCGTCGCCGCAGCCGCAGCGGCTGAGCTTGGCTGAATGGGATCTTGTGGTGCGGCAGGCGCGCCGCGCCAATGTGCTGGCCCGTATCGCCGCCCTGGTGCAGGCCCATGGCAAGTGGAATGCCGTGGCCCCTGCGCCGCGCCAGCATCTGGCCTCTGCGCTGGCCCTGGCCACGCGCCAGCAGCGTGAGCTGCGCTTCGAGGTGGCGCAAATAGCGCGCGCCCTGCAGCCAACGGGCCTGCCCGTGGTGCTGCTCAAAGGCGGCGCCTACGCCCTGGCGGGCCTGCAGGCATCGCTGGGGCGCATGGTGTCGGACGTGGATATTCTGGTGCCGCGTGAGCGCCTGGTCGACGTGGAAACGGCGTTGATGATGGCCGGCTGGGTGCAGACCAACCATGATGCCTACGACCAGCACTACTACCGCACCTGGATGCACGAGCTGCCGCCGATGCGGCACCTGCAGCGTGGCACGGTGCTGGACGTGCACCATGCTCTGGTGCCTGCCACCGCCCGGGTCCGGCCCAGCACGCAGCGTCTGTTGCAGGCGGCGCAGGCGCTGCCCGGTCAGCCGGGCGTGTGCGTGCTTGCACCGGCGGACATGTTGCTGCACAGCGCGGCCCACCTGTTCCACGAAAGCGACTTTGCGCAAGGATTCCGGGGCGTGGTGGACATCGACGCCCTGTTGCGCGAGTTTTCCGCAGTGCCCGGCTTCTGGCCGGACCTGCTGGAGCGCGCGGCGGTGCTGGGCCTGCAGTGGCCGCTGCACCACGCGCTGCGTTATGCGCAGGCCATCACGCAAACACCTGTGCCGGCCAGTACCATGGCAGCGCTGGCGCCGGGCGTGGGCCAGCAGGCCTGGCAGCATCGCTTGCGCGACGCCCTGTATTTGCGCACACTGCGGCCCGACCACGCCTCCACCGCGGACGCGTGGACACCGCTGGCGCGCGGCTTGCTCTACCTGAACGGCCACCGCCTGCGCATGCCATTGCACCTGTTGCTGCCGCACTTGTTGCGCAAGGCGCTGGGCGGGCTGCTTCCCAAGGAAAAACCATGAACCACAAACGTTGGTGGGTGCGCTGGGCACTTGTTTTTTTGTTGCACGCGGCATGGAGCAGCAGCACCCTGGCGCAACTGCCGGACGCTATCGAGCGGATCAAACCCGCCGTCGTGCTGGTGGGCACCTACCGCGCCACGGATACGCCGCGGTTTCGCTATGTAGGCACCGGCTTTGTGGTGGGCGACGGCTTGCGCGTGGTGACCAACGCCCACGTTACAGCCGCCATCGGCAATGTGGGTGCCGATGGGCCGGCCCTGGTCGTGCAACTGCGCGCAGGGGCGAGCGCGTGGGCCATGCGCCAGGCGCGGGTGCTGGAGACGGTTCACGAGCACGATCTCGCCCTGCTGGAAATCGACGGGCCGGCCGCACCGGCGCTGAACGTGGTGGCGTCCGAGCCGGTGCGCGAGGGGGACGAGCTGGCCTTCATGGGCTTTCCCATCGGCGGGGTGCTGGGATTTTCCAGCGTCACGCACCGCGCCACCGTCTCGTCCATCACCACCATGGCCCTGCCCAGCCCGACAGGCCAGCAGCTCAGCGAGCGTGCCATCCGCAGCCTGCGCGCCGGGCCTTTGCAGGTGTTCCAGCTCGACGCCACGGCTTACCCGGGCAACAGTGGCGGCCCCTTGTTTGATCCGCGCAGTGGCACGGTGCTCGGCGTCATCAACATGGTGCTGATCAAGAGCACGCGCGAATCGGCCATGAGCCAGCCCTCGGGCATTTCCTACGCGATTCCAAGCCGCTACGTGCTGGAGTTGATGTCGCGGCACCGGTAGATGCGGGCGCGCTGTGTGTTGGTGCAACATGCCATGCCGCTCAGGTGCAGCGCAGTAACATCCGGCGCATCGTTGTGAACCCTGCTGGCCCATGCTGAACTTGAAGTCTTCTGAATCGAACCTTGCTCCCCTGGCCGCCGTCATCATCGACCTCGACGGCACGATGGTGGATACCCTGGGCGACTTCGCCGAGGCCCTCAACCGCATGCTGAGCGACCTGGCGCTGCCGGCGATTGCCGCACCGGCCATCGAGCAGATGGTGGGCAAGGGTTCCGAACATTTGTTGCATTCAGTGTTAAATCACGTGCTAGCGCAATCTGGTAAAGCGCCAGCAGCTATCGAAATAGAAGCGCTCTACGCCCGTGCCTGGCCCAGCTACCAGCAGCACTACCTGGCCATCAACGGCGACTACGCGCAGGTTTATCCCGGCGTGGTGGAGGGCCTGCAGGCACTGCGCGATGCTGGCCTGCGGCTGGCGTGCCTGACCAACAAACCGATCTCGTTTGCGGTGCCGTTGCTGCGCGCCAAGGGGCTGGACGGTTATTTTGAGCAGGTTTTCGGGGGCGACAGTTTCGAGAGAAAGAAGCCCGACCCGTTGCCGCTTTGGAAAACCTGTGAGGCCTTGCAGACCGACCCCGCCCGCACGTTGATGGTGGGCGATTCATCCAACGACGCGCAGGCCGCTCGCGCCGCCGGCTGCCCCGTGGTGCTGGTCACCTATGGCTACAACCACGGCCTGCCGGTGCAGGGGGTGGATGCGGACGGCTACGTGGAATCGCTGGCGTTGCTGCGGGTTTGATCCTTCCGCTTGTCGCACGCCTGTGGCGATGCCGTACTGCCCGCCGTTGCTGCGCCTGCGCGCATCCGCGAATCCGTGCTCAGGCCGGCTTGCCCAGCAAGGCGTCCTTGAGCTTCCAGTCGGCGGGCGCATTGCCCAGCCAGATACCCATCAGCGCATTGAAGAACTCGGGTTCCTTGAAGGGCTCGCCCTGGGGCTTTCCCTTGACGGTGATGACCGTGCCCGTGCCGGGAATCCAGTCGATCATGAACTGCTCGCCAGCCTGCAGCTTCTTGTGCTCGGAGAAGATCTGGCTCATGCGCAGCACCCCAGGGATCAGCTTGGAGAACGCGGCCCGGTCCATGTTGTCTTCCATTCCGCGCGAAAACAGCTTGCCCAACTCGGCGGAATCGATCTCGCGCAGCATGGTGATACTCAGGCGCTTGGGGCCGCGCACGCCCGTTACTTCCTGCGCTGTCGATGCCTTCTTTTCGAGGTACAGCCCGGCTGTGTAGACCTTGAAGACGGCCTTGTAGCGCACACCCGCGCCATTGAGTTGGAGAGTGCTGCCATTCACGACGCTCGTTTCTTCGTATTTCACGTCGGCCACGGTAACGGGCTGGGCCACTGCGCTGGTCGCCAACACGAGAGCCCCGGCAAACAGGGCGCATCGAGGGAAGAAATTCATGCAGGACTCCTGAATCAGAACGATCGTTCGTTTCTGATTTTTGCAAGAATCGTTCACCGCTACCACAGGGTTTTCGCGCGGTTTTGCCATGCTCAGGGGCGTGGCGCCACCCAACGGGCCACAGACCTTTGCTACACTTTGGCCATGTTCATACACCACGTGTTCATCACAGGTTGCAGCGACCGGGGAGCCTGGCCCTGGCGCACGCCTGTCTTGTTGAACGCCTGAAGGCACCTGGAACCTCCAGCGTGCACCCGTGGCCCCGCCGGGGCCTGTCGAATGAACAGCGGCGCTTTGCACACTTAGCACCATGCGCTGCCTCAGCTGGGAGCTCTCCCCCGTGATCACGGAACTTGAATTCAAAAGCCTGGCCGGCGAAGGCTACAACCGCATTCCGCTCATGGTGCAAGCCTTTGCGGATCTGGAAACCCCGCTCTCGCTGTACCTGAAACTTGCGCACAGCAAGGATGGCGGCAAGCACAGCTTTTTGCTGGAATCGGTGGTGGGCGGCGAGCGGTTTGGCCGCTACAGCTTCATTGGATTACCCGCGCGCACCTTGCTGCGTGCCAGCGGTTTTGGGGCCGATGCGCGCACCGAGGTCGTCACCGACGGCCAAGTGGTGGAAACCGCGCAGGGCAACCCGCTCGATTTCATCGAGGCCTACCAAAAGCGTTTCAAGGTGGCCTTGCGCCCGGGCCTGCCGCGTTTTTGCGGCGGCCTGGCGGGCTATTTTGGCTATGACACGGTGCGCTATATCGAGAAAAAGCTCGAAACCACCTGCCCGCCCGATACGCTGGATACGCCCGACATCCTTTTGCTGCAGTGCGAAGAGCTGGCCGTCATCGACAACCTGTCGGGCAAGCTCTACCTGATCGTCTATGCCGATCCGGCCCAGCCCGAGGCGTATTCCCAGGCCAAGAAGCGCCTGCGCGCGCTCAAGGACCAGCTCAAATATTCGGTGAGCGCCCCCGTGGTCAAGGCCACGGAAAGCCACCCCGCGCAGCGCAGCTTTGCCAAGGCCGACTACCTGGCGGCCGTGGCCCGTGCCAAGGATCTGATCGAAGCCGGTGACTTCATGCAGGTGCAAGTCGGCCAGCGCATCCACAAGCGCTACACCGAAAGCCCGCTGAGCCTGTACCGCGCGCTGCGTTCGCTGAACCCGTCGCCGTACATGTATTTCTACAACTTTGGCGATTTCCATGTGGTGGGTGCCAGCCCCGAAATCCTGGTGCGCCAGGAGCAGACCGATGCGGGCACCAAGGTCACCATCCGGCCGCTGGCCGGCACGCGCCCGCGCGGTGCCACGCCCGAGAAGGACAAGGCTGCCGAGGTGGAGCTCATCAACGACCCCAAGGAGCGGGCCGAGCATGTGATGCTGATCGACCTGGCGCGCAACGACATCGGGCGCATCGCCCAGACCGGCACGGTCAAGGTGACCGAGGCCTTTGTGGTCGAGCGCTACAGCCATGTGATGCACATCGTGAGCAACGTCGAAGGCCTGCTGAACGAGGGCATGACCAGCATGGATGTGCTCAAGGCCACCTTCCCCGCAGGCACCCTCACGGGCGCGCCCAAGGTGCATGCCATGGAGCTGATCGATCAGCTCGAACCCGTCAAGCGCGGGGTGTACGGCGGCGCCTGCGGTTACCTGAGCTACGCGGGCGACATGGACGTGGCCATTGCGATCCGCACCGGCATCATCAAGGACGGCACCCTGTATGTGCAGGCCGCCGCGGGTGTGGTGGCCGACTCGGTGCCCGAGCTGGAGTGGAAGGAAACCGAACACAAGGCGCGCGCCCTGATGCGCGCCGCCGAACTTGTCGAGGAGGGGCTGGAATGACCCAGGCCATCAACAACGTGCAGCATTGCACCACCATGGACGATGTGCGCCGCCACATCGATGCGCTGGACGACGTGCTGGTGCCTTTGCTGGTAACGCGCGGCGGCTACATGACCCAGGCCGCGCGCATCAAGCAGGATGCGTCGCAGGTGCGTGACGAAGAACGCATCCAGGCCATCGTGGACCGCGTGCGCGCCCGCACCCAGATCGAGGGCGGCGAGCCCGACGTGATGGAGGCCATCTACCGCAGCATGATGGAGGCCTACATCGCCCATGAACACCGCGAGTTCGCGCGCCTGCGCCCAACCGCCACGCAGGAGGGGTGAGGCCATGAAACTTTTGATGGTCGACAACTACGACAGCTTCACCTACAACATCGTCCAGTATTTCGGCGAACTCGGCGCGCAGGTGGAGGTGTTCCGCAACGACGAAATCACCGTGGCCGAGATCGAAGCGCGCCTGAACGCCGGCCAGCTCGATCGCCTCGTGATCTCGCCCGGCCCCTGCTCGCCCGCAGAGGCCGGTATCTCGGTGGCTGCCATCCAGCACTTTGCCGGCAAGCTGCCCATTTTGGGCGTGTGCCTGGGCCACCAGGCCATTGGCGCGGCGTTTGGCGGCAGCATCGTGCGGGCCCAAGAGCTCATGCACGGCAAGACCAGCGTCATCACCACCACGCAAAAAGGCGTGTTTGCCGGGCTGCCCGCGCAGTTCACGGTGAACCGCTACCACTCGCTCGCCATCGAGCGTGCCACCTGCCCCGAGGTGCTGGAAATCACCGCCTGGACGGAGGACGGCGAGATCATGGGCGTGCGCCACAAGACGCTGCCGATTGAAGGCGTGCAGTTCCACCCCGAGAGCATCCTCACCGAGCACGGCCACGCCATGCTGCGCAATTTTCTGGAGCAGGCAGTTTGATTGCTATTTTTTAGATAGCTGTTGCCGCTTGCCTGTATTGGACTTTCGGCCAATTTCATTGAAACGCACACCGGAAAGAACACCATGCCCATCACCCCCCAGGAAGCGCTGCAGCGCACCATCGAACACCGCGAAATTTTCCACGACGAGATGCTGCACCTGATGCGCCTGATCATGCGCGGCGAGCTCTCGCCCGTCATGACGGCCGCCATCGTGACCGGCCTGCGCGTGAAAAAGGAAACCATTGGCGAGATCACCGCCGCCGCGCAGGTGATGCGCGAGTTTTCCACCCAGGTGCATGTGCCAGACACCACGCACATGGTTGATATCGTGGGCACGGGCGGCGACGGCGCCAACACCTTCAACATCTCCACCTGCGCCACCTTTGTCATCGCGGCGGCGGGCGGCAAGGTCAGCAAGCATGGTGGGCGTAGCGTGAGCAGCAAGAGCGGCAGCGCCGACGCCATGGAAGCCCTGGGCGTGCACATCAACCTGTCGCCCGAAGCCATTGCCCAGTGCATTGCCGAGGTGGGCATCGGCTTCATGTTCGCGCCCAACCACCACCCGGCCATGAAGAACGTGGCGCCCGTGCGCAAGGAACTGGGCGTGCGCACCCTCTTCAACATCCTGGGGCCGCTGACCAACCCGGCGGGTGCACCCAACATCCTCATGGGCGTGTTCCACGAAGACCTGGTCGGCATCCAGGTGCGGGCCCTGCAGCGCCTCGGTGCGCAACACGCCCTGGTCATTTATGGGCGCGACGGTCTGGACGAAATCAGCCTGGGCGCTTCCACCCTGGTGGGCGAGCTCAAGGACGGCGCCATCCGCGAATACGAAGTGCACCCCGAAGACTTTGGCCTGGCCATGACCAGCACCCGCCAGCTGCGCGTCGAAAACCCCGAGCAGTCGCGCGCCATCGTGCTGGATGTGCTGGACGGCAAGCCCGGCCCCGCCCGCGACGTGGTCTGCCTGAACGCAGGCGCCGCGCTGTATGCGGCCAACGTGGTGGACAGCATCGCCGCGGGCCTCTCGCGTGCGCAGCAGGCCATCGACAGCGGCGCCGCCAAGGCCAAGCTGGGCGAGCTGGTCACCCGTACCCATGCGCTGGCCGCTTAAACCGTTGCGAGGTTCGAACCATGAGTGACATCCTGAACAAAATCGTCGCGGTCAAGCACGAAGAAGTTGCCGCCGCGCAAAAGCGCATGCCCCTGGCAGCCATGCGCGCCGACGCCGAGAGCCGCGTGCTCACCCGCGACTTCGAAGGCGCGCTGCGCGCCAAAATCGCCAAGGGCCAGGCCGCGGTGATTGCCGAGGTCAAGAAAGCCAGCCCGAGCAAGGGCGTGATCCGCGCCAATTTCATCCCTGCCGACATTGCCCAGAGCTACGCCGATGGCGATGGCACCGTCAGTGCGGCCTGCCTGTCGGTGCTGACCGACAAGCAGTTCTTTCAGGGCAGCGTGGACTACCTCAAGCAGGCGCGGGCCAGCTGCCAGCTGCCGGTGCTGCGCAAGGATTTTCTGGTGGACGCCTACCAGGTGTACGAAGCGCGCGCCATGGGCGCCGACGCTGTTCTGCTGATCGCCGCCAGCCTTGACGACGCACAGCTGGCCGACTTTGAAGCCATTGCCCGCAGCCTGGACATGGCCGTGCTGGTGGAAGTGCATGACCGCCCCGAGCTGGAGCGCGCCTTGAAGCTCAAGACCCCGCTGGTCGGCATCAACAACCGCAACTTGCGCACCTTCGAGGTGACGCTGCAGACCACGCTGGGCATGCTCAAGGATGTGCCGGCCGACCGCTTGCTGGTCACCGAGTCGGGCATCCTCACGCCTGTGGACGTGAAGACGATGCGCGACGCCGGCGTGCACGCCTTTCTCGTGGGCGAGGCGTTCATGCGTGCGGAAGATCCGGGTCTGGCGCTGGCCAAGCTGTTTGCCTGAATATCAAAATTGATAGCTGCTTGCGCTTTCTGTATAAGCGCTGGAGGCCATTTTGACTATGAATGACCTGTTTGCCGACCCAGCGACCGCCCCTGCGCAATTGCAGGGTGCCGACCCCGCCGACTGGCCTGTGGCACCGGGCTGGCAGCCGCTGGTGGATGGGTTTTTTGCCAGCGCGTCCGGCCAGAAGCTGCGGTCATTTCTGCAAGCGCGGCTGGACGCCGGCGCCACCATCTTTCCCCCGCGCCCGCTGCGCGCACTGGAGTTGACGCCGCCCGAAGCGGTGCGCGTGGTCATCCTGGGCCAGGACCCCTACCACGGCCGGGGTCAGGCCGAGGGGTTGGCGTTTTCAGTGGCGCCGGGCGTGCCGCTGCCCCCGTCGCTGCGCAACATTTTCAAGGAGTTGCAGCGCGACCTGGGCACGCCACCGCCTGCGTTTCCGCAGCCTGGCGGCAGCCTGGTGCGGTGGGCGCGTAATGGCGTGCTGCTGCTCAATACCTGCCTTACTGTGGAAGAGGGCCAGCCCGCCAGCCACGCGGGCAAGGGCTGGGAGGTGCTGACCGATGCCGTCATCCGCCAGGTGGCCGAAGGGCCGCGCCCGGTGGTGTTCATGCTGTGGGGCGCGCATGCGCAAACCAAGCGGGTGATCATTCCTGGTGATCGCGGGCACCGGGTGTTGTGTGCCAACCATCCCTCGCCGCTGTCGGCGTTGCGGCCGCCGGTGCCGTTCGTCGCGTGTGGGCATTTTGGGCGGGCGGGGGTGTTTCGGGAGTGGTTGGCTCAGGGGTGAATTCGTGGTTTTTGCTTGGTAGATAAGCACCAGCAGCCAATTCCTCGCAAAAACGGCGCCACCCTCAAAACCTCGGCAACTCCGGATGGCTGATCTGCCCGCCGCGCACCAGCATCTTCCCGTATTCCGCACAGCGGTTCAGCGTAGGAATCACCTTGCCGGGGTTCAACAGCCCCGCTGGATCGAACGCATGCTTGAGCCCCAACATCTGCGCGTTCTCTTCCGCCGAGAACTGCACGCACATGCTGTTGAGCTTCTCCACCCCCACCCCGTGCTCGCCCGTCACCGTGCCCCCCATGGCCACGCTGGTCTCCAGGATGTCCGCGCCAAACAGCTCGCAGCGGTGCAGCTGGTCGGCATCGTTGGCGTCGAACAAGATCAGCGGATGCAGGTTGCCATCGCCCGCGTGGAAGACGTTGGCGCAGCGCAGCTGGTACTTTTTCTCCATCGCCTGGATGGCCAGCAGGATGTCGGCCAGGCGCTTGCGCGGGATGGTCGAGTCCATGCACATGTAGTCGGGGCTGATGCGGCCGCTGGCCGGGAAGGCGTTTTTGCGGCCGCTCCAAAAGCGCAGGCGTTCGGCCTCATCGCGGCTGACCGAGATGGCGGTGGCGCCGGCGGCGCGCAGCACGTCGCTCATGCGGCCAATTTCTTCTTCCACCTCTTCGGGCGTGCCGTCGCTTTCGCACAGCAGGATGGCCTCGGCCGACAGGTCGTAGCCCGCGTGGACAAAATCTTCCACGGCGGCGGTCATGGGTTTGTCCATCATCTCCAGGCCAGCGGGGATGATGCCGGCGGCGATCACGGCGGCCACCGCGTCGCCGGCTTTGCGCACGTCGTCAAAGCTGGCCATGATGCAGCGCGCGAGCTGGGGCTTGGGGATCAGCTTGACGGTGACCTCGGTGGTGACGGCCAGCATGCCCTCGCTGCCGATCACGGCGGCCAGCAGGTCGTAGCCGGGGGCGTCCAGTGCTTCGCTGCCGAATTCGACGGGTTCGCCCTCCACCGTGAAGCCGCGCACCTTGAGCACGTTGTGCACCGTGAGGCCGTATTTGAGGCAGTGCACGCCGCCCGAGTTCTCGGCCACGTTGCCGCCGATGGTGCAGGCGATCTGGCTGCTGGGGTCCGGCGCGTAGTACAGGCCATACGGCGCTGCCGCCTCGCTGATGGCCAGGTTGCGCACACCACACTGCACCACGGCCGTGCGGCTTTCGGGGTTGATGTCGAGGATGCGGTTGAACTTGGCCAGTGACATCGTCACACCCATGGCGTGGGGCATGGCGCCGCCGGACAGGCCTGTGCCCGCGCCGCGTGCCACCACGGGCACCTGCAGCTGGTGGCACACCTGCAGCACGGCCTGGACTTGCGTCTCGGTCTCGGGCAGGCACACCACCAGCGGGCGCTGGCGGTAGGCGGTGAGGCCGTCGCATTCGTAGGGCGTGGTGTCTTCGGTGTGCCAGAGCAGTGCGTGTGCGGGCAGCACACGGCCCAGGGACTGGACAACTTCGGCCTGGCGTGCGGCGCGCTCGGACAGGGCTGCGGTGGGGGCGGCGGCAGTATTCATGGCTGTCACTGTAGGGGATGGCCATGCGCCCAGGCTTGAGCTTTTTTGCGCGTGGCCGTGAAAAATAACGATGGAATGGCTTGAATGCTATCTTAATAATAGCTGTCGGCGATTGCCCAGAAAGCGCCAGAGATGTATTTTGCTTGGAAAATCTTATGCCATGGTTTTGCGCAGCCATTCCGCAAACGCCGCGCACTCCCACCGATCCATGGTGCCGGTGCGCCAGCACAGGTAGTGCGCGTGCGGGCTGGCGGTGTCGGTGGCAAACAGGCGCACCAGGGTGCCGTTTTCCAGCCAGGGCGCGCCGAGCTTGAGGCGCACCAGCGCCACGCCCATGCCGGCGGCGGCGCCGTCGCACATCAGGCCGATGTCGTTGAACTGCGAGCCCTCGCTGGGCTCGGCCCAGTTCAGGCCCGTGGCGGCAAACCAGGTGCGCCAGGGCTCCAGCGGGCTGCGCAGCAGGGGCACGCCTTCGAGGTCTTCGGGGCGCTCGAAAGGCCCGTGCTCGCGCACGAAGGCGGGAGATGCCAGGGGCGTGACCACATCGCGGGCAATTTCCACATGCTCCACGTCGGCATAGTGACCGGGGCCAAAGCGCACCATCAGGTCGGCGTCTTCGGCCACCACGTCCAGCAGCGGAATGGACACCTGCAGCGCCAGGTCGATCTCGGGGTAGGCCGCGGTGAACTGGCGCAGGCGCGGGATCAGGATGGCGCGCGCAAATGTGGGCGTGACGGCCAGCTTGAGCCGTCGCCGGCCCGGTGCCGAGGCAGCGCCCGGAAAGCGCTGCAGCGCGCCCAGGCCCTCGCGCACATGGGCCAGGTAGGCGCTGCCCTCGGTGGTCAGCGAAAAATCGGCCCGGCCAAACAGCCGCACGCCCAGGATCTGTTCGAGCTGCTTGACGCGGTGGCTCACGGCGCTGGGTGTCACACAAAGTTCGTCGGCCGTCTGCGTCACGCTGCGCAGCCGGGCCAGCGCTTCAAACGTCAGCAGGCACTGGATGGGTGGAATGCGCTTTGCGGCGCTGCTGAGGAAGGAGGACGGGGCTGCAGTGGCCATGGGTGGCCGGCTAACGGAAGACAACCGTCTTGTGGCCGTTGAGCAGCACGCGGTGCTCGCTGTGCCACTTCACGGCGCGGGCCAGCACCTGGCTTTCGGTGTCGCGGCCGCGGGCGGTGAGGTCTTCCACCGTGTCGGTGTGGTCGGCACGGGCCACGTCTTGCTCGATGATGGGGCCTTCGTCCAGGTCGGCCGTCACATAGTGGGCGGTGGCGCCAATCAGCTTCACGCCCCGGTCATGCGCCTGGTAATAAGGCTTGGCGCCCTTGAAGCTCGGCAGGAAGCTGTGGTGGATGTTGATGGCCCGTCCCGCCAGTTTTTGACATAGGTCAAGAGATAGTATCTGCATGTAGCGCGCCAGCACCACCAGCTCGGCCCCTTCGGCCTCGATAATCTCGTACTGTTTTGCCTCGGCCTGCGCCTTGGTCGTGCCGGTCAGTGGGATGTGGTGAAACGGCACGTCGTAGCTGGCCGCCAACTGGTAAAAGTCGCGGTGGTTGCTGATGATGGCGCGGATGTCGATGGGCAGCAGGCCGCTTTTCCAGCGAAACAGCAGATCGTTCAGGCAATGGCCTTCCTTGCTGACCATGAGCACGGTTTTGACGGGCTGGGCCGTGGCATGCAGGCTCCAGCGCATCTGGTGGGGCTCTGCAAAGCTGGTCAGGCGGGCCTGAAGGGTGGCGTGGTCGTGCTGGTCGCACGCAAACTGCACGCGCATGAAGAACAGGCCCGTGGCGTGGTCGTTGTACTGCGCGGCTTCTTCGATGTTGCCGCCGTGCTCCAGTAAAAAGCCCGAGACGGCGTGCACCAGCCCCAGGCGGTCGGGGCAGGACAGGGTAAGGATGTAGGCGTTGGTCATAGCTGCGCCATTGTCGCAGCAAGGGCCGTAGGTGTTGGAATAAGGAGCTTTATGCGAATCACGGGTTGCATCCCGAAACTGGCGCCTTGGTGGGGTGTGGTGCTTTACCTCGTTTTTGGCGTGGCATGGGTGTTTGCGGGCGACGCATTGTTGGCGCAATGGGCCGGCACGCCCGGGCAGATCACGCAGTTTCAGACCTGGAAGGGCTGGCTGTATGTGCTCATCACCAGCGCCATGGCTGGCTGGCTGCTGGGGTGCATGCGCAAGGTGGAGCGGCAGCGCTCGGCAGTGGCGCGCGAGCTGGCGCAGATCGTGCACCACGCTCCGGTGGGCATGGCGCGGGTGGCGATTGACGGGCGCATTCTGTGGGCCAATGGCTGCCTGTGCAGGATGCTGGGCGAGGACCTGCAGGCCCTGCAGGCGCTGAATTTTCGCGACGTTGTCCAGGCCGCAGACCCGGACCACGCCATGCAGCAGATCGAGCGTCTGTTGGCCGGCGAGATCGACCATTACCTGGGGGCGCGGCAGTGCCACCGGCCGTCCGACGGACGCATCGTGCATGTGCTCAACATGGTGACCTTTGTGCCCGCAGAAGGCGATGAGCCGGCCCATCTGGATTGTGTGCTGCAGGACATGGGCGAGATCCAGGCTGCGCGCACCGCGCTGGAGCGCAGCGAGACGCGCCTGCGCCTGGCGGTGGAGGGCAGTGGGGGCGGCATGTGGGACCGTGACCTGGGGCGGCCCCGTACCGTCTTTTCGCCCAGCGTGGCGCGCATGCTGCACTACCAGGGCGACGAT
Source organism: Acidovorax sp. JG5 (assembly GCF_017939685.1). Taxonomy (NCBI): domain Bacteria; kingdom Pseudomonadati; phylum Pseudomonadota; class Betaproteobacteria; order Burkholderiales; family Comamonadaceae; genus Acidovorax; species Acidovorax sp. JG5. The sequence goes on from NZ_JAGKSE010000002.1 coordinate 47,744, forward strand.
TTCGCGCGGGATTTCCGCCTGCGCGAGCGGCTGCATCCCGATGACAGCGAGCGCGTGCGGCTGGCCGTGCGCTATGCCCTGGCCTCGGGCGAGCCCCTTGTCGAAAAGGCCCGGCTGCGCTGCTTTGACGGCAGCTATCGCTGGTTCATGGCGCGGGGGGTGCGCCATCTGAACGCGGCGGGGCAGCCCGAGCGCTTCTCGGGCATCCTGACCGACCTGACCCGCGAGCGCCAGGTCGATGAGCGCCAGCGCCTGGCATCCACCGTGATGGACCACATGAGCGAAGGCGTGATCGTGACCGACACGCACAACCGCATCCTCTCGGTGAACGCATCGGTCACGCGGATGCTGGGCTACACCGAGGACGAATTGCTGGGCAAGACCCCGCGCGTTTTCAAGTCGGGCCGGCACGACCGGGCGTTTTACGAGGCGATGTGGGAGTCGATGAGGCGCACCGGGCGCTGGCAGGGCGAAATCTGGAATCGGCGCAAGAGCGGCGATGTGTTTCCAGAGCACATGTCGCTGAGCGTGGTGCGCGATGCCGCTGGCACGGCCACGCACTATGTGTGCATGTTCACCGACATCTCCGACGAGAAGGCGCAGCACCAGCGCATGGAGTTTCTGGCGCACAACGACGCGCTCACCGGCCTGTCCAACCGCCTGTGGTTCTGCGGGCAGCTGGAAGACGCCGTGGTGCAGGCACGCGGCAGCGGCGAGCGCATGGCCGTGCTGCACCTCAACCTGGACCGGTTCAAGGACGTGAACGACAGTTATGGCCATGCCATTGGCGACCAGGTGCTCAAGGACATCGCACGCCGGGTGCAAGCGGCCATGCGGCCGGGCGACCTGCTGGGCCGCATGGCCGGGGATGAGCTGGCCGTGGTGGTGCGCCATCTGCGCCATGCCGATGGTGCGGCGGCGGTGGCACAGCAGCTGATCGCCGTGGTGGCGCAGCCCTGGCACTCGCCCGACGGGTTCGAGGTGGTGGCCGGCGCGAGTGTGGGTATTTGCATGTTTCCGGAGCATGCCGCCACGGCTCAGACCCTGTTGCAGGGCGCCCATACTGCCGTCTATGGGGCCAAGGCGCTGGGGCGCGGGGCCTGGTGTTTTTACACCGAGGAAATGACCCAGTCCGCGCGCGACCGGTTGGCGCTGGAGTCGCGCCTGCGCCTGGCGCTGGCGCACGGCCACATGGTGCTGCATTACCAGCCGCAGATCGACATTGCCACGGGGCGCATCGTGGGCGCCGAGGCGCTGGTGCGCTGGAATGACCCCGAGGAAGGCCTGATTTCGCCAGCCCGCTTCATCCCTGTGGCCGAGGTGTCGGGCATCATCGGCCCCCTGGGGGAATGGATCATCGGCGAGGCCTGCCGCCAGGGGCAGCGCTGGCGCGACGAGGGGCTGCCTGCGCTGACGCTGGCGGTGAACGTGTCGCCGCGCCAGTTTCAGCTGACCGACCTGGTGGGTTGCACCGCGTCGGCGCTAAAGGAAACCGGATTCCCGGCCGCGCTGCTGGAGCTGGAAATCACCGAGAGTGCGCTCGCCGAGCGCGAAGACGAGGCACGGCTGACCATGCGGCGCCTGCGCGAACTGGGCCTGCGGCTGGCGGTGGATGATTTCGGCACCGGCTATTCGTCGCTGGCGCAGCTCAAGCGCTTTCCCATCGATGTGCTCAAGATCGACCAGGGCTTCATCCGCGACATTCCGCGCAGCGCCGACGACATGGCCATCAGTGCGGCCATCATCGCCATGGGCCACAGCATGGGCCTTCAGGTGCTGGCCGAGGGGGTTGAGACGGCGGAGCAGCTGGTGTTTTTGCGCGAGCGCGGCTGCGACAGCTATCAGGGCTATCACTGCAGCCGTCCCCTTGCGGCCGAGGCGTTTGCCGCGCTGGTGCGGGCCCGGCAGGCCGTGTAGGCGCGGGCCGCCGGGGTCTGGGCGTTGTCGGCGGCAGGGGGGCATGCTGCGCGCCCTGGTCTTGATTCAAGTCAAGGCATGGGGCGCGCGACCTTCCTACACTGCGCCCATGCGCACCAAGTCCCCGCTGACCTTCAAGCTGCTGGCCATGGGCGGGGGCTTTCTGTTGGTGGCCCTGGCATCCATCGGCTTGACGCTGTGGGTGGCCTGGAAACTCGAAGGGGGCGCCGCAGCCGTCAACGAGGCCGGGCGCCTGCGCATGAACATGCTGCGCATGGTTCTGGTGCAGCAGACTGAGTCGCCCGAAGCGGTGCAAAGGCATGCGCGGCAGTTCGACGCCAGCCTGGAGTTGCTGCGCACGGGAGATCCCTCGCGACCCCTGTTTGTGCCCTGGGGGGCAGATACGCGGGCGCGCTTTGAAGAAGTCCGCACCACCTGGGCGGCATTGCGCAAGGAGTGGGCTGCTGGCTTGCCGCCAGACCGCGCCCGCTCGCTGGCCCAGGCCGACAGCTTGGTGCAGAAGGTGGACGGCTTTGTCGAGGCCATAGAAATCCAGATCGCCGGTTGGACGGCCGTGTTGCATGTGTTTCAGCTGATCATGATGGCGGTGGCCATTGCGGCTGCGGTGACCTTCATGGCGGTGAGTTATCTGCTGGTGCTCAATCCGGTGTCGCAACTGCAGCAGGCGCTGGCACGGCTGCGCCAGGGCGAATGGGGGGCGCGGCTGCCGGTGGAGACTGACGACGAATTCGGCCAGCTCTCGGCGGGCTTCAACCAGATGGCCCATGCATTGCAGGCCTCGCACGACGATCTGGAGCAAAAGGTGCGCGAGAAGACCGCCAGCATCGCCGTGCAGAACCAGCGCTTGGCGGCGCTGTATGAAGTGAGCGCGCTGGCCTCCACGGCGACCGGGCTGGACGCCCTGGCGCAAGGCTTTGTCAAGCAGATCCGCCGTGTGGCGGGTGCCGATGCCGTTGCGGCGCGCTGGTCCGACGAGGCCAATGAGCGCTATGTGCTGCTGGCTGGCGACGGTATGCCGCGCGCTATGACCGAAGAGGAGCATTGCCTGCACACGGGCACTTGCATGTGTGGCCAGCCGCAGAGCCAGGCACACACCCGCGTCATACCGATCATGGCGTCCACTACGCTGGCGTATCCGCATTGCCGCGATGCTGGCTATCAGACCCTGGTGGCTATTCCCGTGCAGATGCAGCAGCGGGTGCTCGGCGAGGTCAATCTGTTCTTTCGCTCCTCGGTAGAGCTGACCGATGAGGTGCGTGAACTTCTGGAAGCCATGACGCGCCACCTGGCCAGCGCCATGGAAGGCTTGCGCGCCACCGCCCTGGAGCGTGAGGCCGCCGTGGCGCATGAGCGCAGCTTGCTGGCGCGCGAGCTGCACGACTCGATTGCCCAGTCGCTGGCTTTCCTCAAGATCCAGACGCAGCTGCTGCGCGATGCCGTGGCCAAGGGCGACATCGCGGCGCGGGACCGCAGCATGGGCGAGCTCGATGTGGGCGTGCGCGAGTGCTATAGCGATGTGCGCGAACTGTTGCTGCACTTTCGCACGCGCACCAGCGAAGAAGACATTGAGGCGGCGCTGCGCACCACCCTGTCCAAATTCGAGCACCAGACCGGCATCGCCACCACGCTCACGATGGTGGGCCATGGCCTGCCCCTGCCGCCAGATGTGCAGATCCAGGTCCTGCACATGGTGCAGGAAGCATTGACGAACGTGCGCAAGCATTCGGGTGCCACCCGGGTGGAACTGCGCGTGCACCGGCATCCCCGCTGGCGCTTTGAAGTGCAGGACAATGGGACGGGGTTTGAAGTTCGGGCCGTGCCGCCCGACTCCGTGCATGTCGGCCTGGGCATCATGCGCGAGCGTGCACAACGCATCGGTGCGGTGGTGCAGGTGGAGTCGGCGCCGGGCGCTGGCACCCGCGTGTGCATCGAGCTTCCCACCCTGTCCACCGCGCAGGAACCCCGCGAGCCGCCCCTGCCCGTCATTGCCGATCCTGCCCATTCCGTCCATTGATGCCCATGCCTACTTTTGCGCCTGTCAGCTTGCTCGTGGTGGACGATCACAACCTGTTTCGCCGGGGCCTGGTGGCCTTGCTGGGGCAGGACCCGGGCCTGCAGGTGGTGGGCGAGGCGGGCGACGCCGCGCAGGCGCTGCGCCTGGCCCCCGCGCTGCGGCCCGACGTGATCCTGCTCGACAACCATTTGCCCGGGGTGACGGGGGTGGATGCGATCCGGGGGCTGCGCGAGGCCTCGCCGGCTTCCCGCGTGCTCATGCTCACAGTGAGCGAAGACGCACAGGACTTGGCCACGGCGCTGCGCAACGGCGCGCAAGGCTATCTTCTCAAGACCATTGACGGGGATCTGCTGGCGCAGGCCATTCGCCGCGCTGCTGCCGGCGAGCCCGTGGTCAGCCCCGAGCTGATGGGCAAACTGGTGGCAGCCTTCCAGTCGCAGGGCGCGCCGGAGGCGGACGACGCACTGGCCTCGGCCCTGCCCGGCAAGGCGCAGGCGCCTGCGCCGGCAGAGCCGAGCACACCCCTGTCGCCGCGCGAGGAAGACGTGCTGCGCGAGATTGCACGCGGCGCCAGCAACAAGGAAATCGCGCGGGCGCTGGACATTGCCGAGACCACCGTGAAGATCCATGTGCAGCACATCCTGCGCAAGCTGGGGTTGAGTTCGCGCGTGCAGGCCGCCGTGTACGCCTCTGATCGCCAGCGCTAGCGCGCATCCCCCGCTTCCTGCTTCCCCATAGTTCTTTCGAACGATGGCGGCGTAACCCCCTCGTTCTTTTTGCCACGCTGACCCCTCCTGAAGAGGGATGGGCAAACCCCTGCCCATGCGGGACGATGCATGCCATACAGGAAAGAGGGAACAACCCATGGCAAACGCATCGCTTTCGGTGGGCGACAGTCCGCAACGCAGCCGGCAGGCCTGGTCGGTGCTTTTGGTGAGCACGCTGGCCTTCACCGTCTGCTTCATGGTGTGGATGATGTTCGGGGTGATCGGCATTCCCATCAAGAAAATGCTGAACCTGAGCTCCACGCAATTCGGCCTGCTCACGGCCATGCCGGTGCTCACCGGTTCGCTGGTGCGCGTGCCGCTGGGCATCTGGACCGACCGGTTTGGTGGGCGGATCGTGATGGCGGTGCTCATGGCCATTACGGTGCCGGCGATCTGGCTCATGAGCTATGCCACCGAGTACTGGCATTTCCTCACGATCGGCCTGTTTGTCGGGCTGGCGGGTGGCTCGTTCTCGGTGGGCACGCCCTATGTGGCGCGCTGGTTCCCCAAGAACCGGCAGGGCATGGCGATGGGTGTTTATGGGGCGGGCAATTCGGGCGCGGCCGTGAACAAGTTTGTCGCGCCGGTGCTGCTGGTGGCCTTTGGCTGGGCCATGGTGCCGCAGGTGTATGCCGCCATCATGCTCGGCACCCTGGTGCTGTTCTGGCTGTTCAGCTACAGCGACCCGGCCCATCGGGTGCCCAGCAACGTCAAGTTCACCGACCAGCTCAAGGCGCTCAAGGACCCCAAGGTCATCAAGTATTGCCAGTACTACAGCATTGTGTTCGGTGGCTATGTGGCGCTGTCGCTGTGGATGGTGCAGTACTACGTGGGCGAGTATGGCCTGGACATCCGCGTGGCGGCGCTGCTGGCGGCCTGCTTCTCGCTGCCGGGCGGTGTGCTGCGCGCCATTGGTGGTGTGCTCAGTGACAAGTATGGCGCCCACAGTGTCACCTGGTGGGTGATGTGGGTGAGCTGGATCTGCCTGTTCCTGCTGAGCTATCCGCAGACCGATTTCACCATCCTCACGGTCAACGGCCCCACCACGTTCCACATCGGTTTGAACGTCTATGCCTTCACCGCGCTGATGGGGGCGCTGGGCGTGGCGTTTGCCTTCGGCAAGGCCAGCGTCTTCAAGTACATCAGTGACGACTATCCGGAAAACATTGGCGCCATCAGCGGCATTGTCGGCCTGGCCGGTGGTTTGGGGGGCTTTGTGCTGCCCATCCTGTTTGGCGCCTTGATGGACCTCACTGGCATCCGTTCCAGCGCCTTCATGCTGATGTATGGCGTGGTCTGGGTCTCGCTGATCTGGATGTATTTCACCGAAGTCCGTCGCACCGATGTGATGGATCCGACCGGTGCTTCGGCGCACCAGGCCGCCCACTAAATTTTTAAGGGAACACCATGTCTGCCAACCCACACAGCAGCGGCCGCCAGGGGCGTCTGCTCACCATCTGGTCACCCGAGGACAAGTCGTTCTGGGAGCGTGAAGGCGAAGCCGTCGCCAAGCTCAACCTGTGGATCTCGGTGCCTGCATTGTTCCTGGCCTTTGCCATCTGGCAGGTCTGGAGCGTCGTGGCCGTCAGCCTGCCAGGGCTGGGGTTCAAGTATTCGACCAACCAGCTGTTCTGGCTGGCTGCGGCGCCTGCGCTCAGCGGTGCCACGTTGCGCATTTTTTACTCGTTCATGGTGCCGTTGGTGGGCGGTCGCCGCTGGACGGCCATCTCCACTGCAACCTTGCTCATCCCCGCCATCGGCATCGGCTACGCGGTGCAGGACAACACCACCAGCTATCCGACGATGCTGGTGCTGGCGCTGCTGTGTGGCCTGGGGGGCGGCAATTTCAGCTCCAGCATGGCCAACATCAGTTTCTTTTTCCCGAAGGAGCGCAAGGGTTCGGCCCTGGGGGTGAATGCGGGCCTGGGCAACCTGGGCGTGTCGGTGGTGCAGTTTCTGAGCCCGCTGGTGGTGACGGCAGGCATCTTCGGCATCTTTGGCGGTGACCCGCAGACGATCGTGAAGAGCGGCCAGTCGGTCGAGGTGTGGACGCAGAACGCGGCCTTCATCTGGGTGCCATGGATCGCGCTGGCCTCGCTGGCCGCATGGTTCGGCATGAACGACATTGCCGACGCCAAGGCGTCGTTTTCCACCCAGGCCGTCATTTTTCGGCGCAAGCACAACTGGCTGATGTGCGTGCTGTACCTGGGCACGTTCGGTTCGTTCATCGGCTATGCCGCCGGTTTCCCCTTGCTGATCAAGAGCCAGTTTCCCGGCATCAACCCCCTGGCCTACGCCTGGCTGGGGCCGCTGGTCGGTGCCGTGGTGCGCCCCTTTGGCGGCTGGCTGGCGGACAAGCTCGGGGGCGCGCGCGTCACGCTGTGGAACTTCATTGTCATGGCGCTGGCCGTGGTGGGCGTCACGTTCTTCCTGCCCTCGGGTGGCAACGAGGGGCAGTTCACAGGGTTCTTTCTGTGCTTCCTGGTGCTGTTCCTGACCACCGGCATCGGCAATGGCTCCACCTTCCGCATGATTCCCGTGATTTTTCTGACCGAAGCCATGCGCGGTGTGGACCGCAACAACACCGCCGCGGTGGCGCAGGCCAACAAGGAGGGCAACACGCTGGGCGCTGCCACCCTGGGTTTCACGGCCGCCATGGCCGCCTACGGTGGGTTCTTCATCCCCAAGAGCTACGGCAGCTCCATTGCGCTGACCGGTGGCCCCGACGCCGCACTGTGGACCTTTGTTGCCTTCTATGTCATTTGCATCGTGATCACCTGGTGGTACTACGCCCGCAAGCATGCCGAGATGCCTTGCTGAAAAAAATGGAACACCCCCTGAGCCACTTCGTGTCTTCCCCCTCCAGGGGGACGCCGCCAGCGGCCTGGCAAAGCCAGTTCCGCGGCGACTGCTGGCTTGGAGCGTGCCGGTTTCACACGCGGTGCGCTGCGTATAAGAACCATGGACAACTGAAAAATTAAGGAGCCCCCGATGAGCCATTTCCTCGATCGCCTCTCGTACTTCTCGCAACCGCGCGAAACCTTTGCCCAAGGCCACGGCCAGACCAACGGTGAAGACCGCACCTGGGAAGACGCCTACCGCGACCGCTGGGCGCACGACAAGATCGTGCGCAGCACCCACGGTGTGAACTGCACGGGTTCGTGCTCGTGGAAGATCTACGTCAAGGGCGGCATCGTCACCTGGGAAACCCAGCAGACCGACTACCCCCGCACCCGGCCCGACCTGCCCAACCACGAGCCCCGTGGCTGCGCACGCGGTGCCAGCTACAGCTGGTACCTGTACAGCGCCAACCGCGTGAAGTACCCCATGGTGCGTGGCCGCCTGCTCAAGCACTGGCGCGCCGCCATCGCACTGGCCAAGAGCCCGGTGGACGCCTGGGCCAGCATCGTCGAAAACGATGCCTCCAAGCGCGAATGGCAAAAGCAGCGCGGCCTGGGCGGCTTCGTGCGCAGCACCTGGGACGAAGTCAACCAGATGATCGCCGCCGCCAACGTGTACACCATCAAGAAACACGGGCCCGACCGCATCATCGGCTTCTCGCCCATTCCGGCCATGTCGATGATTTCGTACGCTGCAGGCAGCCGCTACCTCAGCCTGATCGGCGGCGTGTGCATGAGCTTTTACGACTGGTACTGCGACCTGCCTCCCAGCAGCCCGCAGACCTGGGGCGAGCAGACCGACGTGCCCGAGTCGGCCGACTGGTACAACAGCTCGTACATCATTGCCTGGGGCTCCAACGTGCCCCAGACACGCACGCCTGACGCTCACTTCTTGACCGAAGTGCGCTACAAGGGCACCAAGGTCGTGTCCATCACGCCCGACTATTCCGAAGTCGCCAAGCTGGGCGATTTGTGGATACACCCCAAGCAGGGCACCGACGCTGCCGTGGCCATGGCCATGGGCCATGTGATCCTGAAGGAGTTCTACTTCAAGGACGGTGGCAAAGGCCGCAGTGCGTACTTTGACGACTACGCGCGCCGCTACACCGACCTGCCGCTGCTGGTGGTGCTGAAGGAAAAAACGCTGCCCGATGGCCGCACGGTGATGGTGCCCGACCGCTATGTGCGCGCCAGCGACTTCCCCGGCCAGCTCGACCAGTCGAACAACCCCGACTGGAAGACCGTGGGCTACGACGAGCTGGGCCAGGTCACGCTGCCCAATGGTTCCATCGGCTTTCGCTGGGGGGCGGACGGCCGCCCCGACCAGGGCCTGTGGAACCTGGAGAACAAGGAAGCACGCACCGGCAACACCGCCCGGCTCAAGCTCTCGGTGATCGAAGACGGCGCGCAGGCCCACGACATTGCCGATGTCGCCTTCCCGTACTTTGGCGGAGTGGCAACACCCAACTTCACGGCCAACGAACAAGGCGGCGACGTGATGGTGCGCCGCGTGCCGGTGTCCCACCTGGAGCTGGCCGGGCACGAAGCCCAGGGCCGGGTGATGGTGGCCACCGTGTTCGACCTGCTGGCCGGCAACTACGGCATTGACCGTGGCCTGCCTGGCGAAGAGCAGGGTGTTACTTACGACAGCGACCGTCCGTACACCCCCGCCTGGCAGGAAAAGATCACCGGCGTGCCGCGCGATCAGGTCATCACTGTGGCCCGCCAGTTTGCGGACAACGCGCACAAGACGCATGGCAAGTCCATGGTCATCATCGGCGCGGCCATGAACCACTGGTACCACAGTGACATGAACTACCGCGGCATCATCAACATGCTGATGCTGTGCGGCTGCATTGGCCAGAGCGGTGGCGGCTGGGCGCACTATGTGGGCCAGGAAAAGCTGCGCCCACAAACCGGCTGGACGGCGTTGGCCTTTGCGCTGGACTGGATCCGCCCACCGCGCCAGATGAACAGCACGAGCTTCTTCTACGCCCACACCGACCAGTGGCGCTACGAGAAGCTGGGCATGGAAGAAATCCTCTCGCCCCTGGCCGATGCCAGCGCCTACCACGGCGCCCAGATCGACTACAACGTGCGCGCCGAGCGCATGGGCTGGCTGCCTTCGGCGCCCCAGCTCAAGACCAACCCGATGCAGGTGGCCAAGGATGCTGCGGCGAGGGGCATGGACGCCAAGGACTACGTGGTGCAGTCGCTCAAGAACGGCAGCCTCACGATGAGCTGCGAGGACCCGGACCATCCCGACAACTGGCCGCGCAACATGTTCGTGTGGCGCTCCAACATTTTGGGCTCGTCGGGCAAGGGGCATGAATACTTCCTCAAGCACCTGCTGGGCACCACCCACGGCGTGCAGGGCAAGGATTTGGGCAAGGACGAAGCCAAGCCCGAAGAAGTGCAGTGGCACACCAATGCGCCCGAAGGCAAGCTGGACCTGCTGGTCACGCTCGACTTCCGCATGAGCACGACCTGCCTGTACTCCGACATCGTGCTGCCCACGGCCACCTGGTACGAGAAGAACGACCTCAACACCAGCGACATGCACCCCTTCATCCACCCGCTGTCCACCGCGGTGGACCCTGCCTGGCAGGCCAAGAGCGACTGGGAGATCTACAAGGGTTTCGCCAAGGCCGTGAGCGAGGTCAGCGTGGGCCACCTGGGCGTGGAAAAGGACGTGGTGCTCACACCCATCATGCACGACACCCCCGGTGAAATGGCCCAGCCTTATGGCGTGCGCGACTGGAAGAAGGGTGAGTGCGAACTCATCCCCGGCAAGACCGCGCCGCAGGTCACCGTGGTCGAGCGCGACTATCCCAACCTCTATAAGCGCTTCACCGCCCTGGGCCCATTGATGGATAAGGCCGGCAACGGCGGCAAGGGCATCGGCTGGAACACGCAGACCGAAGTCGGCCAGTTGGGCGACCTGAACGGCCGCGTGAAGGAAGAGGGCGTGACGCAGGGCATGCCCCGCATCGTGACCGACATTGACGCCACCGAAGTGGTGATGATGCTGGCACCCGAAACCAATGGCCACGTAGCCTGCAAGGCCTGGGAAGCCCTGGGCAAGCAGACCGGACGCGACCACGTGCACCTGGCGCTGCACCGCGAGGACGAGAAGATCCGCTTCCGTGACATCCAGGCGCAACCGCGCAAGATCATCAGCTCACCCACCTGGTCAGGTCTGGAAAGCGAGAAGGTCAGCTACAACGCGGGCTACACCAATGTGCACGAGTACATCCCATGGCGCACCCTCACGGGCCGCCAGCAGTTCTACCAGGACCACCCGTGGATGCGTGACTTTGGCGAAGGCTTTGTGAGCTACCGCCCACCCGTGCACCTCAAGACGCTGGAAGAAGTCGAAGGCAAGAAGCCCAACGGTAACCGCGAGATTGCGCTGAACTTCATCACGCCGCACCAGAAGTGGGGCATCCACAGCACGTACAGCGACAACCTGATGATGCTCACGCTGAACCGGGGCGGCTCGGTGGTGTGGCTGAGCGAAGACGACGCCAAGGTCGCCGGCATCGTGGACAACGACTGGGTCGAACTCTTCAACGCCAATGGCGCCATTGCGGCCCGCGCGGTGGTGAGCCAGCGCGTGAAACCCGGCATGGTGATGATGTACCACTCGCAAGAGAAGATCATCAACACCCCCGGCTCCGAGATCACCGGCACTCGTGGCGGTATCCACAACTCGGTCACGCGCATCGTGCTCAAGCCCACCCACATGATTGGCGGCTACGCACAGTACAGCTACGGCTTCAACTACTACGGAACCATCGGCACCAACCGCGATGAGTTCGTGCTGGTGCGCAAGATGGACCGCGTGGACTGGCTCGACGATGAGCCCGTGTCTAGCACCGCTGCCCACGCCTGAAGCCAAGGAGAAAAACGATGAAAATTCGCGCACAAATCGGCATGGTGTTGAACCTGGACAAGTGCATTGGTTGCCACACCTGTTCCGTCACCTGCAAGAACGTCTGGACTAGCCGCCCAGGGGTGGAATACGCCTGGTTCAACAATGTCGAGACCAAACCCGGCATTGGCTACCCCAAGGAATGGGAAAACCAGGACAAGTGGAACGGCGGCTGGGTACGCAACCCGGACGGCTCGATCGCCCCGCGCCAGGGCGGCAAGTGGAAGCTGCTCATGCGCATCTTCGCCAACCCCAACCTGCCGCAGATCGACGACTACTACGAGCCCTTCACGTTCGACTACGACCACCTGCAGTCGGCGCCTGAAAGCAAGGCCGCACCCACGGCCCGCCCGCGCAGCCTGATCACCGGCAAGCGCATGGAGAAGATCGAGTGGGGCCCGAACTGGGAAGAAATCCTGGGCGGCGAGTTCAGCAAGCGCAGCAAGGACAAGAACTTCGACGATGTGCAAAAGGACATCTACGGCCAGTTCGAAAACACCTTCATGATGTACCTGCCGCGCCTGTGCGAGCACTGCCTGAACCCGGCGTGCGTGGCATCGTGCCCCAGCGGTTCGATCTACAAGCGCGAGGAAGACGGCATCGTGCTGATCGACCAGGACAAGTGCCGCGGCTGGCGCATGTGCGTCTCGGGCTGCCCCTACAAGAAGATCTACTACAACTGGCAGTCGGGTAAGGCCGAGAAGTGCATCTTCTGCTACCCCCGCATCGAGGCGGGCCAGCCCACCGTGTGCTCGGAAACCTGCGTGGGCCGCATCCGGTATCTCGGCGTGTTGCTGTACGACGCAGACCGCATCCAGGAAGCCGCCAGCGTGGAACGCGACCGCGACCTGTACCAGGCGCAGCTCGACATCTTCCTGGACCCGAACGACCCCGATGTGATCCGCCAGGCCCGCATCGACGGCATTCCGGACAGCTGGATGGACGCCGCCCGCAACAGCCCGGTCTACAAGATGGCCGTGCAATGGAAGGTGGCCCTGCCGCTGCACCCCGAGTACCGCACGCTGCCCATGGTCTGGTATGTACCGCCCCTGTCGCCCATCACGGCCGCTGCCAATGCCGGCCATGTGGGCGTGAATGGCGAGATCCCCGACGTGTCGCAGCTGCGCATTCCTGTGCAGTACCTGGCCAACCTGCTCACCGCCGGTGACACCGGGCCCGTGGTGCGGGCGCTGGAGCGCATGCTGGCCATGCGCACCTACCAGCGCGACAAGCATGTGGAGCAGCGCCAGAACCTGTCGGTGCTCAAGCAGGCGGGCCTGTCGATGGCGGAGGTGGAAGAGATGTACCACGTCATGGCGATTGCCAACTACGAGGACCGCTTTGTCATCCCATCGGCCCACCGCGAGTACGCCGAGAACGCTTTTGACATCCGGGGCGGCTGCGGTTTCTCGTTTGGCAACGGGTGTTCGGACGGCGCCACCGAGGTCAGCATGTTTGGCGGCAAGAAGCCCCGCACCATCCCCATCAAGGCCACTGTTTGAGTGCAACGGAAGGAATCATCATGTTCAAGAAGAACCAGACCTCCGTGCGCCTGACCCTGCGCGCCCTGGGCTACCTGCTGAGCTACCCCGATGCGCAGCTGCGCAGCGTGATGCCTCAGCTCATCGACGCGCTGCAGGTGGAGCAGGCCCTGACCGCCGAACGCATGGCCGAGCTTGAAGCCGTGTGCCAGCACCTTGCGGCGCTCGACCCGCTGGAAGCAGAAGCCCGTTACGTGGACAACTTCGATCGCGGCCGCCAGACCTCGCTGCACCTGTTCGAGCATGTGCACGGCGACTCGCGTGACCGGGGCCCGGCGCTCATCGACCTGCTGCAGACCTACGAGAAGGCTGGCCTGCAGTTCCAGGCGGAGGAGCTGCCCGACCACCTGCCGGTGGTGCTGGAGTTCGCCTCTACCCAGCCGCCCGAAGTGGCCAGGGAGTTTCTGGGCGAAATGGCCCACATCCTCAACGCGCTGTTCAGCGCCCTCGTGGTGCGCAACAGCCCCTACGCCAGCGTGATCGCCGCCGTGCTCGAAGTCTCGGGCCAGCGTGTGCAGTCGGTGGCGCTCACGCCCGAGCCGCCCATGGACGAGGTCTGGGCCGAGCCCGAAGCGTTTGGCGGTTGCAGCACCCAGGGTCAGGCCAAGCCCGACCAGCCGCAGCCAATGCATTTTGTTCGTACCCCCCGCGCCGAGCGGGCACCCGAAGGAGTCTCAGCATGACCGCCTGGCTTGACACCCTGTTGTTTGGCATCTATCCCTATATTTGCCTGGCCGTTTTCTTCATTGGCAGCTGGGCGCGGTTTGACCGTGACCAGTACACCTGGAAGAGCGATTCGTCGCAGCTGCTGCGCACCGGCCGCCTGCGCTGGGGCAGCAACCTGTTCCACATTGGCGTGCTGTTCCTGTTCTTTGGCCACACCGTGGGCATGCTCACGCCGCACTTCTTGTACGAGGGTTTCATCAGCGCGGGCAACAAGCAGCTGATGGCCATGGTGACGGGGGGGATCGCCGGGCTGCTGGGTTTTGTGGGCGTTTCCATCCTGCTGCACCGCCGCCTGTCGGACCCGCGCATTCGCGCCACGTCCAAGACCAGCGACATCGTTTTGCTGGTGCTGCTGTGGCTGCAACTGGCCCTGGGCCTGGCCACGATTCCGTTGTCGGCCCAGCACCTGGACGGCTCCATGATGATGTTGCTCGCCGAGTGGGCGCAGCGCATCGTGACCTTCCGTTCTGGCGGGGTGGAACTGCTGGCCGGTGCCGGCTGGATCTTCAAGGCGCACATGGTGCTGGGCATGAGCATCTTCCTGATCTTTCCGTTCACGCGCCTGGTGCATGTGTGGAGCGGCTTTGGCACGCTGGCCTATGTGCTGCGCCCCTACCAGGTGGTGCGTGCGCGCCGCCTGAACCTGCCGCCCGGACACATGCAATCGCAAGACCGTCGCGCCTGAAGCGAAACAACCCAAGGAGCACAGCATGAGCGGATGCGGAACCGGGAGCTGCGGATGCAGTTCCACCGAAACAAGCAGCAAGAGCGCAGGCCACAGCGTGCTCTCCCCCGAGCAGGCGGCTGCGTACGAGGCCCTGGCCGCCACGGTGGGCGTGCCCTCGCTGACCGATGGGCCCGTGCCGCCAACCCGGCAACCCATCGGGCAAGCGCCGGTGGCGCGCATCAATGGCGTTGCCCTGAATGCGCCCCATGAACTGCTGGACGAAGAAGCCTTGCGCCAGCGCGCCTGCACCGAGCTGCTGCGCCAGGCGGCCCAGCAAGGTGGTTTGCTGGCGCAGGACGATGTGCCGGGCGTCGAAGGCGCCATCAGCGCCGCGGCCTCGAACGCCATCGAGCAACTGCTCGAGCGCGAGCTGCCGATTCCCGATCCGTCGGAAGAAGCCTGCCGCCGTTACCACGAGGCCCACCCGGCGGCCCATGCCCAGGGCGAGCGTGCCCAACTGCGCCATGTGCTGTTTGCCGTGACGCCGGGCGTCGATGTGAAACAGTTGCGCCTGCGTGCCGAGGCTTTGCTGATCGAGCTGCGCTGCGCGGACGACGGCGGTGCCCAGTTTGCCAAGGCCGCCGCCCAGTGGTCCAACTGCCCCAGCGGCCAACAGGGTGGTGACCTGGGCTGGCTGACCCGCGCCGACTGCGCCCCCGAGTTTGCCCGCGAGGTGTTTGGCAGCGCAGAGATCGGCGTGCTGGCGCGCCTGGTGCACAGCCGCTTTGGCCTGCATGTGGTGGAAGTGGTGGCGCGCGAGCAGGGGCAGGAGCCCGCGTTCGAGCAAGTGCGCCAGGCCATCGCGCTCACGCTGCGCCAGCAGGCCTGGGTGAATGCATTGCGCCAGTATCTGCAATTGCTGGCAGGCGTGGCCGTGGTGGACGGCGTGGCGCTGGACGCGGCCGAATCTCCGCTGGTCCAGTAGCGCCCACGGAGCACGGACGCATCCCATGCCAGATGAACTGCTGGATCGCCTGCGCCGTTTCCACGACGACGCCTTTCCCCAGTACCGCGAGCAGTTCCAGACGCTGGTGGACGAGGGGCAGCACCCCACCACCCTGTTCATCGGCTGCTCCGACTCGCGCCTGGTGCCCTACCTGCTGACCGGGGCGGGGCCGGGCGAGCTTTTTCTGGTGCGCAACGTGGGCGCGTTCATTCCGCCTTACGACGGATCGCACGGCCACCATGGCACCACGGCGGCCATCGAGTTCGCGGTGCTCAATCTGCAGGTGCGCCGCATCGTGGTGTGTGGCCACAGCCACTGTGGGGCTATCAAGGCGATGTATGGTGAGGTTTCGCCCGAGGCGCCCAACCTGAACCGCTGGCTGGACCTGGGCCGCGAGGCCTTGCTGCCCATGCAGCCCGTCCCCGAGGTGCTCCGTCGCACCGAGCAGCGGGCCGTGGTGCTGCAGCTGGAGCGGCTGATGGAATATCCTATGGTCCGTAGCCGAGTGCAGACGGGCCAGATCAGTCTGCACGGCTGGCACTACGTGATCGAGGAGGGGGAAGTGCATGTGTTCGATGTCAAGACGGGGGGCTTTGTGCCCGCGTCGCTGGCTGACAACAGTGGTACGGGGCCGTACCACCCCTATGTGGAACATGACGGGCAGGTTCTTTTGGACGGGCTTTGACTCCTTCTTGACAGTGCGCAATGCCACGCGAAGGCGAACATCCAATCATCCGAACCCATGAAGCGCGAACCCCATCCCACCATGAACTCCACCTCTGCGTCGCAGCCCATCAGCCTGGATGTGGTGCGTGAAAAATACCTCAAACCCGGCGAAACCAGCGCCGAAGACCTCTACCGCCGCGTGGCCCGCGCCCTGGCCTCGGTAGAAGCCCCCGACCTGCGCGAAAAGTACGAAACCCTGTTCCTGGACAACCTGCATGCGGGCGCCATTGGCGCGGGCCGCATCATGAGCGCAGCGGGCACCGACATCCAGGCCACGCTCATCAACTGCTTTGTGCAGCCCGTGGGCGATTGCATCCAGGGCGTGGACGACGAGGGCTTTCCCGGCATCTACGAAGCCCTGCGCGAAGCCGCAGAAACCATGCGCCGGGGCGGCGGCGTGGGCTATGACTTTTCGCGCATCCGGCCCAAGGGCGCGCAGGTCAAGGCCACGGCTTCCATGGCGTCGGGGCCTTGCAGCTACATGAATGTGTTTGACCAGTCGTGCTCCACCGTGGAGAGCGCGGGCGCGCGCCGGGGCGCGCAAATGGGTGTGCTGCGCATCGACCACCCCGATGTGCACGAGTTCATCACCGCCAAGCGCACACCGGGGCGCTGGAACAATTTCAACGTGTCGGTGGGGGTGTCGGACGAGTTCATTGCCGCCGTGCAGGCCAACGCCCCCTGGGAGCTGGTGCACAAGGCCAAGCCCGGGGCCCACCTGCTGGCCCAGGGCGCCTGCCAGCGCGCGGACGGCCTGTGGGTCTATGCCACCGTGCCCGCGCGCGAGCTGTGGGACACCATCATGAAGTCGGCCTACGACTTCGCCGAGCCGGGCATCCTGTTCCTGGGGCGCATCAACGAGGACAACAACCTCAATTACTGCGAAGACATTGCTGCGACCAACCCCTGCGTGACCGCCGACACCTGGGTGATGACTGCCGAGGGACCCGCGCAGGTGGCCGACCTGGTGGGGCGCCCGTTTGCCGCCGTGGTGGATGGGCGCGCCTACCGGGTGGAGAGCCAAGGCTTCTTCAAGACCGGCACCAAGCCCGTGCTGCAGTTGCAAACCCGTGAAGGGCATGCACTGCGCCTCACGGCAGACCACCGCGTGCGCCGCGTGGCGCGCAAGACCCGCTACTGCCTGGAAGTGGAGTGGACCGAGGCCGCGCAGCTGCAGCCCGGCGATGAGGTGGTGCTGCACGACCACCGCGCATTTGCCGGCTGGGCTGGCGCGGGCACGCAGGCGGAGGGCTATCTGCTCGGGCTGCTGATCGGCGGTGGCACCCTCAAGGCCGACAAGGCCGTGATTTCGGTGTGGGCGCCCGAACTCAAAGCCGTGGGGCAGGGCGCGGTGGCCTATGCGGCGTCAGGCGCTGACGGCATCATGCAAGCCGCCATGGCCGCCGCCGCCACCTTGCCGCACCGTGCCGATTTCAAAGGCTTCCAGCGTCCGGTGGCCGGGCGTGGCGAGGCGCGCATGGCCAGTGCCGCGCTGTGGCGGCTGGCGCACGATCTGGGCATGGCACCGGGGGCCAAAACCATCACGCCCGCGATGGAGCGGCAGTCGTCCGCGTTCGCACAAGGCCTTTTGTGCGGGCTGTTTGACGCCGATGGCTCGGTGCAAGGCGCGCAAGACAAGGGCCTGAGCGTGCGCCTGGCGCAAAGCGATGAGGCGCTGCTGCAAACCGTGCAACGCATGCTGCTGCGCATGGGCATTGCGTCCACGCTGTACCGCAACCGCCGCCCGGCCTCGGTCAGCCAGCTGCCCAATGGCCAAGGTGGCACCCAGCCCTATGCCACCCGTGCCCAGCACGAACTGGTCATCAGCGGCGACAACCTGCCGGTGTTTGCCGAGCGCGTGGGCTTTTGCGATACCGAAAAATCGGCGCGCCTGGAAGAGGGTCTGGCGCAGTACCGGCGCGCGCTCAACCGTGAACGCTTCACCGCCACGGTGCAGGCGCTGGTCGATGCGGGCGTGGAGGATGTCTATGACGTGACCGTGGCCGATGTCCATGCTTTTGACGCCAACGGCCTGGTGGTGCACAACTGCGGCGAGCAGCCGCTGCCGTCCTACGGCTGCTGCGACCTCGGCCCCGTCATCCTGACCCGGTTTGTGCGCCATCCGTTTGGATTTGACGGCCTGCCGTCGTTTGACTTTGAAGCCTTCGAGAAGGTGGTGGCCCTGCAGGTGCGCGCGCTCGACAACGTGCTGGACGTGACCTTCTGGCCCCTGCAGCAGCAGCGCGACGAGGCCATGGCCAAGCGCCGCATTGGTGTGGGCTTTACCGGCATGGGCAACACGCTGGCCATGCTGTGCCTGCGCTACGACCTGCAGGAAGGGCGCGCCATGGCGGCGCGCATTGCGCAATCGATGCGCGACGCGGCTTATCTCGCGTCGGTAGAGCTGGCCCGCGAAAAGGGGGCCTTCCCCAAGTTCGAGGCCGAGCCCTATCTGGCCGCCGGCACCTTCGCCAGCCGCCTGCCAGAGCCGATCAAGGACGCCATTCGCACGCACGGCATCCGCAACAGCCACCTGTTGTCGATCGCCCCGACAGGCACCGTGAGCCTGGCCTTTGCCGACAACGCCTCCAACGGCATCGAGCCGCCGTTCTCGTGGATGTACAAGCGCAAGAAGCGCGAGGCCGACGGCAGCACCAGCGAATATTCGGTGGAAGACCACGCCTGGCGGCTGTACCGCGATCTGGGCGGTGACGTGAATGCGCTGCCCGACTATTTCATCTCGGCGCTGGCCATGCCTGCCGAAGGGCATATCGCGATGATGGAAGCGGTGCAACCCTATGTGGACACGGCCATCTCCAAGACCGTGAACATCCCGGCCGATTACCCCTACGACGATTTCAAGGACCTGTACCTGCAGGCCTGGCGCGCCCGCCTCAAGGGCCTGGCCACCTACCGGCCCAACGCCATCCTGGGTTCGGTGCTCGAAACCCATGCCGCACCGGTGGTCGCACAGGTGGCCGCACCTGCGCCATCGTCCGTGGACCCCATGCGCACGGTGATCGAGAGCCGGCCCCAGGGCGGTCTCTCGGCGGTGGCCGAAAAGCTGGAGTACTGGACGCAGGAAGGCCACAAGACGCTGTACCTCATCGTCTCGTTCCTGCCGGTGCCCACGGGCATCGGCAATGGCACGGTCGATCGCGCCATCGAGTTCTTCATGCCCGTGGGCCAGAGCGGCGAGTCGCAGCAGTGGATCACCGCCAGCATGCGCCTGCTGTCGCTGGCGGCCCGTGGCGGCTTTCTGGAGCGGGCGCTTTCTGACATGCGCAAGGTGGCGTGGGACCGTGGCCCTGTGCGCCTGGGCACGCACCAGAAGGACGACGGCACCCGCGTGCCCATGTGGCACGACTCCGAGGTGGCGGCCATGGCCTATGCCATCCAGAACATCCTGGCGCGGCGCGTGACCGATCCGGTGCAGCAGCAGCTGCCGCTGGAAGAGCCTGCAGCGCAGCCCAGCGGCATGCCCCCCGCCATGGCCGGCAAGAAATGCACCGAATGCGGTGCGCACGCCGTGATCCGCAAGGACGGCTGCGACTACTGCACGCAGTGCGGCCACCTGGGAACCTGCGGGTGAGCTCCCGGCCTGTTCTGGATGTTGTGCCGGATGCGCAAGGGCGGTCCGGCTGAGCCAAGGACCTGCACATGGCGGCCCTTCCCTCTGCCTTGAACCACGCGCCCGGCGCAGCGCCCTCTGCCGCCCCGGACGATGGCGCCGTGGCCGCCATGGCTGCAGCGCTGATCCAGTCGCGCCAGACCATCCTGCCCAAGCGCCTGGGTGCACCCGGGCCGGATGCCGCCGAGCTGGCCGCCATCCTGAATGCCGCGGCCCATGCGCCCGACCATGGCCAGTTGCTGCCCTGGCGCTTTGTGCTGGTGCCCGAGGCCGCGCGCCCCCCGTTGGCCGAGGTGTTTGCCCAGGCGCTGCTGGAGCGCGACCCTTGCGCCACGCCCGAGCAGTGCGGGCAGGCGCGCGAAAAAGCCTACCGTGCCCCGGTGCTGATGCTGGTGGTGGTAGATGGCGAGCGCGGCGACCCCGGCATCGATCTGGCCGAGCGGTTGCTGTCCGCCGGCTGCGCCGTGCAAAACATGCTGCTGATGGCCACCGCGCAGGGCCATGGCTCGGCGCTGACCAGCGGCAAGGCCCTCAAGGCGGCCAGCCTGCGCGCGTTGTTCCAGCTGGCGGCCTCCGAGCAGGCCCTGTGCTTCATCAGCATCGGCACCGTGCTGTCGCGCAAACCGGCGCGGGCGCGGCCGGTGGCAAGCGCCTATGTCAGCACGCTGGACATGGACCGGGGCGTGGTGCCCGGGTTCTGATTCCATTGCTACATCACCCGTGTCGTTGTTGCTTCGCCTTGTCGTGCTACAGCACTGCCTGCGGCTTCGCGCCTAGACACGAATGTTTTGGAAACGGAATGACGCGGGTCAACTTCTTTCATTGCGAGATTTTTTATGGACATTTCCAGTTTCGACGATCTGCTGCAAGCCGCGCGCCTGCAACCCGAACCCCAGCGCCTGTTGTTTGTGTTTGCTGCGGTTGAATTGCCCGACGACGCCACGCCCGCGCAGCGCGAGCGCTTTGCCGCCGGGCAGGGCGGCGCCCTGGTGCCGCTGATGTGTGTGGACAAGACGCCGCAAGAGCTGCCCTCGTTCAACGCGCTGGTGGAAGAGGCCCGCCAGTTCACTGCCCCAGGCCACGACTGGGCCATGGTGTTCGCGGCGGCCCTGTCGGGCAGGCTGAACCAGGCACCCAGCAGCGCCGATGCCCAGGCGCCCCTGCAGCGCATGGTCGATGCCATCAAGGGCGGCGCGCATGGCGCCTACATTCCTTTTGACCGGCAGGGGCAGCCGGTCCGGTTCGGGTAGCCGCGGCCATGGGCACTTCCTCGGCCCTGCCCGGTTTCAACGCGCCTGCCGTGGGGTTCGAGCAGCCCTTTGCCATGCTCGAAGCCTGCCACGAGCGCGTGCAGCGCACGCTCACTCTGCTGCAGCGGCTGCGCGCCCATGTGCTGGAGCACGGCGCAGACGTTGCCGCGCAGCAGGCGGCGCGCGACGTGCTGCGCTACTTCGACATCGCGGCGCCACTGCACCATGAAGACGAGGAGCTGCATGTGTTTCCGCTGCTTTTGGCGCAAGGCACCGCCGACGTGGCTGCGCTGGTGGCGCGCCTGCAGCACGACCACCTCTGCATGACCGCCGACTGGGCGGCCGCACGCCTGCCGCTGCAGGCCCTGGCCGATGGCCGGCAGGCCGGGTTCAGCGAGGCCGATGGCGCGGCGTTCGACCGCTTCATCGCCCGTTACGACCGCCACATCGCCGACGAAGAGGCCGTGGCCTATCCTGCAGCGCAAGCT
The DNA here is from genome assembly GCF_017939685.1 of Acidovorax sp. JG5. Lineage (NCBI taxonomy): Bacteria > Pseudomonadati > Pseudomonadota > Betaproteobacteria > Burkholderiales > Comamonadaceae > Acidovorax > Acidovorax sp. JG5. The sequence goes on from NZ_JAGKSE010000002.1 coordinate 69,332, forward strand.
TTGCTGGCCGCCCCGGCGCTGCAGGCAATGGGCAGCGAGATGGCGATACGCCGCAAGGGATGACCTGCATAGCCCGTGTGCGTAGGAGACGGTGCTTCAAAAAGCATAGCTGCTCGCGCTTGCTGCATAAGCGCTTCGACCTGATTTGACTAAAAACCCCCTCGCAAAGGACGACACCCACCATGCCCCACCAGGATGGGCCCGCCCGGCGCTTACGGCGGTGCGGGCGGTGAGCCGCACGATACTGGCAGGCTTGTATGCGTAGTCACCTGCTTTTTATCGCCCGTGTGGCCTTGACCTTGGCCCTGGCCTGGGCCGCCGCAGCCGCCTGTGTGGCGCTGCACACCCCGTTGCCCTGGATGATTGGCCCGCTGCTGGCCACCTCGCTGCTGTCCATCGGTGGTGCGCCCACCGAAAGCTGGGCCCCGCTGCGCAATGCCGGGCAGTGGTCGATCGGCGCCTCGCTGGGGCTTTATTTCACGCCGCAGGTGGTGGCGCTGGTGGCCAGCCTGTGGTGGGCCATTGCGCTGGGCATTGTGTGGGCGCTGGTGCTGGGCTGGCTGTTTGGCGCCTGGCTGTACCGGCTGCACGCGCCGCGCATGCATGGCGTGCCGGCGCCGATGATGCGGGCCACCAGCTATTTTTCGGGCGCCATTGGCGCGGCGTCCGAGATGACGCTGCTGGCCGAGCGCGAAAACGCCCGCACCGATCTCGTGGCCGCCAGCCACAGCCTGCGCCTGTTGATCGTCACGGTGACCATTCCCTTTGCGCTGCAGTGGAGCGGGCTGCATGGCCTCGATATCCTGCCGCCCACCGTGCGCGCCGTGAACGGGCCGGGACTGGCGCTGCTGGCGCTCCTGACCGGGGCCGGAGCGCTGGCCATGGACCGGCTGGGCCGCGCCAACCCCTGGTTCATGGGCGCGCTGGTGGTCTCGATGGGGCTGGCCATGGCGGGCCTTACGTTGACGGCGGTGCCCCAGGGGCTGGTGAACGCGGCGCAGTTGGTGATCGGCGTGAGCCTGGGCGTGCGGTTCCGGGCCGATTTTCTGCGCGCTGCGCCGCGCTGGCTGGCGTCGGTGGCGGTGGGCACCTTCGTCCTGATGGTTTTGTGCGCCCTGTTTTCGGCGTTGCTGGCCTGGGCCACCGGGCTGCCCTGGGTGACCCTGCTGCTGGGCACCTCACCGGGCGGTATCACCGAAATGGCCATCACGGCCAAGGTGCTGCAATTGGGCGTGCCGGTGGTGACGGCGTTCCAGGTGTGCCGGCTGATGGCGGTGCTGGTGCTGGTGGAGCCCTTGTTTCGGCGCATTTACCCGCGAGCGGCTTGAGCGACGCTGCAACACATCGGTCCCTTATCGTGGTCCGGCGGGCAGTTCCCGGCAGAAAAAAAAGGGGCAATGCCCCTTTTCCTCAGTGTTCGCCTCAGCACTCTCAGTGCACTATCACCGGGTTTTGCGCTAGACCGGCATAGCGGTCGAGTGCGTCTTCCACTTCTTCCTGGGTCGGGGTGTCGCGCTGCCAAGCCAGGATCTGCTGCTGGAACATCTCGGCCCAGGAGCCATCCAGATAGACCTCTTTGCCCGAGCGTTTGTCCACGATTTCAAAGCCGTGGCGGGCCAGTTGGGGTGCGGGCGGCGCAGTGTCGTGCAGCCGGGTGCCTTTTTGCTCCACGGCGTCGGGCAGCATGTGGACGACCACAAAGGAGTCAGAGTCGTAGAGCATTTGCATGGTGTTCCCCCAGTCGATATGTGAATCAGATGACAGCGGGTGGCCAGAGTTCAAGTCCCACAGCTTCCTGGCACCTGATGCTTTGCAGTATTTCACGAAAAAGGGCCTGTTTTGGGTTGGCGCGGGCTTTTCGCCGTTATGGCGCACGCAAGCAACACTGGAATGCCGCCCTCGGGTGATCAGGGCGGGCTGCTGCTGCGCAGGCGCAGGTCGGCAAAGTCACCGTTGGCCTGGGTCAGGCGGATGCGCACGGGCATGTAGCCCAGTTCGGGGGCCAGCCACAGTTCGGCTTTCTGGTCGTAGTCGCGGCGCGGCAGGCGCTGCAGTTTCCAGGCAAGCAGGGGGCCGGCGGGCAGGTCCAGGTTTTCTTGCCCTTCGATCGAGAAGGTCCAGCGGTCGGCGCTGCGGGCGCTGACGGTGGTCAGCGTGACCTGGGTGCCCGGCACAAACCGCCCAGGGTCGGCCGCCAGCATCGCGCCGAGCTGGATGAACACGCTCAGGCGGTCTTGCGCGCCAGGCCCGGCCGCTGCCGGCGGGGTGTTGGCGCTGAAGGTGACGCGGCCCTGGGCGTGGTCAAAGTGCGCGGCCCGCTCGCTGCGCGAGCGGTCGGCAAAGCGCTCGGGCTGCAGCCCCTGCGCGGTGATCTGGCCCACGCTGCTCTGGGAGCGGCTGCCCACCAAAAAGGCGCTGATCTCCTGCCGCGCTTCATAGCGGCTGCCGTCGTGCTGCCACAGCAGTTCGGCGTTGGCGCTGTAGTTGAACTTTTTCGCCTGCCCGCTCACGTCAAACGCCAGCCGCACCGGCGCGGGCAGGCGCACTGCCGGCGCTGCCGTGCTGGCCGCAGGGCCCGCAGCCCCCCCGGGGGGGCGGATGTCCACGCCCGCACCCATGTCGTTGTCGGGCGCCGTGGCGGGGCTTTCGGGGCTGGACGATGGCGGTGTCGCCGCGCTGGCGTGGGGCTGTGGGGCAGCAGCAGCCACCTCGGCTGTCTCCGTGGCGACTGTGGATTCGGTGGTTTCGGGTGGTGCCGGAGGGGCTGTCTCCGAAGCCTCCGCCGCCGGGGTGGCTGGGACGGCTGGGGTGGGTGCCTCGGGATCGGCAACCCCTGCGGTCGGTGCTGCCGGCGGCTCTGCGGGCGGAGGCGTATGGGCTGCCTGGGCTGCAGTTTGCGACGCCGGGGCCGCAGCGGGTTTCTTGCGCGCGACTTGGGGGCGCGGGGGCGCGGGGGGGGTTGGGGGCGCCACTGCCGCTGCCGGTGGTGGCGGCGGGGCAGGGGCAATGCTGCGCGTGCTGAAAACCTGTGCTGCGGGGGCCGTGGACGGGTGGCCGTCCCAGGCCATGGGTATCCCTTGCAGCACCAGCCAGTGCAGTGCCAGCACCATGGCGGTCAGGGCCAGCAGTGGCCAGCGAGCGCGAGCCAGCCCGTCCGGCCGCGCAATACCGCCGTCCACCAACGGGGATCCTGCCCGTTTTTTATCCATGTGCACTAAAGTTCGCGAGTTTTAAGTTCAACCAGATTTACCCAGCGCAGTGGGCGCACGGTGCGCACCATTTCCACCCAAGACAAAAATCCCTGCCCCCATGAAACTTGCCACCTATAAAGACGGTTCGCGCGACGGCCAACTGCTTGTTGTCTCCCGCGACCTGGCCACGGCCCATTATGCGACCGGCATTGCCAGCAAGCTCCAGCAAGTGCTGGACGACTGGAACTTCCTCTCGCCCCAGCTGCAGGACCTGTACGACCAACTCAACGCCGGCCGCGCACGCCACGCTTTTCCCTTTGATCCGCAGCAGTGCATGGCGCCGCTGCCCCGGGCCTACCAGTGGGCCGATGGCTCGGCGTACATCAACCATGTTGAACTGGTGCGAAAAGCGCGCAACGCCGAAGTGCCGGCGAGTTTTTACACCGACCCGCTGATGTACCAGGGCGGCAGCGACGACTTCATCGGCCCCTGCGACGACGTGGTGGTGCCCAGCGAGGCCATGGGCATCGACTTCGAGGCCGAGATCGCCGTCATCACCGGCGACGTGAAGATGGGCGCCAGCCCCGAGCAGGCGCTTGACGGCATCCGCCTCGTCATGCTGGCCAACGACGTGAGCCTGCGCCACCTCATCCCGGCTGAACTGGCCAAGGGCTTCGGCTTTTTTCAGAGCAAACCCGCCACCGCCTTCAGCCCCGTGGCCGTGACGCTCGATGAGCTGGGCGACGCCTGGAGCCATGGCCGCCTGAACCTGGTGGTGCAATCCACCTGGAACGGCCGCAAGGTGGGCATGTGCGATGCCGGCCCGGAGATGACCTTCCACTTCGGCCAGCTCATCGCCCATGTGGCCAAGACGCGCAACGTGCGCGCCGGCTCCATCGTGGGCAGCGGCACCGTCAGCAACCAGGGCGTGGAGCAGAACGGCCGCATGGAATGGCCCAAGGGCTACAGCTGCATCGCCGAAAAGCGCTGCATCGAAACCATCCAGGACGGCAAGCCCAGCACCGAGTTCATGCAGTTTGGCGACACCATCCGCATCGAGGCCAAGGGCCCGGACGGCGCCAGCATCTTCGGCGCCATCGACCAGGCCATCGCATCGCCTGCGGACGCATCGGTGGTGGCGAAGGGTGAATAAATGAGGCTGGCACGCGCGATCGCGCGGACAATGAACCACCCGCCCGACGGGCTTTTTACGCGCCTGTCGGCTGATCCAACGCTGTTCCGCCCACTACCCCACACATCGCCATGCTGAATTTCGACTTCCACAACCCCACCCACATCGTTTTCGGCAAGGGCCGCGTGGCCGACCTGGCCAAGCTGGTTCCCGCCGCAGCCAAGGTGCTGATCCTGATCGGCGGCGCCAGCGCCGAAAAAACCGGCACGCTGGCCGAGGTGCGCGCCGCGCTGGGCGAGCGCCAGCACGCCACCTTCAGCGGTATCGAGCCCAACCCGAGCTACGAGACCTCGATGAAAGCCGTGGCGCAGATCCGCGCAGGCGGGTTCGACTTTTTGCTCGCCGTGGGCGGCGGCTCGGTGATCGACGCGGTCAAGTTCATCGCCGCCGCCGTGCACTTTGAAGGCGACGACCCCTGGGCCATCCTCGAAAAGCGCGGCCGCAACATCACGCAGGTCGTGCCGTTTGGCGCGGTGCTTACCCTGCCCGCCACGGGCTCGGAAATGAACAACGGCGGCGTCATCACGCACCGCGGCAAGGGCGCCAAGCTGGCCTTCAGCAGTGTGCACAGCTTCCCCCGGTTCTCGGTTCTCGACCCCACCAAGACCTACACGCTGCCGCCCCAGCAGCTGGCCAACGGCGTGGTCGATGCCTTCGTGCACACGGTCGAGCAATACCTGACTTACCCCGTCAACGCCCCGTTGCAGGACCGCTTTGCCGAAGGCATTTTGCAGACGCTGATCGAAGTCGGCCCGCGCCTGCTGGCCGCGCCCGAGCCCGTGTACGACGACCGCGCCAACCTGATGTGGGCGGCCACCATGGCGCTCAACGGGCTGATTGGCGCCGGTGTGCCGCAAGACTGGGCCACGCACATGATCGGCCATGAGCTGACGGCGCTGCACAACATCGACCACGCACGCACGCTGGCCATCGTGCTGCCTGCGCTGCTGCACGAGCGCCGGGGCCCCAAGCGCGCCAAGTTGCTGCAATACGGCGAGCGGGTGTGGGGCATCACCACCGGCACCGAGGACGAACGCATCACCGCCGCCATCGCGCGCACCCGCGACTTCTTTGAAAGCATGGGCATCGCCACGCGCCTGTCGGGCTACGGCCTGGGCGCGGACACCATCGACACCGTGGTGGCGCAGCTCGAAGCGCACGGCATGGTGCACCTTGGCGAACAGCGCGAGGTGACACCGGCCGTGAGCCGGCGCATCCTCGAAGCGGCGCTGTAAACCGCCGGAACACAAGGATGGCCAATCGGTGGTCAAGGGCAACAACGTGACCGGCTTCACCAACACCAAGGAAGCCGCCGTGGGGTTGACGGAGGTGGTTCCGTTTCTGAAGACGCTGGGCTGACGCCAGCAGTCGCCAGACGTGGGTGGCGAAAATTTGAATGAAAATGGCTGCTAGCGCTTATCCAGCAAGCGCTAGTAGCTATTGTTTTTGACGCGATGTCTGGGCGGTCCTGGCGCCTCAATTGGCCGCTTTATCCAGCTGCTTGCGGGGTGTCCGCCGCCTCTGGGTGGGTGCAGGTCTCCACCTCCACCAGGCAGTCATAAAACGTCGGCGCCCGGCCCAGGTCGGTGAGGGCCTGGCTGGTGACCTCGTTCACGTTGGTGCCGTTCAGCCCCAGCTTGCGCCACCAGATACCCAGGCCGTTGACCACGCCAGGGCGCGCACGGGGGGACACCTCCGCATGGCACTCGTAGCTGCCCCGGTCGTTGAACACGCGCACGGTGCTGCCGTCGGCAATGCCGCGCGCCTCGGCGTCGTCGGGGTGGATCTCCAGCAGCGGGCGGCCTTCGATGTCGCGCAGGCTTTTGACGTTGACGAAGGTCGAATTCAAAAAGTTGCGCGCAGGCGGCGAAATCATCGCCAGCGGGTAGCGGGCGTCGGTGCCCTGCAGCTCGTGGTTGGGTACATGGTCGGGCAGGCCGTCCAGGCCCTGCGCGGCCAGGCGGGCGCTGTAGAACTCGCAGCGGCCGGAAGGTGTGGGGAAGTGGCCCTCGGCAAACGGCGCATCGGGCAAAGCCAGCGTGGCAAAGCCCTGGGATTCGAGCAGCGCGTAGTCCACGCCGCTGCCAAAAGCCTGGCGGCACAGGGCTTCGTCGCTGTCGGCAAAGCAGGGGTCGGTCAGGCCCATGCGGGCGGCCAGGTCGCGGAAGATCTGGGCGTTGCTGCGGGCCTCGCCCACGGGGGCGATGGCGGGGCGGTTGAGCAGCACGTCGGTGTGGCCGTAGCTCAGGTGCACATCCCAGTGCTCCAGCTGCGTGGTGGCGGGCAGGATGTAGTCAGCGTAGTCGGCCGTGTCTGTGCGAAAGTGCTCCAGCACCACGGTGAACAGGTCTTCGCGCGCAAAGCTCTGCACCACCTTGCTGGAATCGGGCGCCACGGCCACGGGGTTGCTGTTGTAGACCACCAGGGCCTCGATGCGGGGACCAAAGTGGGGCGAGGCGTCGCGCAGCAGGTCGTCGCCAATGGTGGACATGTTGATGGTGCGCGGTGTCTTGGCCGGCATCAGGTCGGGCCGCTGCAGCACCGCGCGCTGCACCGGGAACTGGCCCGAGCTGGACAGCAGCACGCCGCCCGCGCGGTGGCGCCAGGCGCCCGTCAGCGCCGGCAGGCAGGCCACGGCGCGCACGGCGTTGCCGCCGCCGCGCACGCGCTGCATGCCGTAGTTCAGGCGGATGGCTGCGGGCTGGGTGGTGCCATAGTCTTTGGCCAGCTGGCGGATCTGCTCCACGGGAATGCCGCAGACCTCGGCCGCGCGCTCGGGCGGCCATTGCAGGGCACGTTCGCGCAATTGCTCCCAGCCCAGCGTGTGGCGGGCGATGTAGTCGTGGTCCAGCCAATCGTGGGCGATCAGCTCGTGCATCAGCGCCAGGGCCAGCGCGGCGTCGGTGCCGGGGCGCAGGGCGATGTGCTCGTGGCACTTGTCGGCGGTTTCGCTCTTGCGCGGGTCGATGCACACCAGCCTGGCGCCGTTCCTCTTGGCCTGCTGGGCGTAGCGCCAGAAATGCAGGTTGCTGCCAATGGCGTTGCTGCCCCAGATCAGGATGAGTTTCGCCTCGGCAAAGAACTCCACCTTCATGCCCACCTTGCCGCCCAGCGTTTGCACCAGGGCTTCGGCGCCAGCGGATGCGCAGATGGTGCGGTCGAGCTGCGATACCCCCAGACGGTGGAAGAAGCGCCGGTCCATGCTCTCGCCCTGCACCATGCCCATGGTGCCGGCGTAGCTGTAGGGCAGGACGGCTTCGGGGGCGCGTGCGGCGATGGCCGAGAGCCGCGCCGTAATGTCGTTCAGCGCCTCGTCCCAGCCGACCGGGGTGAACTGCCCGCTGCCCTTGGGGCCGCTGCGCTTGAGGGGCGTGAGGATGCGTTCGGGGTGGTAGCTGCGCTCGGTGTAGCGCGACACCTTGGTGCACAGCACGCCATCGGTGTGCGGGTGGTCGGGGTTGCCCTGCACACGGGTGGCCACGCCGTTATCCACCGTGGTCAGCAGCGCGCAGGTGTCGGGGCAGTCATGCGGGCAGGCGCCGCGCACTTGCACCGGCGCAGACAGTGTCGTATTTGCAGCAGAAGACATGGGCATACCGTGGGTTGATCGCTAAACTGACAAACAGGGTTGGTGTCGGAGTGCAGTCTTGCGTCCGATCCAAGGAGGCTGCCTACCGGCAGCGCAGAGGGGTCGCCCTCGATTCAAAAGAGCAGAGATTTCACCATGAACCAGACGGCAATAGGGCGCAGACAATTTTCGGTGGGCCTGGGCGCGGCAGCGCTGGGCGGATTCAATCTGGTACACGCGCAGGGTGAAGGTCGCATCGTGCTGGGGCAGTCGGCTCCCTTCACGGGCCCCGCTGCGCAATTGGGTATCCAGTTCAATCTGGGCGCCAAGCTCTTTTTTGACCGGCTCAACGCCCAGGGTGGCGTGGGCCGGCGCACGGTGGAAATCCGCACCATGGATGACGGCTACGAGCCCGACCGCTGCGCCGAAAACACCCGAAAGCTGATTGCCGACGACGTGTTCGCGTTGTTTGGCTACATCGGCACTCCCACCAGCCTGGCGGCGCTGCCGATTTTCACCCAGGCCAAAGTGCCTTTTTTCGGCCCCTTCACGGGTGCCGAGGCGCTGCGCCAGCCGTTCAACCGCCTGATTTTTCATGTGCGTGCTTCGTATTACGACGAAACCGCGCTCATCGTGCGCCAGCTCACCAACCTGGGGCTCAAGAAGATCGCCGTGTTCTACCAGAACGACGCCTATGGCAAATCCGGGCTCGACGGTGTGACCCGGGCGCTTGCCGAACTCAAACTCGCCCCGGTGGCCACGGCCACGGTCGAGCGCAATTCGACCGACGTGAAGGCCGCGGTGGACATACTGGTGCCCGCCATGCCTGACGCCGTGGTGCAGATCACGGCCTACGCCGCGAGTGCCGCGTTTGTGCGCGCTGCGCGCAAGGCGAGCTTTGGGGGCACGTTCTACAACGTGTCGTTCGTGGGCACGCAGGCGCTGGCCGATGAACTGGGCAAGGACGGAGCGGGTGTGGTGGTCTCGCAGGTGGTGCCTTCGCCCTACCAGCCCTCGCGCCAGATCACGCGCGAGTTTCTGGAGGCCATCAAGAAGGGCGGTGACAAGGTGCAGGCCAACTATTCCAGCCTGGAAGGGTATCTGGCGGCCCGCATTTTCACCGAGGGGCTGCGCCAGGCGCTTTCTGGCGGCAAGCTCAGCCACGACAGCTTCATTGCAGGCCTCGAATCCCTGGGCTCGCAGGTGATTTCCGGCTTCCCGGTGTCGTTCAGCGCCACCAGCCATGCGGCTTCGAAATTTGTGGAAATGTCCATGCTGACCGGCGACGGACGCGTCAGAACCTGATGCCCCCCGAGGTGCGAAGCGCCCGCTCGCAGGGACTGGCGGCCCTTGCGCGGCGGTCGCTGTTCGGGGCCGCGCGAGGTTGACCAACGGTGGGTGGCGCTGGTGCGCCGGCCCGGGCAAGGCATCGCGCAAAGTCGAGCGTGGGGGCAATTGCTCGGGCTGGCAGGCCGCTGGAGACCGGGCTAGACTGTCAAATCGTAAGGATACACACCATGAACGTTATCGATTCCATCGTCACCCAGTCCGCCAGTATTGCCGCTGTGCGCCGCGATATCCACGCCCATCCCGAGCTGTGCTTTGAAGAAGTGCGCACCGCTGACCTGGTGGCACAAAAGCTCACCGAATGGGGCATTCCCATCCACCGGGGGCTGGGCAAGACCGGCGTGGTCGGCATCGTGAAGGGGCGCGACGGCGGCGCCAGCGGCCGTGCGATCGGCCTGCGTGCCGATATGGACGCGTTGCCTATTCAGGAGTTCAACACCTTCGCGCACGCCAGCCAGCACCACGGCAAAATGCACGCCTGCGGTCACGATGGCCACACGGCCATGTTGCTGGCGGCGGCGCAGCACTTTGCCAAACACCGCAATTTCGATGGCACCGTGTACCTGATCTTTCAGCCAGCGGAAGAGGGCGGTGGCGGCGCGCGCGTGATGATCGAGGACGGCCTGTTCGAGCAGTTTCCCGTGCAGGCCGTGTTTGGCATGCACAACTGGCCGGGCATGAAGGCGGGGCAGTTCGCTGTGAGCCCGGGGCCGGTAATGGCGTCCAGCAACGAATTCAAGATCACCATCCGCGGCAAGGGCAGCCACGCAGCCATGCCGCACATGGGCATCGACCCCGTGCCCGTGGCCTGCCAGATGGTGCAGGCCTTCCAGAGCATCATCAGCCGCAACAAGAAGCCCGTGGATGCCGGCGTGATCTCGGTCACCATGGTCCACGCGGGCGAGGCCACCAACGTGGTGCCCGACAGTTGCGAGCTGCAGGGCACGGTGCGCACCTTCACCATCGAGGTGCTCGACATGATCGAGCGACGCATGAGGCAGGTGGCCGAGCACACCTGCGCCGCGCACGAGGCCACCTGCGAGTTCGAGTTTGTGCGCAACTACCCGCCCACCGTGAACTCGGCCGCCGAGGCCGACTTTGCGCGCCAGGTGATGGCGGGCATCGTGGGCGAGGCCAATGTGGTGGTGCAAGAGCCCACCATGGGCGCCGAGGATTTCGCCTTCATGCTGCAGGCCAAGCCGGGCGCCTATTGCTTTATTGCCAATGGTGATGGCACGCACCGCGACATGGGCCATGGCGGTGGTCCCTGCACGCTGCACAACCCGAGCTACGACTTCAATGACGACCTGATTCCGCTGGGTGCCACCTACTGGGTGCGGCTGGCCGAGGAGTGGTTGGCCGCGGCCCACGCCTGACCGGCGCAATGCCAGTGGCGCCTTGGCTTTTTCACGGCCTGGGCGCTCGTGTCTTGCGTCGGCATCCCCGCGCACGCTCCATCCGTCAGCTGTTCAGGAAATTCCATGATCGGTATCGTCCAGGCGTTTGCTTCCACCTACGCGCGTGCGCGCACGCAGTTTTTGGAGGCTGCCGCCATGGCCAGCCTGCCGATCGAATCGCACCGCCATCCGCTCCTGGGGCGCGATGGCGAAGACTTGGCCATGGATGTGGTGCGGGATGGCCCGCCAGACGCTGACAAGCTGCTCATCGTGAGCAGCGGCTGCCATGGCGTGGAGGGCTATTGCGGCAGTGGCGTGCAGGTGTTTGTGCTGCATGACCAGGAGTGGCGCGACCTCGCGCATGCGCAGGGCGTGGCCGTGCTCTATATCCATGCGCTCAACCCCTATGGGTTCTCGCATATCCGCCGCACCACGCACGAGAACGTGGACCTGAACCGCAATTTCCACGACTTCAGCCAGCCCCTGCCCGTCAACGCCGCCTACCGCGAGGTAGCGCAGCTGCTGTTGCCCGATGCATGGCCACCGCAGGCGGACAACGTGCAGGCCGTACAGGCCTACATCGCCACGCACGGCGCAGCTGCCTGGCAGGCGGCCATCACGCGCGGGCAGCATGAGTTTGCCCAGGGTCTGTACTTTGGCGGCACGGCGCCGACCTGGAGCAACCAGGCGCTGCGTGCGGTGCTGCGCCAGCATGGTGGCCGTGCAGCGCGCGTGGGTTGGATTGATCTGCACACGGGCCTGGGGCCCAGCGGCCTGGGCGAGCGCATCTACTGCGGGCCAGACGAAGCCGCAGCCGTGCAGCGCGCGCGCAACTGGTGGGCGGGCGATGGCGCCACGCCCGTTACGTCCATCTACGACGGCTCGTCCACCTCGGCCTTCCTCACGGGGCTGATGTGGACCGCGATCCGGGACGAATGCCCCCAGGCCGAATTCACCGGCATGACCATGGAATACGGCACGGAGCCCTTGGAGGATGTGCTGCAGGCCCTGCGTGCCGAACACTGGCTCTATCTCCATCCCGAGGCTCCCGCCGCACAGGCCGCGCAGATCAAGGCGCAGATGCTGGCCGCGTTTTACACCGACACCGATGCATGGAAAGGCCAGGTCATCAGCCAGGCGCGGCAGTCGATGTTCCAGGCGGTGCAGGGGTTGGGCAGGCCGTAAGATCGTGAACCCGTATCTCAGATACTGCGCAGTAAGTTCGCACCAACACCGTTCTCTTCCCAACTTTTCCAACAAGGACAACCGACATGGCCGACTTGAACGCCACTTTCGAAGCCGCTGTGGCCCATTCCAAGAACCTCAGCGAGCGTCCCGACAACGTCACGTTGCTCAAAATCTATGCGCTGTACAAGCAGGCCACGGCGGGCGACAACACCGACAAGAAGCCCAGTTTCTCCGACGTGGTGGCCCGCGCCAAATGGGACGCATGGGAAAAGCTCAAGGGCACCGATCTCGACGCTGCCAAGCAGCAGTACATCGACCTGATTGAATCGCTGAGCTGAGGGGGTAAGGACTGGCTTAGGAAACCAAGCGGCTTCACGGCCGCTTTTTTCATGGGAGCCGGTGCGTCAATCAGTGCCTCAGTCGCGCCAGGTCACGCTGTCGCCCGGAGCTGCGCGTTGCGTGCGAAACCGGTTGGCCGGGCGGCCTGCTTCGGCCAGGCCGAACGAGATGCCGCAGACGATGCTGCGGTCGGCGCCAATGCCCAGCACCTCGCGCAGCACGCCGGGGTAGGCGGCCAACGCGGCCTGCGCGATGGCCGCCACGCCCAGGCTGTGGGCGGCCAGCAAAAAGTTGCCCACGTAGGCGCCGCAGTCCACCGCGCCATACACGCCCAGGGCTTCGTCGCTGCTGACGATGGCCACATGCGGTGCTCCAAACATGGTGAAGTTTTCGGCCGCCTGCCGGGCGGAGGCCTCGCGGTCGCCTTTGGCAATGCCCAGGGCTTCGTAAAGGCCCCAGCCGCATTCGCGCCGCCGTTCCTGGTAAACACCCCGGTATTCGCGCGGCCAGGGCAGATCAGGCGCGGGGGGCTCGGCGGCCGCATGGGCCTGCAGGGCGCTGCGCAGGCGCTCCAACGTGGCGCCGCTGGCGATGGTGAGTTGCCACGGCTGCGCATTGCACCACGAGGCCGTGCGCTGGGCGGCCGCCAGGATGCGGTCGATGGTGGCGCGGTCCAGTGCCTGGGGCCGGAAAGCGCGGCAGCTGTAGCGGGTGTGCAGCAGGGTGGACAGGGTTTCGTACGCGGACGTTGTCCCGGCGGGTGCGGTGGGCGGCGGTGTGTGTGGTGATGTCATCTCAGGCTTTCTGGGCCGCGGCCTTGGCGGGTGTGCGGGCGACAGTCTTGTGCTCCGCGCCATCGTTGGCGGGCGCCTTCCTTTTGGCTGGCGCGGCTTTGCGCGCAGCGGGGCGGGGAGTGTTGAGCAGCGCATCGAGCTGCTCGCCGATTTCGGCTTCGATGCGTGCCTTGAAGGCGCCAAACAAAAAGCCCAGCTCGGCCTTCATTTCAAACTGGCGGGCATCCACCAGCAGGGTGCCTTTCACGCCGGCGCGGCTGAAATACAGGGTGTCCTGCGCATCGCCTTCTTCGTAGGTGCATTCCATGTCAAATTTTCTTTGGGCCTTCTCGGCCCAGGAATAACCGACGTTGCGGGCTTCGGTGAAGCCCAGGCGGTGTTGGCGGTGGATGTGGATGTCAGGCACCGGAGGGCTCCTTGGGAGTGGTGAGTGCGCGCAGGCGCTGGTGGCGTTGCGCTTCGGGCTGCTGCGCCAGTTGTCTGACGGCATCATAAAACCGGGGCCACTGGCGGCCCTCGCGCTCGAACAGGGCTTGGAAAGCGGGCACCAGTTCGTCGTAGGCGGCCTGGGCGGCAAAGCTGGCATTGTTGGCCTGGGCCACCCAGCGGTCGTAGCCCGCCAGTTGCGCGGCATTCACGGCGGCGGGGCGGTCGCGCCCGGCCTGCAGCCAGCCGGCGCGCAGCGTGGCGTAGTCGGTGCGAAACACTTGCATTGCTTCGTTTTTCATAGCTGCTAGCGCTTTCTCATCAAGCGCTAGAGCCTCTTTTTGTTCATAAATTGCCGCCAGCCGTGCCCTGGTGGCACGCGCCAGGGCGCGGAAGGCGCTGCGCCGTTCGCTGCTTTCGGCAAAGGCCTCGCGGGCCTGCGGGCTGGCTTCGGTGGCCAGCCACTGCGCGCTGCCCAGCCGGTCCACCGCCGTGGCAAACGATTCGTTGAACAGCGTGTCGCCCTGGGCGTAGACCACCTGGTGCGCCAGCTCGTGGAACAGCAGGCGCACAAATTCGCCCTCGGGCCAGGCGATGAAGGTGGAGAGCAGCGGGTCGCCGCCGGCCCAGTTCATGTAGCCCAGCGTGGAATAGGCGGGCACGCCATACACCTCGACTTCCAGGCCTTGCCCGGCCAGCTGCGCGGCCTCGGCCCGCGCGTCGGCTTCGGCAAAGTAGCCGCGGTAACCAATGCAGCCCGTGACCGGAAAGCACCAGCGGTGCAGTGTGAGCGCATACGGCGGCGCGGCCACCACGTTCCACACGGCATAGGGGCGCTGCAGGTCGGCATAGCGGCGGTAGCTGGCGTTGTCGGGCAGCCTCAGTGTGGTCACGGCAAAGGCGCGGGCGCGCTGCGCCAGTTGCAGGCGCTCGCGCAATGCAGACGGGATGTCGGGGCGGGCGATCCAGTGGTCAATCGGCTCGGCCGCCTGTATGAGTTGCAGGTGCCCCTGCACGGATTGCCAGTAATAGCCCAGCGTGCTGCCCTGGCTGGCGCAGCCCGGTAGCGCCAGCGCCAGGAGGCTCAGCCGTGCAAGGCGTTGCAGAAACGAGAATTGCATGTCGGCAAGGAAAACGGGGGTGGTCTGCAGTGTAGATACAAAGCCCGGCCAGGGTTCACGGCGGGCCTTGCCTGTGGCGTCCGGTGCGGACAGTTTCTAGAATGTGCCATGCCCCATGTTGTTCTTGAGCCGACCGCTGATCTGCCCACTGGCCTGTTTGTGGATGAGGGCGGGTGCCCACGCTGCAACTGGTGCCGGGCAACACCCGCCTATCGCCACTACCACGACCATGAATGGGGTTTCCCCGTGGCAGACGACGGACGCCTGTTCGAAAAGCTGTGCCTGGAGGGCTTTCAGGCGGGCCTGAGCTGGCTCACCATTCTGAACAAGCGCGAGGGCTTTCGTGCCGCGTTCGCCAATTTCGATGCCGAGCAAGTGGCCGCGTTCGACGAGCGCGATGTGGTCCGCCTGGTGCAGGACGCCGCCATCGTGCGCCACCGGGGCAAGATCGAATCCACCATCAACAACGCGCGCCGCGTGCTGCAGTTGCGGCGCGAGTTTGGCTCGCTGGCGCACTACGTGTGGCGCTACGAGCCCGCAGCCACCGACCGGCCCGAGCACCTCACGCACGCGGCGGCGCGCACCCTGTCCACCTCGGACGCGTCCATCGCCCTGTCCAAAGACCTGAAAAAGCGCGGCTGGAGTTTTGTGGGGCCCACCACGGTGTACGCCTTCATGCAGGCGATGGGGCTGGTGAACGACCATCTGCAAGGCTGCCATGCGCGCACCATGGCTTTGCAGGCCAGGGCGCAGTTTGTGGTGCCGTGAAGGACTTGCCGTCTTGCGGGCCTGTCATGGCGCGCCGACGATCCACCTTGCTCGATGAAGCACATTGCTGGTCAATCGTGCGGCCCGCTGGCCGTTCGCGTCGACGACCACCTCGCCGTCTTCCTTGGTGAACGCGCCTTGTTGGGGCTGGGGCAGGATGTCCAGCACGGCCTCGGACGGGCGGCACAGCCGCGTGCCCAGCGGCGTGACCACGATGGGTCGGTTGATGAGGATGGGATGCTGGACCATGGCGTCGATGAGCTGCTCATCCGTCACGCCGGGGGCGCCCAGGTTCAGCGCGGTGAACAAGGCCTCCTTGCTGCGCACTGCATCGATCACCGGCCTGCCCGTGGCGGCGATCAGCGCCACCAGGGTTTCGCGCTGTGGCGGGGTCTTGAGGTATTCAATGATCTCGGGCTCCATGCCGCTGTTGCGGATCATGGCCAGGGTGTTGCGGGAGGTGCCGCATCGCGGGTTGTGATAGATGGTGATAGAGGTCATGCGTCGGCAGTGTGTCAGGGCGATGGTGCCATGGCAAGGGCGTGGTTCACAGGGGCCAGCCGGGCAGCTGCTGGCGCCGGAGGCCGCTGAGCGCCCTGGCTACCAGTCCTGGTGTGTCGGACTTCCGTGATGGGCTTGCCGACATGCGCAGGGAGTTTGGCGTGCCGGGTCGCGAAGAAACCGAAGGTAAGAGGGGCGAAATCTTGCTCCAATGCCGCGAGATAGCCGCCGCATTGGCGGCCCGAGCGTGCACCACCGGGCTGAGGGGCGGTTGACGTATCAATGAGCCCATTCAAGAATGCGCCACCATGAAGAACTTGCTGCACATCCTGGAGGGGCGGCTGCAGGCGCTGCCAGTGCGCATGGCGGTTCAGTTGCCTGCGGGGCCGTGGCTGGGCGCGCGCAACGCGGCTGTCACGCTGCGGTTTCGGGATCGCATGGCGCTGCTGGCCCTGGCTTCGGGGGAAATTGGCAGCGTTGGCGCGGCGATCGTTGAGGGCAGGGTGACGCAGGAGGGCAGCATGCGCGAGCTGATGGCTGCTGCCGCCGGGCTGCTGACCGGGAACCCCGCGCAGGAGCCAGACCATCTTGGGTGGCGCCGCGTGCTTGCGCGCGCCAGATCGATGGCGGTGCACACGCTGCAGAACGACGCGCGCCATGTGCGGTTCCACTACGACCTGTCGGACGATTTTTATACGCTGTGGCTGGACCCGCGCAGGGTGTATTCATGTGCCTATTTTTGCGACCCCGGCATGACGCTGGCGCACGCCCAGGAGGCCAAGCTGGATCTGATCTGCCGCAAGCTGCGGCTGCAGCCGGGTGAGCGCTTTTTGGACATCGGCGCCGGCTGGGGTGCATTGCTGCTGTGGGCGGCAGAGCACTATGGCGTGGACGCGACGGGTATCACCCTGTCGCGCAACCAGCACGCGCATGTCCAGCAACTTATTGCGGAGCGCGGTTTGAGGGGGCGGGTGCGCATCGAACTGCGCGACTACCGCGAACTGCAGGTCCAGGAGCCCTTCGACAAGGTGGCATCGGTCGGCATGTTCGAACATGTCGGGCGGGCGAAGATGAACGCCTACTTTGCCACCGTGCGCAACCTTCTGCGCCCCGGCGGCCTGCTGCTCAACCATGGCATCACGGCCGGTGGCGTGGACAACGCGCAACTGGGCGCCGGCATGGGCGATTTCATCGAGCGGTACATCTTTCCGGGCGGTGAACTGCTGCACGCCAGTGCCGTGCTGCACGACATGGCGCAGGCCGGGCTGGAGATGGTGGACACCGAGAACCTGCGCCCCCACTACGCCCGCACGCTGTGGGCCTGGTCGGACGCGCTGGAAGCCGCACAGGAACCTGCCCGCCAGGTGCTGCTGGCGCAGGCTGGTCCGGAGCGCGCGGACAAGGCGCTGCGAGCCTATCGCCTGTATCTGGCAGGCAGCGCCCTGGGCTTTGAGCACGGCTGGATGGCCTTGCACCAGATACTGGCGGTGCGCCCTGATGGCGACATGGGCTCGGGCACGATGACCGGCGCACAATCGGTCTATCCGTTCACGCGCGATTACATGTACACCACCAAGGACCGCACGCCATGCTTTACAAGTTCAAGTCCCGATCCGCGCCCGACCTGATCATGCTCGAACCCCACGGGCGCCAGATCCTTCAAATCGTTGGCAAGACGCCCGGCCCCAGCGGCATCATCACGGCAGCCCAGATCCCCGGTGCCATGGCCGCGCTGGAGGCGGCCGTTGCCGCCGACGAGGCGCTTGCCGCCGATGCACAGGAACAGGCGGACGAAGATGGCGCGGAGCGGCCCGACTCCGTGCGCCTTCGCCAACGCGCGGCGCCGTTTCTCGAAATGCTGCGCCGCTCCGTCGCCGAGGCGCACGACGTGGTGTGGGGCGTCTGAGGCGGTGCCCGTTTTATAGCGCCCGCAAGCCCCACCAGGAACTGGTTGCATTGCCCCCCTGCGGGTGCCATTGCCGCACCGGTAACCCATAAAAAAAGCCGCCTGGCCTCCAAGAGGCAGGCGGCTGGTCGCGCATGGGCAAAAAGCCCAGCTTAGTCGGCGTAGGTGCCGGCGGCCTTGATGACGGCGCCCCATTTGTCGATTTCAGCCTGCACGAACTTCTTGTGCTCGGCGGGCTCGATGCGCTTGTCGGTCACCACCACGGCGCCCAGGGCCTCTTGCTTTTTGATGAATTCGGGGTCCTTCAGGGCCACCTTCAGGGCGTCGTTGATCTTGGTCACGATGGCGGCGGGCGTGCCCTTGGGCGCATACAGGCCGTGCCAGATGGACACTTCAAAGTTCTTCAGACCCGACTCGGCCAGGGTGGGAAGGTCCTTGAGCGCCGGGGTGGTCAGGCGCTTGGTGGTTGTCACGGCATAGGCCTTGACCTTCTTTGCCTCGATCTGCTGCGTTGTGTTGGTGGTCTGGTCGCACAGCAGGTCGATCTGCCCGCCCATCAGATCGGTGATGGCGGGGGCTGCACCCTTGTAGGAAACCGAGGTCATATCGACCTGCATGGCGTTTTGGAACATCAGGCCGCACAGGTGCGAAGCGGAGCCCACACCGGCATTGCCCAGGTTGATCTTGCCCTTGTTCTGCTGAATCCAGGCGCTCAACTCCTTGACATTGTTGGCAGGCATGGTGGGCCGCGCGACCAGCGTCATCGGCACTTCATTGAGCAGGCCCAGGTATTCGAAATCGTTGGGCACGCTGAACGGCAGCTTGCGGTACAGCGCGGGCATGGTGGACATGCCGATGTGGTTGAGCAGCAAGGTGTAGCCATTGGGGGCGGCGCGGGCCACACGGGCTGCGCCGATCGAGCTGCCGGCACCGGCCGTGTTGTCCACGACCACGTTGGCGCCCAGTGGCTTGCGCAAGGCTTCCGCGAGGTCACGCGCGACGCGGTCCGTTGGGCCGCCTGCGGTGAAGGGCACGACCAGGGTGACGGTCTTGTCCTTGGCCGGATAGTCCTCGGCGTGTGCGCCCAATGCTGCGATGGCTGCGGTGGCGACCAGCGCAAGTTTCAGTATCTTTTTCACGGAATGCTCCTGTAATCAGAGGCGCGATGATAGCGAGTCTCCATCCAGCGGGTATGCAGGAAAGCACTGAACGCTTGTCAAGGATGAATTTTATTAATATTGGCCTCTAGCGCATATCTGGCAAGCGCAAGTAGCTATCAATAAAAGAGCAAAATAAGGGTAAACCCCAGTCGGATTGTGGGGGGCGGGTTGCCATCCCGCACGGTTGTTGCGCTGGCTCCAGCGCGCCGGGGGCGCTTTTTTAGCGATAGCTGCGCGCGTCCTCAATCACGCGGCCATCGTTGGGCAGGGTGCCTGGGGCCACCATCTGCACCTCGCTGCGCAGCTTCGTCACTTCGCGCACGACCTCGGCGAGCTGGCGCGCAAAGCCCTCGGCGGTTTCATGGGTCTCGACCTGCAGCACCATCTGGTCGCTGGCCATTTCGCCGCTGACCACCAGCCGGGCCCGCAGCACCTGCGGAAACCGGCGTGCGATGGCGGCAATCTGGGCGGGATGCACGAACATGCCGCGCACCTTGGTGGTCTGGTCGGCGCGGCCCATCCAGCCCTTGATGCGGGTGTTGGTGCGGCCCGTGGGGCAGGGGCCTGGCAGCACCGCCGAGAGGTCGCCGGTGCCGAAACGGATCAGCGGGTAGTCGGGGTTGAGCGTGGTCACCACGAGTTCGCCCACTTCGCCTTCGGGCACCGGGTCGCCGGTGCCGGGGCGCACGATCTCGACGATCACGCCTTCATCGAGCACCAAGCCTTCACGGGCCGAGGTTTCATAAGCAATCAGGCCCAGGTCGGCTGTGGCGTAGCACTGGTAGCCCGCAATGCCGCGCTCGGCAAACCAGTCGCGCAGCGATGGCGGAAAGGCCTCGCCCGACACCAGCGCCTTGGTCACTGTGGGCAGCGCCACGCCCATCTCGGCAGCCTTCTCGACGATGATTTTCAGAAAACTGGGCGTGCCGATGTAGCCCGCAGGCTGCAGCTCGGCCATGGCCTGCACTTGCTGCTCGGTCTGCCCGGTGCCGCCGGGGAAAACAGTGCAGCCCAGCGCGTGTGCGCCGGTTTCCATCATCGAGCCCGCAGGCACAAAGTGGTAGCTGAAGCTGTTGTGGATCAGCTCGCCGCTGCGAAACCCCGCCGCGTGGATGGCCCGCGCCATGCGCCAGTAGTCGCGCCGCGTGCCCTCGGGCTCGTAGATGGTGCCGGGGCTGGCGAACACGCGGGTCATGCCAGGCCCAAAGCCCAGCGCGCTGAACCCACCGAATACGCTGGCCGCGCGGCCCGCCTGCTGGCGCTCCAGCAGCTCGTACTTGCGGGTGACGGGCAGCTGCGCCAGAGCTGCGCGGCTGGTGATGGTGGTTGCATCCACGCCCGCCAGAATGCCGGCAAATGCGGGCGATGCCTTCTGGGCATGGGCGATCTGCTGCGGCAGCGCCGCCATCAAGGCCGCTTCGCGCTCGGCGGGGCTGCGCGTTTCCAGGGCGTCATAGAACGTGCTCATGCCTGGGTTTCCTTGTGAGGTGGTTGAAGTGAAATTGGCCTCTAGCGCTTATCCGTAAAGCGCAAGCAGCTATGAAATTGAGAGTGAAATCGTCCGAAGCCTGAAAAAGAACATGGCCCTCGTAGCCCGCGCTGCCCCACCAGCGCACCCGTCGAACTGGCTCTGCCAGGCCATCGGGTGCGTCCCCCTGAGGGGGAAGGCGCGCAGCGCCACAGGGGGCACGTCAAGCCAGCCAGCGCTTGCGGCGCTTGTAGCTCTTGACGTCCTTGAAGCTCTTGCGCTCACCGCCGCCCACGCCCAGGTAGAACTCTTTCACGTCTTCGTTGTTGGCCAGGTCGCTGGCGGCGCCATCCATCACCACGCGGCCGCTTTCCATGATGTAGCCGTAGTCGGCATATTTGAGGGCCATGTTGGTGTTCTGCTCGGCCAGCAGGAAGGTGACCTTCTCCTTGGTGTTCAGGTCTTTGACGATGTTGAACACCTCTTCCACGATCTGGGGGGCCAGCCCCATGGACGGCTCATCGAGCAGCACCACGCTGGGGTTGGCCATGAGTGCGCGGCCAATCGCGCACATCTGCTGCTCGCCGCCCGAGGTGTAGGCCGCCTGCGAGGTGCGGCGCGTCTTGAGGCGTGGAAAGTAGTTGTAGACCTTCTCCAGATTGGCCGCGATCTCGCCCTTGCTGGTGCGGGTGTAGCTGCCCGTCATCAGGTTCTCTTCAATGGTCAGGTGGGCAAAACAGTGCCGCCCCTCCATCACCTGCACCACGCCACGCTGCACCAGATCGGCAGGCGAGAGGTTCTCGATGCGCTCGCCGCGCAGCTCAATGGAGCCCTTGGTGACCTCGCCGCGCTCACCCTTGAGCAGGTTGGAGATGGCGCGTAACGTGGTCGTCTTGCCTGCCCCGTTGCCGCCCAGGATTGCCACAATCGCGCCCTGCGGCACCTGCAGCGAGACGCCCTTGAGCACCAGGATCACATGGTTGTAGATGACCTCGATGCCGTTGACGTTGAGAACGATATTGCTGTTGGAGTCCATGGTGTTGCCTTCCTGTACCAATCCAAAGAGCTGTTGCACAACCCTTTGGATTGGCGGCTGCCAAAAAAGCAACCGCTGTTCACTGGCCACAAAAACTGTCGCGGCCCAGGCGAGGAACGCCGCGCAAGGGCCGCCCCGCCGCGCTGGCGTTGTCCCCCTTCCCGCAGCGTGAAGCGCTAAGAGAGAAGGGGGAAGGCGCGTCAGCGCCTCAGGGGGATGTACTTAGCTCTGGCAGTCCGCCGCATCCCTGCGCGTCATCTTCTTGTCGGCCAGGTACTTGTCGGCACCGGCCTTGACCATGGGTTTCAGGATCTGCTCGTCGGCCTGGTACCAATCGGAGGAGAAGTTCCACTTCTTGCCATCCCAGGTGTGCACACGTGCCCAGGTCGATCCCATGTGGTCGGCGCAGCTGGTGGACAGGGGGCGCATCAGATCCTTGAAGCCCAGTGCGTCGAGCTTCTTCTGGTCGAGGGCCAGGTTTTCCATGCCCCAGCGCACCTGCTCGCCGGTCATGACCTTGCCCTTGCCAAAGCGCTCCTGCGCGCGGCGCACCGACTCGACAGCCAGCATCTGGATGATCACGCCGCGCGTGTAGAGCACCGAGCCCACTTCATCCTTGGGGCCCGTGCCCTGGCCTTTGTCGTGCACGTTCTTGAGGATGTCCTGGATGACCTTCGATTGCGTGCCGTAGCCGTTGAGCGCCAGGGCGTGGTAACCCTTGGCGCCTTCGCCCACGTCGCGCACATCGGGTTCGGCGCCGGCCCACCACACGCCATAGAGCTTGTCGCGCGGAAAGCCCGTGGCCTGCGCTTCCTTCAAGGCGGTGGAGTTCATCACACCCCAGCCCCACAGCAGCACATAGTCGGGGCGGCTCTGGCGCACTTGCAGCCAGGTGGCCTTTTGCTCCACGCCGGGCGCGGTCACGGGCAGCATCTGCAGCTCAAAACCGTGCATCTTGGCGCGCTCTTGCAGCAGCGGGATGGGCTCCTTGCCGAATGGGCTGTCGTGGTAGACCAGCGCGATCTTCTTGCCTTTGAGTTTGTCCAGGCCACCCGCGGTCTTGCCGATATGCTGGATCAGGATGTCAGCGCCCGTCCAGTAGCTGCCCATATAGGGGAAATTCCACTTGAACGCCTGGCCGTCCTGCGCCACCGACAGGCCGTAGCCCAGCGTCATCAGCGGGATCTTGTCCACGGGGGCTTTTTCGGTCAGTGCAAACGTGATGCCGGTGGCCTGGGGGTCGAACAGCGACACGCCGGGGCGGCTCTTGAGGCGCTCGTAGCATTCCACGCCACGGTCGGTGGCATAGCCGGTTTCACATTCTTCAAAGGTGAGCTTCACGCCGTTGATGCCGCCGTCGCGGGCGTTGATCATCTTGATGTAGTCCTGCTTGCCGTTGGCCCATGGCACACCGTTGGGTGCATAGGGGCCGGTGCGGTACGACAGCAGCGGGAAGAACTGCTCCTTGGCTTGCGCGAAGGCGCTCGTCGCAATGGACGAGGCGCCGGCAGCAACCACCGCAGCGGCGATCACGATTTTCGAAAGCTTCATGGATGTCTCCTTTGGATGAATGTGTTGAAGCACGGGGGGAAATCAATCAATGCGGGAAGGGCCACAGGCGCAGCTTTTGCTTGGCGGTGGACCACAGCTTGGCCAGGCCATGTGGCTCCACGATCAGGAACCACACGATCAGCGCGCCGAAAATCATCAGCTCGGCATGCGACACCCCGGCGGTGGATATCTCGATGCCAAACATGCCAACCAGGGCGGGCAAAAACTGGTTGAGCACGATGGGCAGCACCACGATGAATGCCGCGCCAAAGAAGCCGCCCATGATGGAACCGAGGCCGCCAATGATCACCATGAACAGCAGCCGGAAAGAAATTTCGACGGAAAACGCGGCCGGCTCCCAGGCGCCCAGGTGCACAAAGGCCCACAGGGCGCCGGCCATGCCGATGATGAAGGAGCTCACGGCAAACGCACTGAGCTTGGCGTACATGGGGCGAATGCCGATCACGGCGGCGGCCACGTCCATGTCGCGGATTGCCATCCATTCGCGGCCAATCGCGCCACGCACCAGGTTTTTGGCCAGCAGGGCGACGACCACCAGCAGCGCCAGGCAGAAGATGTATTTGCTGGTGGCGCTTTCGATGGGCATGCCCAGCACCTGCAGGTTGTTGACCGACACCGAACCTGAGTCGGAGTTGTTGGTGAACCACTTGATGCGCAGGAACATCCAGTCGCTGAAGAACTGCGCCGCCAGCGTGGCCACGGCCAGATACAGGCCCTTCACCCGCAGGCTGGGCAGCCCGAACAGGATGCCGAAGAACGTGGCGCACAGCCCGCCCAGGATCAATGCCGGAATGAGCGGCATGCCCGGAAAGCGCACGAAGAAGTTGTAGGCGCCATAGGCCCCCACGGCCATGAAGGCGCCCGAGCCCAGCGAGATCTGGCCGCAGTAGCCCACCAGGATGTTCACCCCCAGGGCCGCCAGCGCCATGATGACGAAGGGGATCAGGATGGCGCGGAAGATGTAGTCGCTGGCCAGCATGGGCACGGCGATGAAGGCAATGGCCAGGATGATGCCGATGGCGATGCGGTCCTGCGCGATCGGAAAGATCTGCTGGTCGGCGCGGTAGCTGGTCTTGAACTGGCCGTTTTCGCGGTAGAGCATGGTGTGTCTCCTGTGTTCTTGTTGTTATGGCTTACACGCGGTCGATGATCTTCTCCCCGAACAGACCCTGAGGCCTGAACAAGAGAAACACCAGCGCCAGCACATATGCAAACCAGATCTCGATGCCCCCGCCCACGAACGGGCCCAGGTACACCTCGGAGAGCTTCTCGCCCACGCCGATGATCAGCCCGCCGATGATGGCGCCGGGCACCGAGGTCAGGCCGCCCAGGATCACCACCGGCAAGGCGCGTAGCGCCACCGTGGTCAGCGAGAACTGCACACCGAGCTTGCTGCCCCAGATCATTCCGGCCACCAGGGCCACCACGCCCGCCACGCACCACACGATCACCCAGATGCGGTTGAGCGGAATGCCGATGGATTGCGCCGCCTGGTGGTCGTCTGCCACGGCGCGCAGCGCGCGGCCGGTGGAGGTCTTTTGAAAGAAAACGCTGAGCAGCGCCACCAGCGCAGCGGCAATGGCGGCGGCAATGATGTCTTCCTTGTTCACCAAAATGCCGCCTTCAAAGATTCCATCGAAAACGAAGATGGGTTCCTTGGGCATGCCGATGTCGATCTTGTAGATGTCGCTGCCAAACAGGGTCTGCCCCAGGCCTTCGAGAAAGTAGGTGATGCCCAGCGTGGCCATCAGCAGGGTGGCACCCTCCTGGTTCACCAGGTGGCGCAGCACCAGTTTCTCGATCAGCCAGGCCACCAGAAACATGCAGGTGCCCGCGATCACGAAGGCGATCAGGGTGGTTGCTATTGCGTTGTCGATGCCGGTCCAGGCGGGGACCAATTCGGCAAAGCGGGCCATGGCCAGGGCTGCGAACAGCACCATCGCGCCCTGCGCAAAGTTGAAGACGCCCGAGGCCTTGTAGATCAGCACGAAGCCCAGCGCCACCAGCGAATACAGCATGCCGGCCATCAGGCCGCCAATGAGGGTTTCAAGAAAGAATGCCATGTGTTTTCTCCGACCCTTAGTGGCTGGTGCCCAGATAGGCACTGATCACGTCTTCGTTGTTGCGCACTTCATCGGGCGTGCCGTCGCCGATCTTCTTGCCGTAGTCGAGCACCACCACGCGGTCCGAGATGTCCATCACCACGCCCATGTCGTGTTCGATCAGGACGATGGTGGTGCCGAACTCGGCGCTCACGTCCAGGATGAAGCGGCACATGTCCTGCTTTTCCTCGACGTTCATGCCCGCCATCGGCTCGTCGAGCAGCAGCACCTGCGGCTCCATGGCCAGGGCCCGGCCCAGGTCCACGCGCTTTTGCAGGCCGTAGGGCAACTGGCCCACGGGCGTCTTGCGATAGGCCTGGATTTCAAGGAAGTCGATGATGTGCTCGACAAATTCGCGGTGGCGGATTTCCTCGCGCTCGGCAGGGCCGATGCGCAGCGCCTGCAGCAGCAGGTTGCTTTTGATCTTGAGGTTGCGGCCGGTCATGATGTTGTCGATCACGCTCATGCCCTTGAACAGCGCCAGGTTCTGGAAGGTGCGCGCCACGCCCATCTCGGCCACTTGGCGGCTGTTCATGTGATCAAAAGTCTTGCCGCGAAAGGTGATGGAACCTTCGGACGGCGAATACACCCCGTTGATGCAGTTGAGCATGGAGCTCTTGCCGGCACCGTTGGGGCCGATGATGGCGCGGACCTCGTGCTCGCGCACGTTGAACGAAATGTCGGTCAACGCCTTCACGCCGCCAAAGCGCAGGCTGATGTTCTTGACGTCCAGGATGACGTCGCCAATCTTTTTTTGGGTCATGGGCTGCTTCCGGTGGGTCAGGCGGCGGCCTTGGCGGGCGCATGGGTCTTGGCGTTCAGGATCTTGAGCGTGGCGCTCACGCTGCCGGTGCGGCCATCCTCGAACTTGACCTGGGTTTCAATGAACTGCTCGGCTTTGCCGGTGTAGAGCGCTTGCACCAGCACGGCGTATTTCTCGGCAATGAAGTTGCGGCGCACCTTGCGGGTGCGGGTGAGTTCGTCGTCGTCCGGGTCCAGCTCCTTGTGCAGCACCAGAAAGCGCGCTACCTGGGTGTCGGCCATGCCGGCCTCGGCGGCCAGGTCGGCATTGACCTGGGCAATGCAGCCCGCAATCAGCTGCAGCACCTGCGGCTTGGAAGCCAGGTCCACATAGCCGCCATAGGGCAGCCCCTGGCGCTCGGCCCAGTTGCCCACCGCTTCGTAGTCGATATTGATGAAGGCGCACACCTGGTCGCGGCCATGGCCAAAGCACACCACTTCCTTGATCTGCGGAAAGAACTTGAGCTTGTTCTCGATGTAGTTGGGCGCAAACATCGCGCCGCCATTGAGCTTGCCCACGTCCTTGGCCCGGTCGATGATGCGCAGGTGCCCGTCTTCGTCGAGCACGCCCGCATCGCCGGTGTGAAAGTAGCCCTCGGCGTCGATCACCTCGGCGGTGGCGTCGGGGCGTTTGTAGTATTCCTTGAGCACCGACACGCCCTTGACCAGCACCTCGCCGTTGTCGGCGATCTTGAGCTCGATGCCTGGCGCGGCCTGGCCGACGGTGTTGAGCTTGACCTGGCGGTTCTTCTGGATGCACACATAGGCACAGGTCTCGGTCTGGCCATACAGCTGCTTGAGGTTGATGCCAATCGAGCGAAAGAAGCGGAACAGATCGGGGCCGATGGCGGCGCCGGCCGTGTAGGCCACCCGCAGCCGCGACAGGCCCAGCACATTGCGCAGCGGCCCGTAGATGGCGAAATCGCCCAGGCGGTACAGCACGCGGTCCCACAGGCCCACAGGCTTGCCGTCGAGGATGTCGGAGCCCACGCGCCGGGCCAGGGCCATGCACTTGGCATACAACCAGCGTTTGGTGGGCGCCGCGTCTTCCATGCGAATTGAGACCGATGTCAGCATGCCTTCGAACACCCGCGGGGGCGCGAAGTAATAGGTGGGGCCGATTTCACGCAGGTCGATGGTGACAGTGCTGGCCGACTCGGGGCAGTTGATGGTGAAGCCCGCCACCAGCCATTGCGCCAGCGAGAACAGGTGGTCGCCCACCCAGGCCGGGGGCAGGTAGGAAATCACGTTGTCGGCGGGGTTCAGTCCGTCGATCTCGACGCCGCCCTGGGCCGAGCCGATGAAGCTGGCGTGCGTCTGGCACACGCCCTTGGGCTTGCCGGTGGTGCCCGAGGTGTAGAGGATCACCGACACGTCGTCGGGCTGGTTCTGGGCCACCATGGCCTCCCAGGCGCCGGGGTGGGCGCGGTCCCATTCGGCGCCCATGGCCTTGAGCTTTTCGGTGCTGATCAGGCCGGGCTGGTCATAGTCGCGCAGCCCGCGCGGATCGTCGTAAATGATGTGCGCGATGCCCGGCAGGGTTTCGCGCACTTCAAGCAGCTTGTCGACCTGTTCCTGGTTTTCGGTGAACACGAACCGGACTTCGGCATCCTCCATCACGAAGGCCATTTCGGAGGCCACCGCATCCTGGTACAGCGGAATCGGAACGCCGCCGAGGCTTTGCGCTGCAATGAAGCCCATGTAGAGGTGGGGGCGGTTGTCGCCCACCAGAGCGAGGTTCTGGCCCCGCTGAAAACCCAGTGCTGCCATGCCGCAGGCCATGAGGCGCACGGTCTGTGCGGCATCCTTCCAGCTCCATGTTTGCCAGATGCCGTATTCTTTTTCGCGCAGCGCCGGGGCCGTGGGGCGCTCGGCAGCATGCTTGAGCAGCAGTTGCGGGAACGTGGTCTTCATTCCGGTTCCTAATAATGATGAGGTATCCGCCCGGTGGGCACCGGGCGCACCGCCCTGAGGCAGTGCATTGGGGTCCATGCTAGAACTGTCTTTGACGTTGTTATGTCTTTCGGACGACAATTTGCGGGAAAGTCCTCATGGGGTTGAACCCTCAGTGCCCCCGGCTATCGGGTAAGGCGGCGGTCTTGCGCCAGCCGCGCCAGTGGTCCCCGCTGGCCCGCGGTCGCCTCTTCATCGTTCATCTTTCCGCGTCCTGAAGCCAGCGCATGACCCACGATCTGTCTCTGCACCAGCGCCGCCGCCCGCCCACCGGGGAGGAGCTGGGCGGTATCCCGTGGCTCGCCCCGCTGCAGAGCGTCGAGCGCGAGCGCGCCGTGGCCTCGCTGCTGGTGGGCGACGCGATGGCGGGCGACTTTGTCTGCCGTGTCGGGCGGCCGGTGACCTACTGGTTTGGCGTGGTCGAGGGGCTGCTGAAGATGAGCAGCGACAACGCCCAGGGCCAGACCATGACCTTCACTGGGGTGCCACCTGGCGGCTGGTTTGGCGAGGGCACGGCGCTCAAGCGCGAGCCTTACCGCTACAACATCCAGGCCTTGCGCAAAAGCGTGGTGGCGGGGCTGCCGATCGACACCTTCCACTGGCTGCTGGACCATTCCATCGGGTTCAACCGCTTTGTGATGAACCAGCTCAACGAGCGCCTGGCCCAGTTCATTGCGGCGCGCGAGATCGACCGGTTGAACAACCCCGATGTGCGGGTGGCGCGCAGCCTGGCTTCGCTGTTCAACCCGGTGCTGTACCCCGGCGTGGGCGAGGTGCTGCGCATCACGCAGCAGGAGCTGGCGTATCTGGTGGGGCTGTCGCGCCAGCGGGTCAACGAGGCGCTGGCTGCGCTGGAGCGGCAGGGGGCCATTCGCATCGAGTATGGCGGGCTGAGGGTGCTGGATGTGTCGGCCCTGCGCTCCAGCATCTTTGCGCGCAATCTGGGTTGAGCGTAGCCGCCCTGCCGGTTGCGCCGGGCACGCTGGCGCCCGCGCACTGTTACAAATGAGAAGGCCTGTTGGTGGCCTGGGCGGCCGCCATGGTCGGGCCGTGGCGCGCCTTGATTTTGTGTCAAATAGTGCTGTAGCGCTCATGGGATAAGCGCTAGCAGCTATTGTTTTTGATTTTCTGGCGCGGACCGTGCGGCGCAGTGCATTGCCACGAAGGCCGGTGGCATCGGGTATAAACCCGTTACATCTGTGGGAGTGTTTGATGCCTTTGTTTCGTTGTCGCCAGCGCCTGCTGGCCTGGGTTGCTGCCGCAGTGCTGCTGGCGGGATGCGCCGGCGTTGCCGAGCCACAGACCGGTGCGGGGCAGGAGATGGTCTATGCCATCACCGACTCCCAGGAGCTGATCCGGTTCGTGGCCACGCAGCCGCGCCGCGTGATCGAGCGCAAGCCGGTGACCGGGCTGGCGCCGGGCGACACGCTGATTGGCATGGATTTCCGGGTGGCCCGTGGCGTGCTGTATGGGTTGTCCCGCTCGGGGCGCCTGTACACGGTGGACCGTGCCAATGGCGCGCTGAACCCGGTGGGGGCTGCGCCCGCCGTGCTGCCGCTGGACGGGGCGGTGATCGGTTTCGATTTCAACCCGACGGTCGACCGCATTCGTGTGGTAATGCCGTCCGGCCACAACCTGCGCCTGCACCCGGACACCGGAGCCCAGGTCGACGGTGACCCCGCCCGCGAGGGCGTGCAGCCCGATGGGGCGCTGCACTACGTGGCGGGCGACCCGCATTTCGGCCGCATGCCCAACATCGCCGGCGCCGCCTACACCTACAACACCCGCGATGAAAAAATCACCACCAATTACGCCATTGACCGCGCAATGGGCACCCTGGTCATGCAGGGCTCGCGCGAGGGGGCGACGCCCGTGGTCTCGCCCAACACCGGGCAGCTGCGCACCGTCGGGGCGCTGGGCCTGGGGCCCCTGACCGATGTGGCCTTCGATATTTCCGACGTGGCCAACACGCCCCTGATCGCGGTGCGCACGGTGGCCGAGCCACGCACCCGCCTGCACCGGGTGGATCTGGCCACGGGCCAGACCACCGACCTCGGCCAGGTGGGCGATGGCCGTGCGCTGATTGGCCTGGCCATCGAGCCATGAGCTGGCGCGCGACGGGACTAACGGGGCGCAGCGCCGCGCTGCGCGCGATGCGGCCCCTGGCGCTCGGCTTGTCGCTCTGTCTTGCGGCGGGCGCGCAGGCCACCACCGTGCAGATCGAGGTGCAGGACGCGGCCGGCAAGCCCCTGGGCGATGCCGCGGTGTTTCTGGAGTCGGCCCAGGCGCGCCGCCAGGTGCGGCCCTTGACCGGGCTGGAGATGGCGCAGCAGAAAAAGCAGTTCCTGCCCGATGTGCTGGTGCTGCCGGTGGGGTCCGAGGTGCGCTTTCCCAACCACGACACGGTGCGCCACCATGTGTATTCGTTCTCGCCGGCCAAGAAGTTCGAGCTCAAGCTCTACACCGGCACCCCTGCCAACCCCGTGCTGTTCGACCAGCCCGGCGTGGTGGTGCTGGGCTGCAACATCCACGACCAGATGGTGGGCTGGATCCTCGTCGTGGACACCCCCTATTACGCCCAGACCCTCGCGACCACGGGCAAGGCGCAGATCGACAACGTGCCGGCGGGCAGCTACCGGCTGCGCACATGGCATGCCCGCCTGCCCGTGGGCGCGCCCGCGCTCGAGCAGGAGCTGAGCGTGCCGGCCACCGGTGCGGTCGCGGTGACGGTGCGCATGCCGGGGTTGCAGCCTTGAAACTGGCGGTGCTTCGGCGGAGCCTGATCGTGCGGCTGGTCGGCATGTCGCTGCTGCTGCTCTTGGTGGTGCAGGCCGCCGGGTTCGCCGTGGTGCGCGCCACCATCGACCGCAACGCCCGCGGCCAGATTGCACGGGCCCTGGACACCGACGAGAACGTCTGGCGGCGGTTGCTCGAGCAGAACGCCGACAGGCTGCGCCAGGGCTCGGCCTTGCTGGCGGCCGATTACGGGTTCCGGTCTGCCGTGAACTCCGGTGACGAGGAAACCATCCAGTCGGTGCTGGAGAACCATGGCAGCCGGATCGGTGCCGAGGTCACCGCGCTGCTCGACACCGGGCTGCGCCTGCGCTCGCTGAGCACACCCGCCGGTGCCGGCGATTTCCAGGCCGCCGTGCAGCAGGTGGCGCCGCTGCTGGCCAGCCAGCCGCAGGGCAGCCGCATCGCCGTGATCGGGGGCATGCCCTACCAGTTCGTCATGGTGCCCATGCGGGCGCCGGTGGTCATCGGCTGGGTGTTGATGGGGTTCCCCGTCAGCCAGAGCCTGGCCGACGAAATGCGCCAGCTGCTGTCGGTGCATGTGGCCTTGCTGGTGAAAGCATCGGATGGCAGGCTGTCCGTGCCGGTCAGCACCTTGCCCGCCGAGCCGCTGGCCCTGCTGCGCCGCAGCGGTAACCCCACGGGCGAACTCGATACGGGCCAGGGCGTTCTGCTGGCGCGCGTCAGCCCGCTGGACACAGTGGGGGGCGAGGTGCAGGCGCTGCTGCTGCGCTCTGTGGACGAGGTTGTGGCGCCGTATCGGCAGCTGCAGGTGTTGCTGGCCTTCATCACAGTGGCCGGTGTGCTGCTGTTCGCGATGGGCAACGGCGTGATGGCGCAGCGTGTGACGACCCCCCTGCGCTCGTTGCTGGCCGCCACGCGGCGGCTCTCGCGCGGGGAGTACGACGTGCCACTGGAACATTTGGACCGCGCCGATGAAATCGGCAACCTGGCGCGTTCCTTTGACAAGATGCGCGTGGATATCGGCGCGCAGCAAAGCGAGATCCGGCGGCTGGCTTATTGGGACCGCCTCACAGGGCTCCCCAACCGCGAGCGCTTTCGGGAAGCCGTGCTGGCGGCCACCTCCGGCCAGGCCGGGGCTGTCCAACCGCTGGCTGTGCTGACGCTGGACCTTGACCGTTTCAAGCATGTGAACGACGTGCTCGGCTATGCCTTTGGTGACCGGCTGCTGCAGGCGGTGGCCGCCCGCCTGCGCGAACAGGTGGGCGCGCCCCAGGACATGGTGGCCCGCATGGGCGGCAACGAGTTCGCCGTGCTGCTGCAAGGTGCCGATGCCCCGGCGGCGCACGAGCTGGCGCGC
Organism: Acidovorax sp. JG5; assembly: GCF_017939685.1. NCBI lineage: Bacteria > Pseudomonadati > Pseudomonadota > Betaproteobacteria > Burkholderiales > Comamonadaceae > Acidovorax > Acidovorax sp. JG5. Next base: position 101,276 of record NZ_JAGKSE010000002.1, read on the forward strand.
CGCATCCACCGGTCGTTTGAAGAGCCGCTGGTGTTCGAGGACCAGAGCGTCGATCTGAGCGCTGGCATCGGCATTGCCTGCTGGCCGGGCGATGCCGACGATGCCGACACCCTGCTCAGCCGTTCCGAGATCGCCATGTATGCCGCCAAGCGCCAGCTCAGCGGGGCGCTGCGCTACGACCCCGCCTTTGATCTGGCGAGCGCCCAGACCCTGTCGTTGCTGACCGAGCTGCGCCGGGCGGTAGAGCACAACGAATTGCGCCTGTACCTGCAGCCTAAGCTGGCGCTGCACGGCCAACCAGGGCTGGCGGCCGAGGCGCTGGTGCGCTGGCAGCATCCGCAGCGGGGGCTGGTTGCGCCCATGCATTTCATTCCGTTTGCCGAGCAGACGGGGTTTGTGCGCCAGCTCACGCTGTGGATATTCGAGGAGGTGGCCCGCCTGCTGGCTTCGCAAGAGGCGCGGCACCTGCCGCTGCGCGTGTCGGTCAACCTGTCCACACGCGATTTGCTGGACCCCGAGCTCAGCACGCGGCTGGCGGCCATCCTGGCCCGCCACGGCGTGCAGGCCAGCGCCTTTTGCCTGGAGATCACCGAAAGCGCCATCATGGACGACCCCCAGCGCGCCGAGGCCATGCTCAACCGCCTGTCGCAGCAGGGGTTCAAGCTCTCCATCGACGATTTCGGCACGGGTTATTCGTCGCTGGCCTACCTCCGGCGCCTGCCGGTGGACGAGCTCAAGATCGACAAGTCGTTCGTGATGGGTATGCAGGCGGGCGAGGACGACGCCATGATCGTGCGCTCCACCATCGACCTGGCGCACAACCTGGGCCTCACGGTGGTGGCAGAAGGGGTGGAAACCGCCGCCATTCTGGAGCGCCTGCGCACCCTGGCGTGCGACGAGGCGCAGGGTTATCACATTGCGCGGCCCTTGCCGGTGGATGATTTTCTGGCCTGGCAGGCGCGCCAGGGGTAAGCTCTTTTTCTGTTCTTTTCGGGCCCTCGCGCCCCCCGATGCAGGGGCTTGTCGCCCCGCAGGCGAAAATACCCGCAATGACTTCTTCCAGTTCCCGCCCGCCTTCCGGCCCTGCTGCGGCCCCTGCCTCCGCGCCCGGTGGCGCTGCGTCCCCAGTGCCCGCGCCCCGTCCGGTGCTGCGCCGCCCTGCCGTGACGTCCAAACCGGCACCTCCAGCCCCGTCTGCTGCCCGGCGCGGTGCGGCACCGGAGCGGCCCTCACGAACCCCTCCGCCCACGGGCTACCGTACGTCGTCGGGCGCGCCCTATGTCGTCCCGGTGCGTCAGGCGCCGCCCAAGCTGGTGCCCGCCACCTCAGCGGCGGGAACGGCGGGAAACTCAGGCACCTCCCGCCTGAACAAGCGCATGGCCGAGCTGGGCCTGTGCTCGCGCCGCGAGGCCGACGAGTGGATCGCCCAGGGCTGGGTCAAGGTCAATGGCGAGGTCGCGCCCATGGGGCTGCAGGTCACGCCCTTGGACCGCATCGACGTGGACAAGGTGGCGCAGGGCTTTCAGGAGCAGCGCGTCACCATCCTGCTGCACAAGCCCATGGGTTATGTGAGCGGCCAGGCCGAAGATGGCCACACGCCCGCCGTGGCGCTCATCAACCCCCTCACCCACTGGCGCGATGACCCCAGCCGCAACCGGTTTTCGCCGCCGCAACTGCGCGGGCTGGCGCCCGCGGGGCGGCTCGATATCGACTCGGTGGGCCTGCTGGTGCTCACCCAGGACGGCCGCGTGGCGCGCCAGCTGATTGGCGAGGACTCCACGGTCGACAAGGAATATCTGGTGCGTGTGGTCTACCAGGCACCGGGTCAGGCGGCGCCACGCCATCCCAGTGAGCGCTCCGCGCCGCTGCAGGAAATTGACGAGCGCGATCCTGTCAGTACCAATGTGCAGGCGGTGTTTCCGCCCGAGTTGCTGGAACGCCTGCGCCATGGCCTGAGCCTGGACGGCGAGCCGCTCAAGCCCGCCAAGGTCGATTGGCAGAATCCCGAGCAGCTGCGCTTTGTGCTGACCGAAGGCAAGAAACGCCAGATACGCCGCATGTGCGAACTGGTGGGGCTCAAGGTGGTGGGACTCAAGCGCATCCGCATCGGCCGCGTGACCCTGGGCAATCTGCCGGTGGGCCAGTGGCGCTACCTGGCGCCGGGCGAGCGGTTCTGAGACCCCGCTGGTTCGCAGATCACTGTGGGGGCTTGAAACTCCCCAACCCGCCCATAAGTGCCGGCAGCCGGTATCGGCAGCGGTGCATTGGTGCCCTGCCGCGCATATTTCATTGATTCCAACGCGAGAAACATCCCCATGAGCAAACAAACCCTGTCGTTTCAGGCCGAAGTTGCCCAACTGCTGCATCTGGTCACCCATTCGCTCTATTCCAACCAGGAAATCTTCCTGCGCGAACTGGTTTCCAACGCATCGGACGCCTGCGACAAGCTGCGCTTCGAGGCGCTGAACAACAACGCGCTGTACGAGGACGCCCCCAACCTCGAAGTGCGCGTGACGTTCGACAAGGCCGCGAAGACCCTCACCATCACCGACAACGGCATCGGCATGAGCGAGCAGGAGGCCATCGACCACCTGGGCACCATCGCCAAGAGCGGCACCAAGGACTTCATGGGCAAGCTCTCGGGCGACCAGAAGCAGGATGCCCAGCTCATCGGCCAGTTTGGCGTGGGCTTTTACTCGGGCTTCATCGTGGCCGACAAGATCACCGTGGAATCGCGCCGCGCGGGCCTGCCGGCTGAGCAAGGTGTGCGCTGGACCAGCGGCGGCAGCGGCGATTTCGAGGTCGAAACCATCACCCGCCCAGCGCGTGGCACCAGCGTCGTCCTGCACTTGCGTGACGATGCCGAGGAATACCTCAACGCCTGGAAGCTCAAGCAAGTCATCGCCAAGTACTCCGACCACATCAGCCTGCCCATCCTGATGGAAAAGGAAGAGTGGAAAGACGGCGAGCTGATCAATCCATCGGACGAAAACGGCGGCCGCCAGCCTGGCGGCATGGTCAAGACCGGCGAGTGGGAAACCATCAACAAGGCCAGCGCTCTGTGGACGCGCCCCAAGAAGGACGTGACCGACGAGCAGTACGCCGAGTTCTACAAAACCATCAGCCACGACCACGAGGCCCCGCTGACCTGGGCTCACAACCGCGTCGAAGGCAACACCGAGTACACGCAGCTGCTGTACATCCCCGCCAAGGCGCCGTTTGACCTGTGGAACCGCGACAAGAAGGCGGGCGTGAAGCTGTACGTGAAGCGCGTGTTCATCATGGACGACGCCGAAGCGCTGATGCCCACCTACCTGCGCTTTGTAAAGGGCGTGATCGACTCGGCCGACCTGCCGCTGAACGTGAGCCGCGAGCTGCTGCAGGAAAGCCGCGACGTGCGCTCCATCCGCGAAGGCAGCACCAAGCGCGTGCTGAGCATGCTGGAAGACCTGGCCAAACACGACAAGCACGACACCGCGGCGGGCGCTGACGGCGTGACCGATGTGGTCGATGCCGACGACAAGGCCAAGGAAGGCAAGTACACCGCGTTCTACAGCGAGTTTGGCGCCGTGCTGAAAGAAGGCCTGGGCGAAGATTTTGCCAACCGCGAACGCCTGGCCAAGCTGCTGCGCTTTGCATCCACCACCAGCGACGCCGTGACCGTGGGCTTTGCCGACTACAAGGCCCGCATGAAGGACGGCCAGGAGGCGATTTACTACATCACCGCCGACACCCTGGCCGCTGCCAAGAACAGCCCGCAGCTTGAAGTCTTCAAGAAGAAGGGCATCGAAGTGCTGCTGATGACCGACCGCGTGGACGAGTGGGCGCTGAACTACCTGCACGAATTTGACGGCACCCCGCTGCAGAGCGTGGCCAAGGGCGCGGTGGACCTGGGCAAGCTGCAAGACGAGGCCGAAAAGAAGGCGGCGGAAGAAGCCGCCGAGGCCTTCAAGCCCGTGTTGGCCAAGCTGAAAGAAGCGCTGAAGGACAAGGCCGAGGACGTGCGCGTGACCACCCGCCTGGTCGATTCGCCCGCCTGCCTAGTGGTGCAGGACGACGGCATGAGCACGCAGCTCGCCCGCATGCTCAAGCAGGCTGGCCAGCAGGCGCCTGAGACCAAGCCCGTGCTGGAGGTGAATGCCGAGCACGCACTGGTGAAAAAGCTTGACGGCAGCGTGCACTTTCACGACCTGGCCCACATCCTGTTCGACCAGGCGCTGTTGGCCGAAGGCGGCCTGCCCGAAGACCCCGCCGCCTACGTCAAGCGCGTGAATGCGCTGCTGGTGTAAGCAGCCTTGCGCAAAGCCTTGCCATGCTGACTTTGTCCAATGCTATGCCCCGCGTCGCACTGGCCCTGGCGCTGGCCGCCTTGCTGGCTGGCTGCGGGTCGGTGGGTGGGGGCGTTGGCATTGGCATCCCCGTCGGTCCGTTGTCTGTGGGCGTGGGGGTGGGTAGTGGCGGGGTCAGCGCCGGCGTGAGTGCGGGCGCAGGGCCGGTGGGCGTGGGTGTCGGAGTCAACCAGCGCGGGCAGGTGGTGGGCGGTGCGGGCGTAGGCGCATCCACCGGCGTGGGTGGCGCCCGCGTTGGGGCAAGCGTGGGCACATCGACCGTGCTGCATGACCCGCAGCGGCCTGCAGCGGCCCCCGATATGCCTGCCGAGGCACCCGCGCCAGCGCCCGATGTTGACCAGATCCAGTGGCGCGACTCCAGCGGCCGGATCGTCCCTGCCTGCCGGGTGCACGGGGGTTGCTGAAACGCTGCAAGTACACCCAGGCACATCGTCCTGCGGGTGGAGAAAGAAGCCGTGGAGATCATCCACTCCTCATTCAGGCCTTTTGCCATGCGCTGGTGCAGGCTCTCGTGCCGTTGCTTTCCTCCAGCCATCATGGTGAATTACCGGTTAGCAGCGGTTGCTGTCGGTCGCGGCCGTGACCTGAGTTCACGGTGCCTGGCACAAAGCTGTCATTGGCTCACCCAGCAGCGCGGCAGCATCGATGACCGGTATCGAGGGAGCTGCAGTCATGGTCTAGCACACGTCTCCCCATGAACGGGCACGACCCTACGCCTACCTGCGCGATGTCATGGCACGCCTGCCCATGCAGCCCGCCACCCAGATCGGCGAGCTGCTGCCATACCGCTGGCAGTCAGCCTGACAGCGCATATTCAGATACACGACCGCGCCCCGCAGTCAAGATGGGATCGCCGCGCGATTACGGGCGTCCTACAACCCTTAACTTAAGTCGGCCTACAGGCGAACAGTTGCCCCTCGGTCCCATGCCCCACGGCTGCATGGAATCCAAGTTCCATACCTAGGCAATTTTCTGACTTACGCTATGCGCCAAACCCAGGAAGGTCGAGATCAGAGGAGCTTGATGCCGCTCCTTTCTACAGATGAAGTGCACCTGTGTCACCATGCTGGTGTCTGAAATAGTTAACTTAACAAGGCGAGGATCTGGCCTGTAGGCTGTTTCCGCCACGACGCCTAGGCCCAGCCCCTCCGCCACCGCCTCTCGAACGGACTCGCGGCTGCCCATCTCCAGAGCCACCTGCACCTCGACGCCTCGCTCCTTTAGTTCTTGTTCAAACACGCGTCTGGTCGTCGATCCTTCCTCTCGGATGACGAACCTCTGACCCTGCAGATCACGCAGTTTGAGAGTGGCCCGTTGCGCGAGTGAGTGTTGGGTGTTGCCGAATATCACCAATCGCTGGGTACGGTAAGCCGCGCCAAATAGATCTGGGTGAGCGACGTGATTGAGCACCATGCCCACGTCTCCCTGGTAGTCAAGAATCTTTTCGGTGATGGTTCGCGAGTCGCCTACGCCAACAGCCACGTTGACCTGGGGGAACTGTTTCATGAACAGCTTCAACACGGGCAGCACGTTGTGCGGCCCGATGGCATGGATGACCAGTCGCCCTACGTATTGATTTTTCGCAGCAGCGAGCAGTGCGTGCGCATCTTCCTCGCCACTGAAGGTACGCCGGGTGTAGTTCAACAGAGTGCGTCCAAAGGACGTGAGTTCAAGCCGCCGCCCGCGCCGATGAAAAAGCTCCACGCCGAAGTCGACCTCCAGGCGCTGTATGTGTGAAGAAACAGTCGGTTGTTGAATAGCGAGCACTCTCGCGGCAGCGGTCATGCTGCCGGCTCGGGCCGTTGCGTCAAAGGCCTTCAAGGCTGCGAGGAGGCTGAGTCCAGACATTGATGTGATCTATGGGTGCCCTCATTTTTAGGGATGAAAGTTTCATATTCATGACACCTTGGTCACCCAGACTTGAGCTGTGCTTCCACTGAAGCTGTTTCTTCCAGAACCTCCTCTTTCCCGAGAGATACCTCTGACCACTTGAGTCCTGGTGTGCGTCTAGCGCACCACAACAAATGAAACCGAGCTATGAAAACTGCAATTCGCGAGAGCCATCTGAGCTTGCGGGGTATCACGGTGACCTATGCCGATGGTCACACGGCGCTTGCGCCCACCTCGCTGGAGGTACAGCATGGCGGGTTCCTTGTGCTGCTGGGCGCGTCGGGCGCGGGAAAGTCAACGCTGCTGCGCAGCATCAATGGCTTGGTTAGCCCCACAGACGGAGAGGTGTCGGTGGCCGATCTGCCGGGCGGCACCGTCTCAAAACGCAACCTTCTTGAGCATCGGCGCCACTGCGGCATGGTGTTCCAGCAGCACCACCTGATCGGGCGGCAAAGCGTGCTGGCCAATGTGTTGATGGGCAAGCTCGCCACCCGCGGATCTCTGGCGTCGTTGTGGCCTTGGAGCAAGGCTGACAAGCTGGAGGCGCTGGCGGCCATTGACCGCGTAGGCCTGCTTGAGAAAGCCCTAGCACGGGCAGACACCTTGTCTGGTGGGCAACAACAACGCATTGGCATTGCGCGTGCCTTGGTGCAAAAGCCCCGCCTGCTGCTGGCCGATGAGCCGGTGGCCAGCCTCGACCCGGCGACCGCGCAGAGTGTGTTGACCCTGCTTCACGACATCTGCAAGAAAGACCGACTCACGGCCATCGTGAGTCTGCATCAAGTCAACCTCGCGCGCATGTTCGCCGACCGCATTGTGGGCCTTCGCCAGGGCCAGGTGGTGTTCGACGGGACAGCAGCGCAGTTGACGGAAGAAGCCCAGTCTGCCCTGTACGCGAAGTCGTCACCTGCCAACATGGGCAGTCAATTTGATTCCCCCTCTCAATCCAAGGAGTTTTTACCGTGCTGAATCGTCGCCGTTTCCAATTTATCGCTGCCGTCACTTTGGCCGCCCTGTTGCCACTTGGCGCCCATGCCGAGGGCAAAAATCCTTCCAAGCTTCGCGTTGCACTGTTGCCGGACGAAAACGCCGCCACCATCATTCAGAACGCACAGCCTCTGAAGCGGTACCTGGAACAGACCCTGAAGAAGGAAATAGAGATTACGGTGACTACGGACTACTCGTCGATGATTGAAGCCATGCGCTTTGGCCGCATCGAGGTCGCCTACTTTGGACCGTTCTCTTACGTGCTTGCCAAGTCCAAGGCGCCCAACATTGAGCCATTTGCCGTTGGCGTGGAGCGCGGCTCGCCGACCTACCAGTCGGTTCTCATCGCCACGGCAGGCGGCCCGGTCAAGACCCTGGCTGACGTTCGTGGAAAGCCTTTTGGCTTTGGCGATCAGGCTTCGACGTCCGGTCACCTTGCACCGCGCGCGCACTTGCTTAAAAACCACCAACTGAACGGCGAGACTGACTACCGCCCCGTTCACCTGGGCACGCACGATGCCGTGGCCCGAGCTGTTCAGGCAGGGCAGGTTCCCGCCGGCGCTCTGTCAAAAACCATTCTGGACAACCTCATCGCAAAGGGCATGGTGGATGCCAACAAGATTGTGCAACTTGAACTGTCGGCACCCATTCCGAACTATCCCATTGCGATGCAAGGTAATCTCACGCCGGAGCTCAAGGAAGCCATCCGAGCCGCCTTTCTTCAGATGAAGGACGCCGAGATTCTCAAATCATTCCGTATCGAGGCCTTTGCCGCTACCGATGACAAGGCCTACGACATTCTTCGCGACACAGCACAGATTCTCAAGCTTGATCTGGGACGCATGAAATGACATCGGTAGCCTTGGAATCCATCATTGCCATTGACGGACAGCGGCGACTCAGACGGCTGGGCGCAGCCTGCGTAGTCCTGCTCGTTTGCACGCTGGCATTGTTTGTCACCGGTTTCTTTGACGCGCAGCGTTTCATCGAAGGGGCTCCTGCCATTCAGCAGTTGGCCTCTGAGATGGTGCCGCCCAACTTCGCTCGCTGGGAGCAATGGGTCATTCCACTGCGCGACACCTTGGCCATGTCGATTGCGGGAACGGCCTTGACCGTTCTGGCGTCGTTGCCGCTGGCCCTGGTGGCGGCGCCCAACACCGCGCCGAATGCGGTGGTTGGGCGAATCGTCAGAACCATCTTGGCTGCATTTCGGTCTGTGCCTGAAATCATCCTGGGCATTCTGTTCGTCGCGGCCGTGGGCTTTGGGGCATTGCCTGGTGTGCTGGCGTTGGCCCTGCATTCCACGGGCATGGTGGCCAAGTTCTACGCCGAAGCCATAGAGCACGTGGACCCGAAACCTCTGGAGGCCGCTAAGGCCGCGGGCGCAAGCCGGTTTCAGGTCATCACCCATGCTGTGTTACCGCAGGTTTTGCCCCAGTTGGCGGACATCACCATCTACCGATGGGAATATCACTTTCGCGCATCGGCAGTGATGGGCATCGTGGGTGCGGGCGGCATTGGCTTTGAACTCATGGCGGCTCTGCGCCTGACCAAGTACGACGAAGTCTCCGCCATTTTGCTGTCCATCCTCATATGCGTGCTCGTGGTCGACGGCATTGGGTCGGCGCTTCGCAAACATCTGAAATAGAAAGAGAGAGGAAGGTAATGATGCCGAAAATTGTGGTGACGCAGCCCATTCATGAAGAGGTACTGGCGCGTCTTATGCAGGTTGGTGAAGTGGTGATGAATCCCGGTCCTGAGCCGTGGAGCGAGGCCGAGCTCCACCGTCATCTGAAGGATGCCGACGCAATGATGGCTTTCATGCCTGACCGGGTAGATCAGCGAACCCTGTTGCACGCTCCCAGGCTCAAGACCATCGCTTGCGCCCTGAAGGGGTATGACAACTTTGACCTCAAGGCATGTGCGCAAGCCGGTGTCAGCGTGAGCTTCGTTCCTGACCTGCTCACAGAACCCACGGCAGAACTCGCCATTGGGCTGGCCATCGCCGCCGCGCGCCATGTGCTGGCAGGTGACGTCAGTGTTCGCAAGAGCTACGCAGGATGGCGTCCCCAGCTGTACGGAATGGGGTTGCACGGCTCGATAGTGGCGGTCGTCGGACTTGGCGCCGTTGGGCGGGCCATTGTGGGCCGTCTCTGTGGCTTCGGGTGCGCTCAACTGCTGGGCGTGGACCCGCATGGTGATGACGAACGCCTGACCATGGTGAGCCTGGGTGAGGCCCTGTCGCAATCCGACTATGTCATTCTGGCCGTTCCGCTGCTGGACGTAACGCGTCACCTCGTCAATGACACCATGCTTGAAGGTGTTCGGCGGGGGCAGATCCTGGTCAACATTGGGCGAGGCTCGGTTGTGGACGAGGCTGCCGTGGCACGGGCGCTCAAGGACGAGCGCCTGGGTGCATACGCCGCCGATGTGTACGAGATGGAGGACTGGCTGCTTGCAGATCGCCCTCGCCAGATTCATCCGGAACTCTTGCAACACCCCTCCACGGTTTTCACACCCCACATTGGTTCGGCGGTGAAGAAGGTTCGCCGAGCCATCGAGTTGCAGGCTGCTGAAAATTTGCTACTCGCGCTGAGTGGGAGCGAGCCGCTTGCACACTACGAGGCATCGCACTGAGCGGCTCATGTGGCAGCTTCGCACTGCTCGGTGCAGCCATGAGGTCACCACACCAGAGAATGCTTTTGGACGTTCTATGGTTCTGGCCGATCTAATTCTTTGAGAAGACCTTGGCTACGTGTTTCGGACCCGCGGGCCAACTGCGGATGCTCTTCGCAATGGTTCCGATAAGCCGTGCCGCCAAGTATCCGGGGTGGGATTCCCCCGGTTTCTCGGACGGTTTTCTGGGATCGTTGCCTACATCAACACCGACCGCAGCGGGTCGGGAGAACCAATTCATCCTTGGTGTGATCAGTTGCTCCTGCTACCTTGCCCGGCTCGCATCAATAGAGTGACCGGTCTGAGCAACAAAGCGGTCGCTTGAGACCCTGCTCGGCCAATGACCAGTTGCGCAACACGCGAACTTTCAGGCGTTAGGTTCGAGTGTCGGAGATCAGCCTGAAGCCGCCTTTGGCGCTGCTGCCTAGTGAGCCCGCTCCTGGCCGCGTCCCGCCACCCAACCCTCACCCCACCAGCGGCTCTTCCTGCATCGCCTCGATCTGCTCGTGCAGCATGTCCACCTGGCCGCGCCAGTAGTCGCTGGTGCCGAACCACGGGAAGTTGATGGGGAAGATCGGGTCTTGCCAGCGGCGGGCCAGCCAGGCGCTGTAGTGGATCAGGCGCAGGGTGCGCAGCGGCTCAATGAGGGCCAGCTCGCGCCGGTCGAACGTGCGGAACTGTTCGTAGCCGTCGAGCAGGGCGCCGAGCTGGTGGGTGCGCTGGCGCCGGTCGCCCGACAGCAGCATCCACAGGTCCTGCACGGCCGGGCCCATGCGGGCGTCGTCCAGGTCCACAAAGTGCGGGCCGCCGCGCCTCCATTCGTCGAGCGGCGTCCACAGGATGTTGCCGGGGTGGCAGTCGCCGTGCAGGCGCAGCAGGGTGGCGTCTTTCAAGAGAAATTGGCCTGTAGCGCTTGTGTGGTAAGCGCTATTAGCTATCAAATCAAGAGCAATCTTGCAGGCGTCGCGCCAGGCCGATTGCATGTCGAGCGGGATCAGTTCGTGCTGCAGAAGCCAGTCGCGTGGCTCTGCGCCAAAGCTTTGCCAATCGAGTGCGGGGCGGTGCGTGAACGGGCGCGCCGCGCCCACGGTGTGGATGCGCGCCAGAAAGCGGCCTATCCATTCGAGCACCTCGAAGTCGTCCAGTTCGGGCTGCCGGCCGCCGCGCCAGGGGCTCACCGAAAACTGGAAACCGCCGTGGGGGTGCAGTGTGCGGCCGCCCAGCACCAGGGGGCCTACGGCGGGCACCTCGGCGCCCATGAGTTCGGCGGCAAATGCGTGTTCTTCCAGGATCTGTGCTTCAGTCCACCGGCCGGGGCGGTAAAACTTGGCCACCACACGCTCGCCGTCTTCCAGTGTGACCTGGTAGACGCGGTTTTCATAGGACGACAGCGCCATCAGCCGCCCGTCACCGTGCAGCCCCACGCTGGCCAGTGCGTCCAGCACCACATCGGGCGTCAGGGTGGAAAAGGGGTGCAGGCCAGGCGCTTCGGGGGAAATGTTCATCGGCCCATTGTCTCCCGCCAGCGGGGCGCGCCCGACGCCGACGCGGCACGGCGCGGGGCGCGGTGCCAAATTTCGCATCAACCGCCCCTGGCGGCCCGCGGTATTGCGTGACCCGCTACGAAGTCAGGCACCCCCGGGAATGCCAGGGTGCCGCCTTGGAGCCTGTGGAACGCCACTGTGCGCCTCGGGGGCTGCGCGGGCGTGCTGCCCGGTGCCTTGGCTTATTCGCTGTATTCGCGCGCCAGCTGGGCAAACGGCAGCGCCTGCTTGACGAGGATGACGGTGCAAGGCGCGTCGCGCGCCACGCGCATGGGCACGGTGGCGATGAAGCGCTGCGTTTGCAGGCCGTGCGTGGCAGCCCCCAGGATCATCATGCTGACCTGGTTGCCCTCGGCGTAGCGCACCAGCGCTTGCGCCACGTCGCCTGATTCGAGCACGTGGTAGCTCACGCTGTGGCCCGCCAGGTCGAGCGGTTCGGCCCATTGCCTGAGCCGTGCGCGGTGCTGGCGGTGCAGCGCGGTTTCGCTGCGTTCGCTGTCGGTGCTGCTGCTGGCCGAGGGCGAGATCACGGTGACGCAGGCCAGCCGCGCCCCCGGGCGGATGCCCAGCGAGCGCCCCACGGCCTGGCGCAGCGAGTACATGGTGGCGTCGGTCACGTCGTCGTGCGGCACGGCCACCATGACGATGGGCACCTCTTCGATCTGGCGCGTGGGCAGCGGGCTGGGCCGGTAGTGCATGCCGGCGGCCTTGATCCAGCGCTTGAAGTGGGTGCGCAGGCGCGGGCCACGCATGCGCTGGCCGCGTGCGGTGATCTGCACCTGTTCGGGGTTGGCCAGGTCAAAGGCCAGGTGAGCGGCCGACGGGTGGCGCTTGGCGGCCTCGGGTTCCAGGCAGCGCAGGATGGTCTCTTGCAGCCACTCGGGCAGGTCGGGGCGGTACTGGCGCGGCGGTGGCGGTGTCATCCACAGGCGCTGGCGCAGGCCGCCCTGGGTGGTGGGGGCGCCAAAGGGCAGCTCGCCCGTGGCAAGCTCGTACAGCATGACGCCAATGGCGAAGATGTCGCTGCGCGGGTCGCCGCGCACGCCCACCACCTGTTCGGGCGCAATCCAGGCGGGCGAGCCCACGGCGCGGCGCAGTTCCTCGGCCAGCAGGTCGGGGTAGTGGGCATGGCACGACAGGCCGAAGTCGAGCAGCACGGCATGGTCGTCGTGGGTGAAGAGCACGTTGCCGGGCTTGAGGTCGAGGTGGCAGACGTTTTGCTGGTGCAGGCTGTGCGCGGCACGCCCCATGGCAGCGCCCAGGCGCGCAATGGTTGCAACGTCGGGGCGCTCGGCGGCGTCCAGCCAGTGCTGCAGGGTGTGGCCGCTGCAATATTCCATGACCAGGTAGGGGATGCGCTCCAGGTCGCCCGCGGCGACAAAGCGCGGCACGTGGGGCCCGGTGAGTGTGGGCAGGATCTGCAGCTCGACCTCGAAACTGACGATGTTCTCGGCGCCATCGCCCGCCGTCATGCGCGGGATCTTCATGGCCAGCGGAAACCCGGGGTTGGGCGGGCCCACGGCGTATTCCACGCGGTAGATATGGGCCATGCCGCCTGCATGGATGCATTCGAGCACGGTGAAGCCGTCCACCTCGGTGCCCGGTTCGAGCAGCTTCATCGGCCCACCTCCAGGCGCTGGGCAAAGTAGTCGGGCATGGCGCCGGTGGCGCGGATGGCGGCGGCAGCGGCGGCATGGTCGTAGGGCACGCGTTCAAAGCGCAGCAACCAGGCATCGGTGTCGAGCAGGGCATACATGGCACGCGGGTCGCCGTCGCGCGGCTGGCCCACCGATCCGATGGTGGCCACCCATTGCCGGCGTGGCGCCACCGGAATGGCCACGCCCGGCTGCGGCGCAAAGCGCATGAGCCCGCGCCCGGTGCCCCGGTAGTACAGCGTTTGCTGATGCACATGGCCGCAAAACACATGGCGGATGCCGGGGCGCTGGGTGGCGGCATCCAGGCATTGCTGCGCCACGGCCGCGTTGTCGACATAGCGCCAGCGCTCGGGCGCGTCGGCGCTGGCATGCACCAGCAAGACGCCGCCCACTTCGGCGACCAGGGGGCGTGCCGCGAGAAAGTCGCGCTCGTTGGGCGTGAGCTGCGCGTGGGTCCAGCCGGCCCCGTGTGCGGCCACGCTGCTGGCGGCCTTGTCGCCCGGTTGGGGCGGGTGTACGGCCAGGGCGTCATGGTTGCCGCCAATCACGCAGTGGCCGTCTGCCACCAGCGCCATGGCCTGCTGCACCACATAGCCCGGGTCGGCGCCATAGCCCACCAGATCGCCCAGCCAGGCAAAGCGCTGCGCGCCTTGCGCGCGGGCGTGGGCCATGCAGGCGTCGAGTGCCTGGCGATTGGAATGGATGTCTGACAGCAGCGCCAGCTTCATCAATGTCTCCTGGATGACGCCATCCTAGCCCAGACCCTGGTGAAGCCGGCCCGTGAATCCGCGCGATGGATTCGTCGGTTCGTCGCTAGAAGGGCCGGCAGGGCCCGCACCCTGTCGGCTCTGCCGGTGCTTCAGACCAGCGTGAGCGTCACGTCGATGTTGCCACGCGTGGCGTTCGAGTAGGGGCAGACCTGGTGGGCTGCATCCACCAGGGCTTGCGCTGCTGCGCGATCCATGCCGGGCAGGCTGATGGCCAGGCGCACGGCAATGCCGTAACCCGCACCGACCTTGCCCAGGTCCACGCTGGCGTCAATGGCCAGGTCCTGCGGCAGGGTGATTTTTTGCATGCCGGCCACGGCCTTCATGGCGCCGATGAAGCAGGCCGAATAGCCGGCGGCAAACAACTGTTCGGGGTTGGTTCCGGTGCCGGCCGTGCCGGGCGAAGACAGTTTGACGTCCAGGCGGCCATCATCGGTGCGCGAGGCGCCGTCGCGGCCACCAGTGGTATGGGCGTGGGCGGTGTAGAGAACTTTTTCGAGCGAGGCCATGGTGTCTTCCTTTGGAGGTGATGCCCGCAGCGCGGGACGGTGGTGGAAAGCAAACGGTTGGATAGCGTCAGGGCGCGTTGAGCCGGTCGCGCAGCGTCTTGAGCTGGCCGGTGAGTGCCGCCAGTTCGGGCAGCGTGCACTGGCTGCTTTGCAGCACGCAAGGCGGAATGCGTTCGGCGGCATCGCGCAGCGACTGCCCCACGGGCGTCAGGCTGATGCGCACGCGCCGCTCGTCCTCGGCGTCGCGCAGGCGGGCAATCAGCCCCGATGTTTCGAGCCGTTTGAGCAGCGGGGTGAGCGTGCCTGAATCCAGATAAAGGCGTTCGCCCAGGGCGCTCACCGTGATGCCATCGCCCTCCCACAGCACCAGCATCACCAGGTATTGCGGATAGGTCAGGCCAATGGCATCGAGCAGCGGCTTGTATAGCTTGGTCATCGCCAGCGAGGCGGAATACAGCGCAAAGCACACCTGGTTGTCCAGTTGCAGGGCTGCGGGGCTGGGCGAAAGGGGCGAAGGTTTGCGTAGCATGGGTTGAATTATTGTCGACAATTAAATTGTGCAAAATTTAATTGAGAGAAACCTTTTGGGGTAGGGGGTTTTTGCGTCTGGCCACGCCATCAAAAAAGGCGCCCTCGGGCGCCTCGTGTTGTACGTGGCGTTGCCGCCGTGCTCAGTAGCTGTAAACGCCACGGCCAGTCTTGCGGCCCAGGCGGCCGGCGGCCACCATTTCGCGCAGCAGCGGGCAAGCGCGGTATTTGCTGTCGCCAAACTCGGCCAGGTACACGTCCATCACGGCCAGGCACACGTCCAGGCCCACCATGTCGGCCAGGGCCAGCGGGCCGATGGGCTGGTTGCAGCCCAGCTTCATGCCCGCGTCGATGTCCTCGGCGGTGGCCAGGCCGTCGGCCAGCACAAAGAAGGCCTCGTTGATCATGGGCACCAGGATGCGGTTGACCACAAAGCCCGGGGCGTTCTTCACGGTGATGGGGCTCTTGCCCAGCGCGAGCGCCATGGCCTTCACGGCGTCGTGCGTGGCGTCGCTGGTTTGCAGGCCACGGATGATTTCCACCAGCGCCATCATCGGCACGGGGTTGAAGAAGTGCATGCCGATGAACTTGTCGGCGCGGCTGGTGGCGGCGGCCAGCTTGGTGATGGAGATGGACGAGGTGTTCGACGCAATGATCACGTCGGGGCCGACGATGCCGTCAACCTGCTTGAGGATCTTGAGCTTGAGTTCATAGTTCTCGGTGGCGGCTTCGATGACGAGCTGGGCGGCCTTGAGGTCGTCGTAGCTGGTGGACGTCTTGATGCGCGCCAGCGCCGTTTCCTTGTCGGCGGCCGTGATTTTTTCCTTCTTGATCAAGCGGTCCAGGCTGCCGGCCACCGTGGCCAGGCCCTTTTGCACTGCGGCGTCGGAGATGTCCACCATCACCACGTGGATGCCTGACACGGCGCACGCCTGCGCAATGCCATTGCCCATGGTGCCAGCGCCAATGATGCCAACGGTTTGAATCGTCATAGTGAGAGCTCTCTTGGAAGTGGAAAAAGTAACCGACATGGTAAAGGGATCGCATGTCCGGTCGGTTATCGTGCCTGGACACCGCTGCATCGCATGGCGGAAGAGACAAGGGCGACATGTTCGACTACATCGTGATTGGTGGGGGATCGGCCGGCTCGGTGCTGGCGGGGCGGCTGACCGAGGACCCCTCCGTACGCGTGTGCCTGCTGGAGGCGGGGCCCGCCGACCAAAGTGTTTTCATCCATTGCCCGGCCGGGCTGGCCGTGATGGCCAAGTTCGAGCTCAACGGCTGGGGGCAGAACACCACGCCGCAGCCAGGGCTCAATGGCCGCCAGGGCTGCCAGCCGCGTGGCAAGGTGCTGGGCGGCTCCAGTTCCATCAACGCCATGGTGTATGTGCGCGGGCAGCATGCCGATTACGACCATTGGGCCGCGCAGGGCAACCCCGGCTGGGCATGGAACGATGTCAGGCCCTATTTCCTGCGCGCCGAGCACAACGAGAGCCTGCGGGATGAATGGCATGGCCAGGGCGGCCCCCTGAATGTGGCCGACCTGCGCGCCCCCAACCGCTTCAGCCAGCTGTTCACCGAGGCGGCGGTGCAGGCAGGTTTTCCGCACAACACCGATTTCAATGGCGCCACGCAAGAAGGCGTGGGCATTTACCAGGTCACGCACAAGAATGGCGAGCGCCATAGTGTGGCCAAGGGCTATCTCACCCCGCACCTGGGCCGCCCCAACTTGCAGGTCATTACCCAGGCGCATGCCACGCGGGTGCTGTTGCAAGGGCGGCGGGCCGTGGGTGTGGAATACAGCCAGGGCGGCCAGCTGCACCAGCTCAGGGCCGCGCGCGAGGTGCTGCTGAGCGCTGGAGCGCTGCTGTCACCGCAACTGCTCATGCTGTCGGGCATTGGTCCGGGGGCGCAACTGCAGCGCCACGGCATTGCGGTGCAGCACGAATTGCCCGGCGTGGGCGAGCATCTGCACGACCACCCGGATGTGGTGCAGGTGATGGATGCACCGGGGGTGACCGATCTGTTCGGGCTGTCGCCGCGGGGCATGGTGAACGTGGCGCGCGGCATGCGGGAGTGGCGCCGCGCCCGCACCGGCATGCTCACCACCAATTTCGCCGAGGCGGGGGGCTTCATCAAGAGCGATCCATCCGAACCGGCGCCCGATCTGCAGTTGCATTTCGTGATCGGCAAGCTCTTGGACCATGGCCGCAAGACCGTGCTGGGCCATGGCTATTCCTCGCATGTCTGCCTGCTGCAGCCGCGCAGCCGCGGCACCGTATCGCTGGCCAGCAACGACCCCCTGCAACTGCCGTTGGTGGATCCGCAGTTTCTGCGCGATCCCGACGACATGGTCCGCATGGTGCGGGGCGTCAGGCGGATGCGCACTATCCTGAGTCAGCCGGCGCTGGCCCAGTTTGGCGCCAGGGAGCAGGCCGCATCCGCCCATGCCCAGACCGATGCGCAGATCGAGCAGTTCATCCGCCAATACGCCGACACCATCTACCACCCCGTGGGCACCTGCCGCATGGGGCCGGGACCGCTGGACGTGGTGGATGCCCAACTGTGTGTGCATGGCATGCAGGGATTGCGGGTGGTGGATGCGTCCATCATGCCGCGCATCGTGAGCGGCAACACCAATGCGCCGGTTGTCATGATTGCCGAAAAGGCGGTGGATTTGCTCCGCGCAGCAGCATAAAGAAGGACACGCCAAGGCGTGCTGGGCGGGAACCCATGAAGGTGTTCAAGCCTGCCTCAACCGTTTGGGACGGCCGAGAGGTCAGCGCCTGGCGTTGAAAAGCCACCGGTCGTGTCCGTCCGCAATGCCAGCTTGTTGCGCCGCCTTCATGCCATCAAACATCGGGCAATAACGGTGTAAGCCTTGAGCCCTGCGCTCGCGGGGCATCCCACGATGCCGTCATTTCCCTACAATTGAAGCGTGCCAAACGGCGCACAGTCGATCGGACGAACTCACTCTCTGCATGGAGGCGGCGATGTTCAGACCCATGATGATGCGTACCAGGGGCGCCGCCATGGCGTTGCTCGCGGGTTTGGCGATGTGCGGCGGCGCAACCACCGCGAGCGCGCAGGCCGATTGGCTGGCGCTTTGCAGCAAGTGCGTCAACCCGACGGTCTTTTCAAAGTCGGGCATCGGCACCGCCAACGCAGTGGCCGAGGCGCGGATCACGAGCGCCGAGGTGCAGGGCTGGTGTGCCAACTGGCAGCCTGGTGACAAAAACTGTGTGAAGCAGCAGCTTGCGGCTGAAGACCTGAACAAGGTCTATCGGGCCACAGCCAATTGCCCGGCCGGCCGCATCACGCCGATTGACGGCAAAACCTACCGCCTGGCAGGCGTCTGGGACAACCGCGACATTGGTGCAGGGCGCAGCAAATGGCGCGATGCCGCGGGCAGGATTGTCGGGCGGGATAACGCCAGCGGTGGTCTGGGCATTTCGCAGCAGTGGGAACTGCTGTGTCCGGGCAAGGGCCAAGGCGCGAAAAGCGTGCCTGCGGCGCCGCAGGTTGCCCGGAACCTGCCTGCCCCAGAGTTTGCGGTGGGCCAGATCGTCCAGGCCCGATACGGCCATGAATGGGTTCGGGCGCGCGTGAATCAGGTTCGGAGGGTCAACGGCACCGGGGGGCCGGAGATTTCCTATGACGTCAGTCTGGAGAACGGCAAACGCGGCATCGTGTCGGCGCGGATGCTGCGGGCGCAATGGCCCGGCTAGCCCGGCGGCTGCGCTCCGGGGGGTGTCGTGCACCGCCACTGCAAGAGGTGTTTTGCTTTTAAAAATATAGCTATTTGCGCTTGTCCTGATTGGGCTGGAGCCTGTTTTTATGCAAAACCCGGTGTGGACGGCCGCTGTCCGTTTCAGCCGCGAAAGCGCCGCCGCGTAAGCGCCAGGGCCACCCAGAAAGCCACCACGGTGGTGACCACCAGCACCAGGCCATGCCGCCATGGGTGGGCGGGCCACTCGTCCATGAACAGCGGCCGCACCAGTTCGACCGCATTGGTCAGCGGCAGCCAGTCGGAGATGGCGCGCACGATGGGCGGCAACTGCTCGCGCGGAAAGAACACGCCCGACAGGAACATCATGGGCGTGAGCACCAGCGTGAAGTAGTAGGTGAAAAAATCATAGCCCTTGGCCAGCGCGTTGAAGATGAGCGCAATGCTGGAAAACATGATGCCCACGAACAGCAGCACCGGCCAGGCCACCAGCAGCTTGGGGCTGTGGCTGATGCCCAGCGCCAGCATCACGCCCAAAATGGCGGTCACGGTGAACAGCGCCTTGAATGCGGCCCACAGCATTTCGGCCAGCACCACATCGTCCAGGCTGATGGGGGCGTTCATGATGCCGTCCCAGGTTTTTTGCACATGCATGCGCGAAAACGCCGAGTACAGCGCCTCAAAGCTCGCCGCGTTCATGGCGCTCATGCAGATTGAGCCGCTGGCCAGGAACAGGATGTAGGGCACCGCCTGCCCGCCCACATGGATCTGCCCCACCAGCGCGCCCATGCCGTAGCCAAAGGCCACCAGCCACATCAGCGGCTCGGCGATATTGCCCACCAGGCTGGGAATGGCCAGCTTGCGCCAGACCAGCAGGTTGCGCAAAAACACGGGCCACCAGCGCACAGACAGGCTGGGCGCGCGCCATACCGAGGGAGGGGGCGGGCCGGCAGTGGCCGAGGCGGATGGGACGGTGGTGGACATGCGCTTATTGTGCGATGTTGGCGGACGGGCGCACAGCTCCCGATACGCTGTTGCCCAGCCAGCTGGGCACGGCCATTGCTTGGGCATTGCCCATGTCCACCCATGTCCTGAACCTGCCCGCCGGTGCCAGTGCCCTCTGGCAAAACCGACTGGGGCTGTTGCTGGAGTCCACGGGCGAGGGGGTGTTTGGCATCGACCTGGCGGGAAACTGCGTGTTCATCAATCGGGCGGGTGCGCAGATGCTGGACTTTGCGGCCGATGAGGTGATGGGGCGCAATATGCACGCGCTCACCCACCACAGCCATCCTGACGGCAGTCCCTACCCAGATTGCGACTGCCCCATCTTCAACGCGTTTCGCCAAGGCCTGCCCTGCCGGGTGGATACCGAGGTGTTCTGGCGCCGCGATGGCTCGGCGTTTGCTGTGGAGTATTCGAGCCACCCTATTTTGGAAGGCAACCAGGTGCAGGGCGCCGTGATCGCTTTTGTCGACATCACCAGCCGCAAGCGTGCTGCCGACGAACTACAGCGTGCGCACGATGAACTGGCCCGCGCCAACGACGAGCTGGAGCGCCGCGTGGCTACCCGAACTCAAGAGCTGTCGCAGGCGCTGGCGCAGCTGCGCGAGCTGTCGGCCTACTCGGAGCAAGTGCGGGAGGACGAGCGCACCCGTATTGCCCGCGAAGTGCATGATGAACTGGGTAGCTTGCTGGTGGCTCTGAAGATGGATGTGAACTGGCTGCACAAGCGCCTGGGCGAGCAGGGTGAGCGCACGCCCGAGGCGGCGGGCGACATGCGCACCCAGATGCGCTGCAAGTGCCAGAACATGAGCCGCCTGATCGAAAGCGCCGTGGACAACGTGGGCCGCATCATTACCGACCTGCGCCCCAGCATCCTGGACCATCAGGGCTTGTGGGCCGCGCTGGAGTGGCAGGCGCAGGAGTTTGTGCAGTCGGCCGAGCTGGAACTGGAGTGGCAGATGGAGGTGCCTGCCACCTTGCTCCTGCCTGAGCCTGCGGCGATCGCGGTGTTTCGCATCTTCCAGGAGATGCTGAGCAATGTGGGCCGCCACGCGCAGGCCAGCGCCATCGACATTGCCATTGATGTGCAGGACGAGATGCTGCAACTGCGCGTGCGCGATAACGGGGTAGGCGCTACCCGCCAGGCCCTGGAGGCGCCCACCGCTTATGGGGTGATGGGCATGCGCGAGCGCGCGCGGCAGCTGGGTGGCCAGCTGAGCATCACCAGCGAGCCGGGGCAGGGCTTGTGCCTGCAATTGCTGATTCCTCTGGAGCTGTCGTGAATTCCGTGGTTCGTGTATTGATCGGGGATGACCACCGCATCGTGCGGGAGGGGCTAAAGCAGGTACTGGGCGACCCCGCCAACGGTGCACCCGAGATCGCCGTGGTGGCCGAAGCCACCCAGGGCAGCGAGGTGCTGGAGCAGGTCTCGGCACTGGAGGGGGTGACGGGCGCACCGGGGCTGGACCTGGTGCTGCTGGACATTGCCATGCCGGGCATGGATGGCCTTGAAGTGCTGCAGGCGCTGCGCAAGACGTGGCCCGCGCTGCCGGTGCTGATGCTCAGCACCTACCCCGAGCGGCAATACGCGGTGCGCTGCATCCAGATGGGCGCGGCGGGCTACCTGCACAAAAGCGCCGACCCCGACGACATGGTGGCCGCTGTGCGCAAGGTGGCGGCGGGCGGGCGCTATCTGACCGAGGCCACGGCGCAAGCTCTGGCGGGCGCGGTGGAACGCACCTGGGTGGTGCGCACAGTCCAGCAGGGCGCGCCCGCTGGGGTGGATGCGCTCTCCTACCGGGAGCACCAGGTGTTCCGCCTGCTCACTGCCGGGCAGAGCGTGAGCGAAATTGGTGCGCAGCTCAAGCTCGCGCCCAACACGGTGAGCACCTATCGCGCCCGCATCCTCGAAAAGACCGGCGCGCGCAACGACGTGGAGCTGGCGCTGCTGGCGCGTGGCGCGCCGACAGAGTGAATCCGGTGCGTTGCGTGACCGATTTGTAGTGCTGGCCCTACACGCTGTAGACACCACACCCACGAATTCATGACAGAGGGCCGGCACCGGCAAAAACTGGCCCGCGCTTTGCGTAACGCCTGGCACCAACTTCTTCGAGGTGTGCCATGTCCGAATTCTTCTCGCCCTACGATGCCGACCGCCCGTTGATGCTGAAATGCAGCTGTGGCCGCGACCACACGGTGGCAGACCACCACGCCGAGGTGTCGGCCGATGCCGCCGCAGCTACCCTGCGCCAGCGCAGCGAGACCCGCGAGTTCGAGCTCTACAGCAACGAGTTCATCGAAGCCACCCTTGTCAAGGCGCTGTTTCCGCAAGACGCAGTGCGCCGCCGCTTCATCAAGGCGGTGGGCAAGGGCACTGCCATGGCGGCCATCGCCAGCGTGCTGCCTGTGGCCAGCATGCAGGCCATGGCGCAAGAGAAACAGGGCGCACTGGAGAAGACCAACCTCAAGATCGGCTTCATTCCGATCACCTGCGCCACGCCGCTCATCATGGCCCACCCGCTGGGCTTCTACAGCAAGCAGGGCTTGAATGTCGAAGTCACCAAGACGGCCGGCTGGGCGCTGATCCGAGACAAGATGATCAACAAGGAGTACGACGCCACGCACTTCCTGAGCCCCATGCCGCTGGCCATCTCCATGGGCCTGGGTTCCAACGCCACGCCCATGAACGTGGCCACCATCCAGAACGTGAACGGCCAGGCCATCACGCTGAGCCTGAAGCACAAGAACAACCGTGACCCCAAGAACTGGAAGGGCTTCAAGTTCGCGATTCCCTTCGAGTACAGCATGCACAACTTCCTGCTGCGCTACTACCTGGCAGAAGCGGGCCTGAACCCCGACACCGACGTGCAGCTGCGCGTGGTGCCGCCGGCCGAAATGGTGGCCAACCTGCGCGCGGGCAACATCGACGGCTTCCTGGGCCCGGACCCCTTTAACCAGCGCGCTGTGTTCGAGGAGGTCGGCTTCATTCATCTGTTGACCAAGGACCTGTGGAACGGCCACCCTTGCTGTGCCTTTGGCACCAGCACCGAGTTTATCCAGAAGAACCCCAACACATTTGCCGCGCTCTACCGCGCGGTGCTCACCTCGGCCGCCATGGCGCGCGACCCGGCCAACCGCGAGCTCATCGCCAAGGTGATTGCGCCCCAGGCGTACCTGAACCAGCCCGAGGCAGTGCTCAACCAGGTGCTCACCGGAAAGTTCGCCGACGGCCTGGGCAAGATCCAGAGCGTGCCCGACCGCGTGGACTTTGACCCCATGCCGTGGCAGAGCATGGCCGTGTGGATGCTCACGCAGATGAAGCGCTGGGGCTACATCAAGGGCGATGTGGACTACAAGCAGATCGCCGAAAAGGTGTTCCTCATCACCGATGCGAAAAAACAGATGAAGGCGCTGGACCAGAAGGCGCCCGAAGGCGCATACCCCAAGTTCAAGATCATGGGGCGTGAATTCGATGCCGCCAAGGCGAGCGAGTACGCAAAGAGCTTCCCTATCCGCAAGGCGGCATGACATGACTCCCGCCAAGAACCTCAACCTGCGCGCGGGCCTGTTGTCCGTGCTCATTTTCCTGGCTCTGCTGGGTATCTGGTACATCGCCACCGCTTCTTCGGGCGCGGGCACCAGCACGGCAGGCATGACCGCCGAGCAGATCGAGTACGCCAAGATGATGGGCAAGGATCCAGGCGCCAGCGCCAAGGGCAGCGGCTTCCCATCACTGGCAGAGATGGGCCGTACCGTGTGGGGGCATGTGTCCAACCCGTTCTATGACAACGGCCCCAACGACAAGGGCATCGCCATCCAGCTCGCGCATTCGCTGGGCCGCGTGGCGCTAGGGTTCGGCCTGGCCTGCTTGGTGGCGATACCGCTGGGCTTCGTCATAGGCATGTCGCCGCTGCTGCGGCGCGCGTTCGATCCGTTCATCCAGGTGCTCAAGCCCATCAGCCCGCTGGCGTGGATGCCGCTCGCGCTCTACACCATCAAGGACTCATCCATCTCGGGCATCTTCGTGATCTTCATCTGCTCGGTGTGGCCCATGCTGGTGAACACAGCGTTTGGTGTGGCATCGGTCAAGCGCGAGTGGCTCAACGTGTCGGCCACGCTGCAGGTCAACCCGCTGCGCAAGGCCTTTCTGGTGATCTTGCCCGCCGCAGCGCCCACCATCCTCACGGGCATGCGCATCAGCATGGGCATTGCGTGGCTTGTGATCGTGGCCGCCGAGATGCTGGTGGGCGGCACGGGGATTGGCTACTTCGTGTGGAACGAGTGGAACAACCTGTCGCTCACCAATGTGATTTTCGCCATCCTGGTGATCGGTGTGGTGGGCATGTTGCTCGACCTGGCGTTTGGCCAACTGCAGAAGGTGGTGACCTATGTGGAGTGATGTCGCCCAGCGTCCCGCTGTTTCCAGCTCCAATGCCCTGCAACGAAAGGCCTATGCCGTGACCCAAGGCTTCCTCCAGATCGACCGACTCAGCAAGGCCTTTGTGCCCGCCAAACCGGTGTTTGCCGACGTGTCGTTCACGCTCGACAAGGGCGAGTTCGTATGCATCATTGGCCACTCGGGCTGCGGCAAGACCACCATCCTGAATGTGCTGGCGGGGCTCGACACTGCCACCTCGGGCACCGTCATCATGGACGGTCGCGAAGTGGCCGGCCCCAGCCTGGACCGGGGCGTGGTATTCCAGAGCCATGCGCTCATGCCCTGGCTCACCGTGCGTCAGAACATCGCCTTCGCCGTCAAGTCGCGCTGGCCCGACTGGAAGAAGAGCCAGGTCGACGCGCATGTGGAGAAGTTCGTGGCGCTGGTGGGCCTGTTGCCAGCGATAGATAAGAAGCCCTCGCAGCTGTCGGGTGGTATGAAACAGCGCGTAGGCATTGCGCGCGCTTTCTCCATCCAGCCCAAGATGCTGCTGCTCGATGAGCCATTCGGCGCGCTCGATGCGCTTACGCGGGGCACCATCCAGGATGAGCTGATGACCATCGTGCGTCAGACCCAGCAGACGGTATTCATGATCACCCACGATGTGGACGAAGCCATCCTGTTGGCCGACCGCATCTTGCTCATGAGCAACGGCAACGAGACGCCCGACGGCTACCGCCCCGGTGGCATCGCCGAGGTGGTCGTCAACCCACTGCCGCGTGAACGCACGCGTACCAGTCTGCACCACCTGGATGGCTATTACGCGCTGCGCAACCACATCGTGGACTTTCTGGTGACGCGAGCGAAAGCGTGAAACACCCCCGAGTCACATCGCGCCTTTTCCCTTTCAGGGGGACGCCGCCAGTGCGGCGGGGCGGCCCTTGCACGGCGGCCCTGGCCTGGGTAGCGCCAGTTTCAGCCACTGCATCCAAAGCCCGGCCGAAATACGTCTCCCTTTTAACCCACTCTTTTTCAAGGAGCCATCACCATGAACCGCAACGACGTTACCGAAAAGATCATTAGCACCAAGGTCGCCAAGGGCCTGCAATGGGACGCCATTGCCAAGAAGGTCGGCCAGTCCAAGGAATGGACCACGGCCTTGTGTCTGGGCCAGATGACGGCCACGCCCGAGCAGGCAAAAATCCTGGGCAAGATATTTGGCCTTACCGTCGAGGAGCAGAAGTGGCTGCAAGTGGTGCCCTACAAGGGCTCGCTGCCCACGCCCGTGCCCACCGACCCGCTGATCTACCGCTGGTACGAAGTGGTGAGCGTGTACGGCACCACCATCAAGGAATTGATTCACGAGGAGTTTGGCGACGGCATCATGAGCGCCATCGACTTCAGCATGGACATCCAGCGGGAAGCCAACCCCAGCGGTGATCGCGTGAATGTGGTGCTGTCTGGCAAATTCCTGCCGTATAAATCGTATTGATCGACCCCTTGAGGCGCTTTGCGCCTTCCCCCGAGGGGGCACCGCCAGTGCGGCGGTTACTGGTTTGGGCGGTGCGAGTGTGTCGCCATAGCCCCTGCCGGGTTGCCCGGCAGGGGCGCATCCAGCTGTTACCAGGCGGGTTACAGCTGCAAGGCCTTTGAACAGGCGCTTACGCAGCCTTCCTAAAGATGCAATTGACCTGGTGCTTCACGATCTGGCGCTTGACCTTGTTGGCCGTGGTGCATGCGGTCGCGGGGCCACGCAGCCCTTCAAAACCTCATCGAGCAGCAGCTGGTCGAGCAATATGGCGGTGGCAATCGTGCTGGCCAGGGGATCAGGCCGGAAACGGTGGACGGGGTGATGTTCATGGCGTTTTGTCTGTGCCGGTGGGTTGAAAAGACAGCCGCATCTCGTGCTGCTGCCATGAGCACTCACCACAATGCCGTTTTGAAAGCCAGCCGGGCGCAAAAAAATTTCGCGCCCGGCACTTGGGAACGGAGTCCCTTTTTCAATGAAGCGTCAGCGGCCGGGTGGTGGTCTTCACTCGCACCACTGCAGCCCGGTGTTCATAAGGGCTGGCATCTTGGCCCAGCACAGCAGCAGCCAATGTGCGCGCCTGGCGGGCAATCGGTTCGATGAATCGGCTGCATTGCCCGTCGATGCTGATGCAATCGCCCAGCGCATGGATGCGGGGCACGCTGGTTTGCAGGGTTTCTGCGTTCACCGCAATGCCATTGGCCCAATCGAGTCCTGCACTCTGCGCCAGGCGATGGTGGGGCAGCAGGCCTGCGGCTACCACCACTTCGTCGGCAGCAAATCGTGACCCGCTGGTGGTGCTGACGCGGTATTGAGAGCCTATGCGTTCCACCTGCTGCACTTGTAGGCCGCCCTCAAAGCGGATGGAAAGGTCCTTCCAGGCGTCAAGCAGCTGAGGCCCCGCTTGCTGGCTCTGCCAGCGCGCCAGCGGTTCTGCGGCTGTGTCCAGCAGCGTGATGCGGTGGCCGCCCAGG
Organism: Acidovorax sp. JG5; assembly: GCF_017939685.1. Classification (NCBI taxonomy): domain Bacteria; kingdom Pseudomonadati; phylum Pseudomonadota; class Betaproteobacteria; order Burkholderiales; family Comamonadaceae; genus Acidovorax; species Acidovorax sp. JG5. The sequence goes on from NZ_JAGKSE010000002.1 coordinate 127,790, forward strand.
GCCAGGTCGTTGGCCAGCTCGCTGCCTACCAGGCCCGCGCCAATGATGAGCACGTCCTTGGGCTGGTCGCCCAGCTGCTGGCGCAGGCGCTGGTAGGCGTCCAGGTGGTTGATGCGCCAGCACATCTGGGGTGACAGTCCAGGGGGCAGGGCCGCTTGCGCACCATGGGCCAGCACAAGGTGGCCGTAGTGCAGTGCGCCCCGGGTAGTGCGCAGCTGTTGCGTATCGGCACAGATGCGCACCGCATGGGTGTGGGCCAGCAATGTGATGCCCAGGCGCTGCGCCGCATCGCGTCCGGTTTCGGACACCAGCGCCTGCGGGTCCAGTTGGCGCGCCATGGCGACCGATAGCAAGGGCTTGTCGTACCGGTCGCCCGCACATGCGGTGACCATGGTGATGGGCAGCGTGGCGCTGTACAGGCGCAGGGTTTCGGCCAGTTGCCAGCCGGCGCGACCCGCGCCGACGATGACCACACCCGGTTCGCCACGCAGGCGGATGGTGGGTGGCGCCGCGCTGGCCAGCGCACGCAGCGCTTCCAGGGTGGGTGCTTCATACGGCGAAAAGTCCGCCTTGGTCACACCGCACAGCGGGCAGGCCCAGTCGTCGGGAATGTCTGCCAGCCGCGTGCCGGGTGGCAGGCCGCCATCGGGGTCGCCGTCGACTTCGTTGTAGATGTAGCCGCAGGCGTTGCAGATGTAGCTTTTCCAGGGCGCTGTAGCAGCTCCATCGGCCACAGCGGCTGTATCGGCGAACGCTTCGCACAGCGCCAGTGACGCTGCGCTCAATTCAAACTTGGAAGTAGCCAGTGGCGTGGTGGTAGAGGGGGTCATGCGGGCATCTCCTCGGTGCTGAGCCGGGCAATTTCTTTGCGCAGGTGCTTGATGGCGGGCGTGACGATGGCCACAAAGTGTGATTCGCGCACGCGCCGCTGCACGTCCGAGCTCATGAGGTAGCCGCGCGCGCCCTGGTGCATCAGGGCCGACTGGGCAGCGCGCAGGCACAGCTCCGCGCCATGGGCGCGGGCGTCCAGCACGTCGATGAAGAAGTCAGTGTTGGTGTCGAAAGGGGTTTGAGCCAGTTGCATGACGCGTGCGGTCAGCGCGTCCAGCTCGGTCTGCAGCGCATCGGGCCGGTCTTCCAGGAATTGGTTGACGTGGCCCAACTGGGCTTCCACCGCCCACATCGAGTCGATGGCGCCCTGGGTGATGCCAACGGCCATGCCGCATTGCAGCATCACAAACGCAGCACGGATGCGCGCGATGAAGGGGCGGGTGGGGGCGGCCATGATGTCGGCCGTGCTGATGAAATGGTCCTTGAGCCGCAACGCATAGGTGCCCGTGCCTTCCATGGCCGAGAAGCTGGGGCATTCGCGCATCTCCACGCCAGGGGCATTGCAGCGCAGCAGGAACATCACCTCGCGCTGGCTGGCCGCGCCATCCGCCTCCACCACCGCCGCAATCGCACCGCAGTAGTGGTCAGGACCCAGGTTGCTCACCCAGGGCAGGGTGCCGTTGATGAGGTAGCCACCCTCCACGGGCGTGGCTTTGAGCAACAGGCTTTCGATTTGCGCGTAGCTCTTCATGGGGTTCGACAGCGCCGTGCCGCCCATGCCTGCGCCGCTGGCGTGGCGCTGCAGCACATCGCCCACCAGCGCGGGGTTGCCCGACTGCTGCAGGTACAGCCCGCACACCGCCTGGCACCACATCATGAAGCCGGTGGCGCCGCACACGCGCGAGGCCTCGGCCATGGCGCGGATGGCCAGGCCGTAGTCGGCCGGGCCGGCCGTGCTGTCCAGGTGCGCACTCATCGCGCCCACGGCGGCCAGCTGCTGTAGCTCGGCGCAGGGGTAGTAGCCGGTGCGGTCAATCGCCTCCACCTGCGCGGCCAGCGGGCCCTGGGCAATCTGGCGCACGGCGGCCAGCAGCGCATCGCCCCGCAGGGCGCCGTTCAGGTGGAGTTGAGGAGGGAGATCGGCGGGGTTCATGGGGCTCCTTGGGTGCGCGGGGAACGGTTGGTCAGGTATGGGGCGCCCTCAATCAGCCAGGCTGATCTCGAAGGGGATGGGGTTGCGCATGCTGTTGGCCACGGGCGAGTAGAAGTTGGCGTGCTGCACGATCTCGTCCAGCACCTCGCGCGGCGCATCGCCCTCCACCAGCACCTTCACGCGGATGGCCTGGAAGCCCATCTCGGGTGGCGTCTTCTGCAACGCACCACCCGCACCCCAGGCGGCCGGGTTGCCGATGTCGCCTTCCATGAAGACCTCGATCTTGCTGAGCTTGACCTGCTTCCAGGTGGCCACGGCCGTGATGCCTACGGCCAGGCAGCCGCCCAGGCCCGACAGCACGATTTCGCCAGGAGCCGGTGCCGTGTCCTGCCCGAACAAGTGCAGAGGCTCGTCCACCACCACTGGCGCATGGTTGCCCACATAGCTTAGCGAGCGGTACTGTCCTTCCATCACCGTGTGGACCTTGTTGGTGCCCCGGCTCGCAGGGTTGTTGCGGCCCTTGTCGGCAAAGGCCATGAGCCCGTCGCGGTCGATGGGGCGCAGGTGCGTGTGCACGGTGGTGACGGGGGCAGAGGGTTCCAGCAGATCGGTGGACATGGTATTCCTTAAAGAAAAAAGAGTGGAGGCAGAGAAAAATGAAATGGAGGGATCGCAGCGGGCCACGCCCGCTGCAAAGGCACACGGGGCTCAGGCTGCCAGTGCCAGCGCAGGCTTTCTGGGGAACTTGACCAGCGGCAGCCCGCTTTCAATTGGCAGCTTGTCGTCGCGCGACCATTCGTTCCACGAGCCGAAGTACATGCGCACATCGGCAAAACCTGCCTGCTTGAGCGCGAGGAAGGTGTTGGACGCACGCGCGCCTTTAAAACAGTACAGATACACCGTGTCCGCAGGGCTGATGCCCGCCGTGGCGCATTCAGCGCGCACTTCGTCGGGCGACTTGAAGACGGGGCCCTGGGCCGATGGCTTCATAAAGCGGTACCACTCCAGCCACTTGGCGCCCGGCAGGCGGCCCTTGCGCGGCGCAAAGTCCTTGCCATAGGGGCTGGAGCTGTCGCCAATCCACTCGTCCACATCGCGCACGTCCAGCAGCACGGTGTCGGTGCCCAGGGCCTCGATCACGTCCTCCTTGGTCAGCATCACATCGGTGGTGGCCAGGTCGGTGGGGAAGATGGCCGGTGTGGGCACCACGTCTTCGGTGGAGGTGGGCAGCTCTGCGGCCTTCCAGGCCGAGTAGCCGCCATTGAGCACCTTGACCTTGGGGTAGCCCAGCCAGGTCAGCAGGTAGTAGCCCCGGCACGACTGGCCATAGCCGCTGTTCAGTGCATCTTCATAAAACACCGCCGTTTCCGCACCCGACAGGCCGATGGCGCCTAGGTGTGCGGCAAAGGTGTCCTTGAGTTCTTGCAGCCCCTGGGGTGTGGAGGTGGCCAGGTAGGTGAAGGTCTCGCGCAAATTGACTGCGCCGGGGATGTGCCCCAGGGCATAGGTATCAGCGTCGCGGGTGTCGATCAGTACCACAGGCTCCGCGGCTTGCAGGGCCTGTAGCTGGGTGGGCGAGATGAGGATGGCGTCGGAGGCGGTAATGGTGCTCATGGGAAACCTTTCGATGCGGTGGTGGGCGGGATGCCTGCCCTCCTTATCGCAACAGGCGTGCCAGAGCGCTTTGTATGGGGGAATTTGAATAAAAATGGCCGGTAGCGCTAGTGGAATATGCGCTGAGAGCTATCAATTTAATAGTGAGTGGCGTGCTGCCATGTGTGGGAGGCCTGCATGGAGCAGGCCGCGCCAGACACTGTGTCTACAAATTGTCGACACAGTGTCTGGCGTCACTTCAATCCCGCTTTATGCAGCCGGTAGCTGAATTGCCGGAGCGTCAGCCCCAGGCTCTGCGCCGCGCGCGACTGGTTGCCGTGGTGTTCGGCCAGTGCGGTCTGCAGTACTTGGGCGCTGTGGGACTGGGCCGGGTGGTAGTCGCGCACCAGCGGCGCTGCAGGGGGAGCCGGGGTTACTGCCGCTTCGTACGGCGCTGCGGGCAACCCAGCGGGAGGCAAAGCCACAGACGTGGCAGCGGGCAGAAACCGGTCCAGCTCAGCCCGCGCCACCAGCGTGTCGTTGGCTAGCAGCACCAGGCGTTCAATCACGTTGCCCAGCTCGCGGATGTTGCCGGGCCAGGGGTGTTCTTCAAGCCGGGCAAGTGCGTCGGGTGACAGGTTTACGTTGCGCTGGTGTGCCTGGTTGGCGCGGCTAACAAAGTGCAGCGCCAGCGCACGGATGTCCTCGCGCCGCTCGGCCAGCGATGGCAGGCGGATGGGAATCACGTTGAGCCGGTAGTACAGGTCCTGCCGAAAGTTTCCGGCCTCCACCTCCTGCGCCAGATCGCGGTTGGTGGCCGCCACCAGGCGCACGTTCACCTTCACCTCGCGCTGCCCGCCCAGGCGTACCAGCGTGCCCTCCTGCAGCGTGCGCAGCAGCTTGGACTGCATGGCCAGCGGTAGCTCGCCAATCTCGTCCAGAAAGATGGTCCCGCTGTCGGCCTGCTCAAACCAGCCCGCGCGGGCCGTGCTGGCGCCGGTGAACGCGCCCTTTTCATAGCCGAACAGTTCGGACTCAAACAGCGCATCGGGGATGGCCGAGCAGTTGACCTTGATGAAAGGCCGGTCGCGCCGCCCGCTGGCCAGGTGCACGGCGCGCGCAAACAGCTCCTTGCCCGTGCCGGACTGGCCTAGCAGCAGCACGGTGGCCTGGGTTTGCGACACGCGCTCCAGTTCGCTCAATGCCTGCAGCAGCGGCGGCGAGCTGCCGATGAGCCCGTAGCGCGCGCTTTTGGTGTTGAGCGCATTGGCCAGAACGGCGTTGCGTGCCTGGAGTTGCCGCGTCTGCTCGGCCACCAGGGCTTCCAGCTGCAGCAGCTGCCCCACCAGCGTGGCCAGCACACGCAGCACGGCCAGGTCGTCGTTCAGGTGGCGCTGGCGGCTGCGGATGCGGTGGCAGGCCAGCACGCCAATGGGCGCGTTGTTGACCTCGATGGGGAGGGCGATGAAGGCCACCGTCTCGGGTGGCAGCTGGCTGCGTGCCACTGCTCGTGCCAGGAACAAGGGCTCGGCATCGATATCCTGCACGATGGCAGGCTGCCCCGTGGCCAGCACGCGGCCTGTGATGCCCTCGCCCCAGGCGTAGTGTCCACGCTGCACCTCGGCCTGGGTGAGGCCGTAGGCGTGCTGGATGGAGGCGGTGCGCGGCGCACCAACGGCGGAAGGGGCTTCGTCCACCAGCACGATGCGCCCCCGGTTCAGGCCCAGCAGCTCGCTCATCAGGTGCAGCATCTCGCGCAGCACCAGGCCAGGCGCCAGGCTGCGACCGATGAGGCGCATCACCTCGCGCATCAGCAGCAGCTCCTGGGCGTGCCAGTCGGTGGGGCTGTGCGAGCGGGCCGTGCTGGGAGGGGAGGGCATGGGCGGTGGGGGCATGCCAGGGCGATTGCAAGTTCTGCGCCCGGGTGCATTAAAGTCGCCTGCGTCCAGCCACCTACCGACTTTTTCACCTTCTCGAAAGCCCCCACCATGACCACCCTCGGAACCCCCCTGTCCCCCCATGCCACCAAAGTCATGCTGCTGGGCTCGGGCGAGCTGGGCAAGGAAGTGCTGATCGCGCTGCAGCGCCTGGGCGTCGAAACCATCGCGGTGGACCGTTACGAGAACGCGCCCGGCCAGCAGGTGGCCCACCACGCGCGCACCATCACCATGAGCGACCCGTCCCAGCTCAAGGCCTTGATCGAGGCCGAGCGCCCTCACCTGGTGGTGCCCGAGATCGAAGCCATCGCCACCCCCATGCTCGAAGAGCTGGAAGCCGCTGGCACCGTGCGCGTGATCCCCACCGCCCGCGCCGCCCGCCTGACCATGGACCGCGAAGGCATCCGCGTGCTGGCCGCCGAAACCTTGGGCCTGCCCACCAGCCCCTACAAGTTTTGTAACTCGCTCGAAGAACTGCAGGTCGCCATTGATGCGGGCATCGGTTATCCCTGCATCGTCAAGCCGGTGATGAGCAGCTCCGGCAAGGGCCAAAGCAAGATCGACGGCCCGGCTGACGTGCAAAACGCCTGGGACTACGCCATGGCCGGCGGCCGCGTGAGCCACGGCCGCGTGATCGTCGAGGGCTTCATCGACTTCGATTACGAAATCACCCAGATCACCGTGCGTGCGGTGGGCGCGGACGGCCAGATCGAGACCCACTTCTGCGACCCCATCGGCCATGTGCAGGTGAGCGGCGACTATGTGGAAAGCTGGCAGCCCCACCCCATGCACCCTGCCGCGCTCGAAAAGTCGCGCCAGATCGCCAAGGCCGTGACCGACAACCTGGGCGGCCAGGGATTGTTTGGCGTGGAGCTGTTCGTCAAGGGCCAGGACGTCTGGTTCAGCGAAGTGAGCCCCCGCCCGCACGACACCGGTCTGGTCACGCTGTGCACCCAGCACCAGAGCGAGTTCGAGCTGCACGCCCGCGCCATCCTGGGCCTGCCGGTGGACACCAGCCTGCGCAATCCCGGCGCCAGCGCCGTGATCTATGGCGGTGTGGAAGCACAGGGCATCGTGTTCGACGGCGTGGAAGAAGCCCTGCGGGTGCCGGGCACCGACCTGCGCCTGTTCGGCAAGCCCGAGAGTTTTGTGAAGCGCCGTATGGGTGTGGCCCTGGCGCGAGCGGCCGATGTGGACACGGCGCGCACCAACGCCAAGCTGGCCGCCAGCAGGGTCAAGCCACGCAAGGTATGAGGCGAAATCTAAGTGAAATTGGCCTCTAGCACTTATTCCATAAGCGCTAGTAGCTATTGAATCAGGAGTGATTGAAGGCCCGATGAGCGGCGTTCCCCCAGTGCCAACGCATCACTCCCTCACTCCCGGATCTGCCGCCCGGTGAGCTTGAGGAACAGGTCTTCCAGGTTCGCCGGCCGGTGCAGCGTGCGCAGGTGGCCATGCTGCCCCAGCGCCTGCAGCAGCGGCTGCGCGTTCTGTGTGTAGAAAAACACCGTCTCGCCGCTGACCTCCACGCGGGCGGCCAGTACGCGCAGGGCGGCGTCTTCGGCCAGGGCCACGGCGCCCACGCCATAGACCTCGACCACGTCGGGCTCCAGGTGCTGGGCGATCAGCTCGCGCGGGCGGCCTTCCGCGATCTTGCGGCCGTGGTCCAGCACCAGCAGGCGCGAGCACAGGCGCTCGGCCTCGTCCATGAAATGCGTGGTGAGCAAGATGGATTTACCCTGCTGCAGCAGCAGTTGCAGGCGTTCCCACATCAGGTGGCGGGCCTGCGGGTCGAGGCCCGTGGTGGGCTCGTCAAGCAGTAGCAGGCGCGGGTCGTTGACCAGCGCGCGGGCCAGCGACAGGCGCCGTTTCATGCCGCCCGACAGCTCACCGGGCTTGGCGTTGGCCTTGTGCGTGAGGGCCGCAAACTCCAGCAGGCGGGGCACGCGCTCGTCCATCACCGCACCCTTGAGCCCGAAGTAGCGGCCAAACACGCGCAGGTTCTCGGCGCAGGTGAAATCCGGGTCGAGCGTGTCGAACTGCGTGACCACGCCCAGCTGGGCCTTGATGGCCAGGGCATCGCGGGGCATGTGCAGCGGGGCCGTGTCCGCCCCGGGGAAAAACTGCACGCTACCGCTGTCGGGGGCGGTGTGGCCCAGGCACATGCGGATGGTGGTGGTCTTGCCGGCGCCATTGGGGCCGATCACGCCCAGGCACTCGCCGGGGGCAATAGCAAACGACACATCGTTGACCACCGTGGTGTCGCCATAGCGTTTGCTCAGCTGCGATGCTGCGAAGAGGTCCGTCATGGACTGATTGTGTGCGATCTGGCGGGCGCCCGGGCTGGGTCGCGGGAGTCGGCGGGGGTGGGATGAAAGCAGCCCAGCTGCATTGGTTGTGCCAGCGCGAGCAGCTATCCAGAACGAGGGTTTCGGTGACGGCGTTGTTGCCCGCCCGCCGCTCGCGCGGTTTACTGGAACGCCACCTCGGCAAAGCTGCGCAGCTTGCGGCTGTGCAGGCGCTGCACGCCGCCGCTGCGCAGGATCTCGATGGCGCGCATGCCGATGCGCAGGTGCTGATCGACCCGTTCGCGGTAGAAGTGGTTGGCCATGCCGGGCAGCTTGATTTCGCCGTGCAGGGGCTTGTCGCTCACGCACAGCAGGGTGCCGTAGGGCACCCGAAAACGAAAGCCGTTGGCCGCGATGGTGGCGCTTTCCATGTCCAGCGCTACGGCGCGGCTTTGGCTGAAGCGCCGCTGGGGCAGGTTGTTGGGCAGCAGCTCCCAGTTGCGGTTGTCGGTGCTGGCCACGGTGCCGGTGCGCATGATGCGCTTGAGCTCGTCGCGGCCCATGCGCGTGATGTCGGCCACGGCCTGCTCCAGAGCCACCTGGATTTCGGACAGGGCGGGAATGGGCACCCACAGCGGCAGCTCTTCGTCGAGCACATGGTCTTCGCGCACGTAGGCGTGGGCCAGCACGTAGTCGCCCAGCTGCTGCGTGTTGCGCAGGCCGGCGCAGTGGCCCAGCATCATCCAGGCGTGCGGGCGCAGCACGGCGATGTGGTCGGTGATGGTCTTGGCGTTGGCCGGGCCCACTCCGATGTTGACCATGCTGATGCCGCTGCGGTCGGCGCGCACCAGGTGGTAGGCCGGCATTTGCGGCAGGCGCGGCGGCGGGGTGCCCAGTTCGTCGCCTGGTTCGGCGGCGAGGCCCACGCGCCGCGTGACCACGTTGCCCGGCTCGATGAAGGCGATGTATTCGCTGTCGGGTTTGGCCATTTCGGCGTGGCCCAGGCGCACGAACTCGTCGATGTAGAACTGATAGTTGGTGAACAGCACGAAGTTCTGGAACCACTCGGGCTGCGTGCCGGTGTAGTGGCGCAGGCGGTGCAGTGAGTAGTCCACGCGCGGCGCGGTGAACAGCGACAGCGGCTGCGCCTCGCCGGCCCGTGGCTGCCAGGTGCCGTTGGCGATGCCGTCGTCCATGGCGGCCAGGTCGGGCAGGTCGAACAGGTCGCGCATCAGCATGCGGCGCTCTGCGCTGAGCTGGCCCTCCACATGGTCGTGCTCGGCAAACGAGAAGTGGATGGGGATGGGGTGCGCGCTGGTGCCCACTTCCAGGTCCACGCCGTGGCTATGGCGCAGCAGGCGGAACTGCTCCAGGTAGTAGTCGGCAAACAGGTCGGGCCGCGTAAGTGTGGTTTCGTAGCGCCCGGGGCCTTCAACGAAGCCATAGGCCAGCTGGCTGTCGGCGCGCGCCACGGTGCTGGTGTGCACGCGCACGAAGGGGTAGAAAGCGCGCACAGGGGCTGGCGGGGTGTCGCCGGCCACAAAGCGTTGCATTGCGGCGCGCAGGTGGCCGATTTGCTGCTGGTAGATGCGCTGCACCTGGGCCAGGGCGTCGGCCGGGTCGGTGTGGCGGGTGGGGGCGATGAAGTCGGGGATCTGGGGCATGGGGCTATTGTCCACAAGCGCATGGGGACCGCGTGACAGTGCGGCGCAGCCGCCCTTTCTCTTTCTGTCACCATGCGGCAGGGGCTTACAAGAAAGGCACAAAAACACTATGCAGGATGTGGCAGATTTTTCTACGGCGCTGGCCGTGCTGGCGAGTGCCGCTGGCTGCGGTTTGCTGATGGGTATCGAGCGGGAGCGCCGCAAGGGGGAGGGGCCTTACCGGTCGTTGGCCGGGGTCCGGTCATTCACTCTGGTGTCCATCGCCGGTGCCGCTGCCGCGCTGATCGCCATTCCAGCCCTGGTGGTGGTAGGGGCTGCCTTGGTGGCAGTCCTGACCGTGGTGGCCTATGCACGGGACCGCTCGGGCGACCCGGGGGTGACCACCGAGGTCGCCTTTTTGTTGGCCTACCTGATCGGGGTGACCTGCGCGCGTGACCAGTTGCTGGCCGCCGCCCTGGCCGTGGTGGTAACGGGGCTGCTGGCGCTGCGCGAAGTCTTGCACCAGTTTGCCAATCAGTGGCTGCAGCCTGGCGAGGTGCGCAGCGGGCTCATTCTGGCCGCGCTGGCCTTGCTGGTGTATCCGCTGGCTCCTAACGCGCCCCTGTGGCAAGGGGGGGTGAACCCGCAGGTGGTGGTGCGCCTGGTCATTGTGTTGCTGGTGATCCAGTCGCTGGCGCATGTGGCCAAGCGCCTCATGCAGGCGCGCCATGCGGTGGCGCTGTCGGCGCTGGCGTCGGGGTTTGTGTCGAGCACCGCCACCATCGCCAGTCTGGGGATGGAGGTGCGCGCCGGGAAGGTTGCGCCGCGCGTCAATGCGGGGGCGGCGCTGCTGTCGTGCGTGGCCACCATGGTCCAGATCGTGGTGGTGGCCGCCACGGTGCAGCCGCAGTGGCTGGCGCGGTTGTGGCTGCCCGCCCTGGCGGGGGGCTGCGTGGCGGCGGCCCTGGGGTGGTGGGGTGCTCGGGTCAGCGCAACGCAACGGATGGTGCCCGCGCCTGCGCACGGCACCGAGGCGGTTGCCGGCATGCTGCCCGACACGCCCATGTTCAAGTTGCGTGACGCGTTGATCATTGCCGTCTTGCTCACAGGCATCCAGGTGGGGGTGCACCTGCTGACGGCGTGGCAGGGCGATGCGGGCATGCTGGCCGGTACCCTGCTGGCAGCCCTGGCCGATGTGCATGCCGCCACGGCAGCGGTGCTGGTGCGCGGTGCGCCGGGCAGCGCAGCGGGGCCCGCCATCGCATCGGCCCTGATGGCCGCGCTGCTGGTGCATGCGGGCAGCAAGTGCGTAGTGGCGCTGGCCAGTGGTGGCTGGCGCTACGCGTTGGCCGTGGCGCCGGGTATCGTGGCGCACACGCTGGCCTTTGTAGGCGTGCTGGCGCTGCAGTAGCCCTCTGGCGGGTGCCGGCATCGCCGACCCAGGGGGTGCACCGGATAATCGGGCCATGACCTCCAAAGAAAACGCCGCCAGCACTGATTTCAGCGCGCTGGCCCTGAGCCCGGCCACGTTGGCCAATTTGCAGCAGCTGGGCTACATGCAGATGACGCCCATACAAGCGGCCAGCCTGCCCCCCGCCTTGCTGGGCAAGGATTTGATCGCCCAGGCCAGCACCGGCAGCGGCAAGACTGCTGCATTTGCCCTGGCCCTGCTGGCCAACCTCAATCCCCGCCGTTTTGCGGTGCAGGCCCTGGTGCTGTGCCCCACGCGCGAGCTGGCAGACCAGGTGACCTCCGAAATCCGCCGCCTTGCACGCGCCGAAGAAAACATCAAGGTCGTGACCCTGTGCGGCGGCGTGCCCTTGCGCGCGCAGACACTGAGCCTGGAGCACGGCGCGCACATCGTGGTGGGCACGCCCGGCCGCGTGATGGACCACCTGGAGCGCCAGCACCTTTCGCTGGAAGCCCTCAACACCCTGGTGCTCGACGAAGCCGACCGCATGCTCGACATGGGCTTCTTTGACGACATCGCCACCGTGGCGCGCCAGTGCCCCAAAGAGCGCCAGACCCTGCTGTTCTCGGCCACCTACCCCGAGGGCATCGCCAAGCTCAGCGCCCAGTTCATGAAGACCCCCGTGCAGATCACGGTGCAAGCCCAGCATGCCGAGGGCAAGATCGAGCAACGCTGGTACGAAGTGAAGAACAGCGAGCGCCTGCATGTGGTGTCGCAACTGCTCAACCATTTCCGACCCGAATCGTCGATTGCCTTTTGCAACACCAAGCAGCAATGCCGCGACCTGGTGGGCGTGCTGCAGGCCCATGGCTTCAGCGCCCTGGCGCTGTATGGCGAGCTGGAGCAGCGCGAACGTGACCAGGTGCTGGTGCAGTTTGCCAACAGGAGCTGCTCGGTGCTGGTGGCCACCGACGTGGCTGCGCGCGGGCTCGACATTGCCAACCTGGCCGCCGTCATCAATGTGGACGTGACGCCCGACCCCGAGGTGCACATCCACCGCATCGGCCGCACCGGCCGGGGCGACGCCGAGGGCTTGGCGCTCAACCTCGCCAGCATGGACGAAATGGGCAGCGTGGGCAAGATCGAAGTGCTGCAGGGCCGCGAGTCGCGCTGGTTTCCGGTGGCCGAGCTCACGCCCACGGGCAGCGGCCCGCTGGTGCCGCCCATGGTCACCATCCAGATCATCGGCGGCCGCAAGGAAAAAATCCGCGCGGGCGACGTGCTGGGCGCGCTGACGGGCGAGATGGGCTACACCCGCGAGCAGATCGGCAAGATCAATGTGAACGATTTTTCCACCTATGTGGCGGTGGACCGCGCCATTGGTGCGCAGGCTGCACAGCGGCTGAATCAGGGCCGGGTCAAGGGCAAGGCCGTGAAGGCGCGGCTGGTGACTGGCGACGAATGATCAGCCTGTTGCAGCGCGTGCGACAGGCGCGCGTGGAGGTGGACGGGCAGGTCGTGGGCGCCATTGGCACCGGCCTGCTGGTGCTGGTGTGCGCCGAGCGCGGCGACACCGAGGCCGAGGCCGACAAGCTGCTGGCCAAGATCCTGAAGCTGCGCATCTTCTCAGACGACGCCGGCAAGATGAACAAGAGCGTGCAGGACCTGGACGGCCACGGCGGGGCCGGCGGCCTGCTGCTGGTCAGCCAGTTCACTTTGGCGGCCGACACCACCGGCGGCAACCGCCCGAGCTTTACGCAGGCGGCGGCCCCGGATGAAGGGCGCAGGCTCTATGACTACCTGGTGGAACGGGCCCGCGCTGCCCATCCCGAGGTGGCCACCGGTCAATTTGCAGCCGACATGCAGGTGCACCTGGTGAACGACGGACCCGTGACGATTCCACTGCGCGTGGCGCCTGCCGCCGGTTAGTGGCTCTCGTTGTTCTCGGCGCCCGTGACAATGCTATTCCTGTCATCGTGATGGGGAAGGACGGGGCTACCATGCGTTTTTTCGGAGGAGTTTTCCATGTACGAAAAGATTCTGGTTCCTGTGGATGGCAGCGCCACCTCGCTCGCAGGCTTGCAAGAGGCGATTGCACTGGCGCGGGTGATGGGCTCGACCATCAAGGTGCTGCATGTGGTCGATGAAATCTCGTTCATGACGAGCTTCGAGTCCAGCATGGCACTGACGGCGGAGGTGTTCGAGACGCTCAAGAAGGCCGGCCAGGAGGTGCTGCAGGATGCCCAGAACCGGGTGCGTGCCGCCGGGGTGCCGGTGGAAGCCGAGCTGTATGAAAGCTACTCCGGGCGCGTCAGCGATTTGGTCATCACCAAGGCCAGGGAATGGGGCGTGCAGCTCATCGTGCTGGGCACCCATGGCCGGCGAGGCGTGGGCCGGATGCTGCTCGGCAGCGATGCCGAGCAGGTGCTGCGCCAGTCGCCGGTGCCGGTGTTGCTGGTGCGTGGCGCCTAAGCAGCATATGCGCTGGCAACTGGACAAGCGCGTTGCGGGCTGCTCCCAGCCCTCAGGCAAAGCGGGCCCATGACGCATCCCTCGGGCATCGCGCCGCACAGTTTCTGGACGCAGTCTGCGCAGGACCTGTATGCCCAGTTGCATTGCACGGCAGAGGGACTGACCGACATCGAGGCGCAGGCCCGGCTGGCGCAATACGGGCCCAATGCCGATGCCCCGCCGCAGGCCAAGGGGCTGCTGGCGGCAGTCGGCCGGCGGCTGCGCGAGCCGTTGTCGCTGATCCTGCTGGGCGCTGGTGCGGTCTCGGTGGCCACGGGCGACGGCGTGGGTGGCGGCATCATCGTGACTATTCTGGGTCTGTCGATCGGGCTTGACACCGTGCAGGAAGGGCGGGCCAACCGCGCGGCCGAGATGCTGCGCCGTTCGGTGGCGCTGCGTGCCGAGGTGCTGCGGGGCGGCGTGTTTCGCCAGGTGCCCGTGGAAGAGGTGGTGCCCGGCGACGTCATGCGCGTGCGCGCGGGTGACATCATCGCCGCCGATGCCCTGGTGCTGGAAGGCGATGCCTTCACGGCGGGTGAGGCCGCCCTGACTGGCGAGCCCTATCCCGTGGAGAAGCGCCCCGGCGTGGTGACTGCCTCCGCGGCGGGCGAGGCCAGCAATGCCTTGTTTCGCGGCGCGGTCGCGCAGACGGGCGAGGCGCGGGCGCTGGTGGTGGGCACCGGCCGCAACACGTTGTTTGGCGCCGCCGCCGCTGTGCTGGGCGAGGGGCAGGAGGTGTCGGCCTTCCAGCGCGACATGCATGCCTTTGGCCTGGTGACCGCCCGCCTCACGCTGGCCCTCGTGGTGGTGGTGCTGGCCACGCACATGCTGTTTGGCCGCCAGGTGCTTGAATCGCTGATGTTTGCGGTGGCGCTGGCGGTGGGCCTCACGCCCGAGCTGCTGCCCATGATCACCACCGTGACGTTGTCGCGTGGCGCCTTGCGCATGGCGGGGCGCAGGGTCATCGTCAAGCGGCTGGCGGCCATTCACGACCTGGGTGCCATGACGGTGCTGTGCACCGACAAGACGGGCACGCTGACCAGTGCCGAGATTGCCCTGTCACGCAGCCTGGATGCGGCGGGGCAGGACGACCCGCAGGCAGCCTGGTTGGGCGCCATTGCCGCCAGCCTGGGCGGCGACCGGGGGGCGCTGGATGCGGCGCTGCTGGCCAGCCACCCCGAAGCGGCGCAGGGCTGGAAGATGCTGCAGCGCCATGCGTTCGATTTCACCCGCCGCGTCGGAAGTGTCTGGGCCGAGGGGCCAGACGGGCGTCTGCTGATCGTCAAGGGCGCGCCCGAGGCGGTGCTGGCCTTGTGCACGGCCCACCGCGTGGGCGGCGCGGTGCAATCCTTCGGCGACGTCGAGCAGGCCCAAGTCCGTCAGCGCTTGCAGGCGCTGGCCCAGCAGGGGCTGCGCGTGGTGGCCGTGGCCTCGCGCAACCAGCTCGACATCGCCAGTGCTGTACAGGCATTGACCGCAGCCGACGAGAAGGACCTGGTCTTGGAGGGGCTGTGTGCCTTTGCCGACCCGGCCAAGCCCACGGCGGCTGCGGCCATTGCCCGGCTGTCGGGGGCTGGCGTGCGCCTGAAGATCCTGTCGGGCGACGACCCCGTCGTGGTGCAGCGGCTGGCGCAGCAGGTGGGCTTGCCCGCCGACCGGGTGCTGACCGGCGCCGACGTGGCCGCCCTCACGGACGATGCCCTGGCGGTGCAGGTGCAATCGGTGGACATCTACGCCCGGCTGGCGCCCGACCAGAAGGCGCGCCTGGTGCGGGCGCTGCAGTCGCATGGCGCGGTGGTGGGGTTTCTGGGCGACGGCATCAACGACGCCCCCGCGCTCAAGGTGGCCGACATCGGGCTGTCGGTGGAAGGCGCCAGCGGCGTGGCCCAGGCGGCGGCTGACATGATCTTGCTGGCATCCGATCTGGAGGTGGTGGCCGATGGCGTGGAGGAGGGGCGACGCACTTTTGTCAACATCCTCAAATATGTGCGCATGGGCGCCAGCTCCAACTTCGGCAACATGTTGTCGATGGCGGTGGCATCGTTGTTCCTGCCGTTTTTGCCTATGCTGCCCACGCAGATTCTGTTGAACAACCTGCTGTACGACTTTTCGGAAATCGGTATTCCGCTCGACACGGTGCGCCCCGAGGCCATCGCACATCCGCAGGTGTGGGACATGCAGGGCCTGCTGCGCTTTGCCGGCACCATGGGGCCGCTGTCGTCGCTGTTCGATCTGGCCACGTTCGGTGGGCTGCTGTGGTTGTTTCAGGCCACGCCTGAGGAATTTCGCACGCTGTGGTTCATGGAGTCGATGGCCACGCAGATCCTGGTGATCTTCATCATCCGCACCCGTGCCCAGCCGTGGCGCGATCTTGCGCACCCGGCGCTGGTGGCGTCGTCGCTGGTCGCCTTGCTGGTGGCCATGGTGTTGCCGTTCACGCCGCTGGGGGGCTGGTTCGGTTTTGTGGCGCCCCCCGCCGACATGTTGGTGGGCATGGGCGCGCTGGTGCTGGGCTATCTGGTTTGTGCGCAGTGGCTCAAAGCCTACGCGCTGGCGGGTCGCTCCAGCTCCCTGGCGCCGGGGCGTTAGCCTGGCAACCGTCCGAGCCTATTGACGCCAGAAAAACAGCCCCGCCATCACCAGCCCTGTGGCCACGATGCCCCAGCGCAGCCAGGGCGCCGGAATGCGCCGCGCGACGCGTGCACCGCCATAGCCGCCGGCCGTGGCGGCCAGCATCATCAGCAGCGCCTCGCGCCACAGCACCACGCCACCTGCGGCATAGATGAGCACGGCAATGGCGGTGAGCAGGGCCGAAACCCAGTTCTTGAGGCCGTTCATGGCATTCAGGTTCGTCTGGCCCAAAAGGCCGAACAGGGCCAGCAGCAAGATGCCCAGCCCGCCGTTGAAGTGGCCGCCATACGCCGCCACCGCCAGCACGCCCACGGTGGCTTTGGCGGTGGACGGTTTGCCGCCTGCCAGCAGCCGGCGCAATTGCGGCCCGAACGCAAACAGCGCGGTGGCCGCCAGCAGCAGCCAGGGCACCACGCGGCGGAAGGTGGCGTCGGGCGTGACCAGCAGCAGCGCCGCACCTGCCGCACCGCCGATGAGCGAAAGCACCACCAGTCGCCGCATCGACAGCCCGGGCGGCGGGGCCGTGTCTTCCCTGAACCCCCAGGCCCCTGCCATGTAGCCGGGCAGCAGCGCCACGGTGCCAGTGGCGTTGGCCACCACGGGCGGTACGCCGGTAAAGACCAGGGCGGGCAGCGTCAGAAAGCTGCCGCCTCCTGCAACGGCATTGAGGGTGCCGGCCGCAAAGGCGGCGGTGAGCAGCAGGGCAATCTCGAACATGTCTCTCCTGATGGTTTGGGGCAAAAAACTCAACGTGTTCAGGGCGGCTTGCACCGAAGGGAGGATAGTAGGGGCTGGCGCCGTTCGCGCCCCCACTGTTCTGTGAATCTGCTGTGCGCAAAAGTGGCGCAATCGCGGCGCGGCCCTGGCTGGGGCAAGAGTCAGGGTCAGACGCGCTGCTTGCCCAGTTTGCGGCTGAGCGTGCGGCGGTGCATGCCCAGCCGGCGTGCGGCTTCGGAGATGTTGAAGTCGGTTTCTGCCAGCACCTCGTGGATGCGCTCCCATTCCAGGGTTTTGATGGAGCTGGAGCGGTTGCTCAGTTCGACGTCGGCATTGCCTTCGTGCAGGCCGAAGGCGGCTTCGATGTCGTCGGTGTTGGACGGCTTGGCCAGGTAATGCGCAGCGCCCAGTTTGATGGCCTCCACCGCCGTGGCAATGCTGGCGAAGCCGGTCAGCACCACGATGCGCATGGGAGCGTGGTGCGCATGGAGCTTGCGCACGCAGGCCAGGCCCGATGCCTCGCCCTTGAGTTTGAGGTCCACCACCGCATAGTCGGGGCGGTGTTCGGTCAGCAGGTCTTCCATGCGCGCCACGCTGTCGGCCTGCAGCACCCGGTAGCCGCGCCGCTCGAACGAGCGTGCCAGGGTGCGGGCAAAGGCTTCGTCATCTTCCACGATGAGCAGCAAGCGTTCAGTGTCCATGGGTGCCTTGTCCGGTGTCCTGCAGTGCGATGGTGGCCAGTGCCATTGTGATGGTGACCTCCGCGCCGCCCTCGGGGCGGTTGCGCGCCACCAGGCTGCCGCCCAGGGTGCGGGCCACGTTCATCGACAGGAACAGGCCCAGCCCGCCGCCAGGGCGCCCCTTGGTCGATTGGTAGGGTGTGCCGATCTGCGCCAGCACCTCGGGCGAAAACCCTGGTCCCCGGTCGGTCACCACGATGCGCAGCGTGTCGTCATCGCGCTGTGCCCGCACGGCCACCCAGTGGGGGGATGCGTCCCGGGCATTGTCTAGCACATTGAAAACCATTTGCTGGAGCGCGGTATCCGCCACCATGGGGCTGTCGTGCTGGATGCGGTTGTCATAGACCAAGGTGTCGATCGAGCGCGTGGCGCGCCAGTCGGTGACCAGGGTGTCCAGAAACTGGCAGACCGTGGTCTGGCTGGAGTCTTCGCCGCGCGTTTCGCCCGCGGTCAGCAGGATGCCGCTCACGATGGCCTTGCAGCGCTGCACCTGGGTTTGCATCTCGGCGATCTCTTCCTGCAGCACCGGGTCTGTGGTCAGGGCCGGGATGCGCCGCCAGTCGCCCAGGATGACGGCCATGGTGGCCAGCGGGGTGCCCAGCTCGTGCGCCGCCCCCGAGGCCAGCAGGCCCATGCGCACGATGTGCTCTTCCTCGGCGGCCCGCTGGCGGGCCGCCGCCAGCCGTGCATCGCGCCGGCGCAGGTCGTGGCTGATGCGCGTGATGAAGATGACCACCAAAATGGCGTTGATCATGAAGCACACCAGCAGGCCCAGCACATACGGGCTGGCCCAGCCTTCGTGCAGGTTGGTGGTCAGGGGCAGTGGCTGGCTGTGCTGCGCCAGCAGCACCACGCACGACGAGGCAACCAGCACGATGAACCACATGGTGCCGCCTTGCAGCAGCATGGCGCTCACGGCAATCTGCAGCAGGTACAAAAATACAAAAGGGTTGCCGATGCCGCCGCTCAGATACAGCTGGGCGGTCAGTGCGGCCACATCCACCAGCAGCCCGAGGAAGATTTCGAAGTCGGGAACGTTTCGCCGGGTGCGCCAGCGCAGCAGGCTGGCCAGGTTGAACAGCACCATGCCCGCCACGATGGAGCGCATGGCCTGCAGCGGCAAGGGCATGCCCAGGCCGTAGTGGGTGGCCTCGATGGTGAGCAGCTGGCCCACCACGGCGATCCAGCGCAGCTGGATCAGCTGGTGCAGGTTTCTGAGCCCTGCGGAGGCATTGGCCGGCGTGGCGGGGTTCCGGGTGGTGTGGAAGGGTTCAGGGCTGCGGTTCATGGGCGGGGTGTTGGCGGTGGGCTGCACGCAGCTTCGCCTCGTAGCGTGCCACAAGCACCGCAGCCCCTGCCACCATGAGTGCCAATCCAAACCAGGTGATCGCATAGACCAGGTGGCTGTTGGCAAAGCGCACCACCGTCAGGCCCTGGCGCGGCCACGGGCCCTGCGCTGCAGGGGGCCGTTCTGCCGTGGCGGCGCTTTGCCGATCGGGGATGCCAGCATCCACAAAGAACGGGGCGGCGCGCGGCAGTTGCCGGGCCTGGGCCATGGCGGCCACGTCGCGCGAATACCAGCGTTGCTGCGCCGGGTCATTGCGGCGCAGAAAGCCGCCGCCAGGCTCGCTCATGCGCAACAGGCCTTCCACCGTGACGGGTTCTGTGGCCGTGCCGGGTGGGGTGGCGGGGCGCGCTTTCCACTGCGCGCGCTGGCCTTGCGGCACGAACCCGCGGTTGACCAGCACCTGTGTTCCGTCAGCCTGCTGCAACGGGGTCATCACCCAATAGCCCGCACCGAGCGCGGTGCTGGCCTGGGCCAGCACGGTTTTGTCGGCCAGCCACTGCCCCTGCAGGCGCACGGGCTGGTAGGCGTACCCGGTGGCGTCCACCTGCGGCCACTGTGCTGGCGGCGGCAGTGCGCCGGGCGGGGCCTGGATGCGCTGCGTGACGCGCTCGATGAGGTCGAGCTTCCAGGCGCGGCGCTGCACCTGCCATACGCCCAGCGCGATGAACCCCACGAAAAGCGCGATGCCCACCAAGGTGAGCATCGCCAGGGTTGCAGGGGAGTGCGGGCGCTTGCGGCCCACCTGCGGTGTTGGCACGGTGCGGTGGTGCCGGTCAGGGGGTGGCGCTGTGGGCTGTGCCTTGCCCGGGCGCGTGCTGCTGCGCCGCAGCCGGCGCCTGGGGGTGCTCGGGCATCATGTTGGTGTTCATGTGGAACATCACCCACAGCGTGCCAGCGATGGCAATGGCCACGAACACCACCGTGAAGATGGTGGACAGAAGGGTCCAGCCGCCTTCGACCTTGCCGTTCATGTGCAGGAAGCACACCATGTGCACCAGGATCTGGGCCACGGCAAAGCCACCCAGCACCAGCACTGCAGTGTTACGGTCGGCAATCACCTTGGCCATGACCAGCCAGAAGGGAATGGCGGTGAGGATGATTGACAGCACGAAACCGGTCATGTAGCCCGACAAGCTGCTGTGCGGGCCTGCGTCGTGGTGGTGATCGTCATGCCCATGCGCATCGTGCGCGTGTGTTGCGTGTTGTGCGCTCATTTACAGCACCCCCATCAGGTACACAAAGGTGAAAACGCCGATCCAGACCACGTCCAGAAAGTGCCAGAACATGGACAGGCACATCAGCCGGCGCGTGTTCGCCGGGATCAGGCCATGCTTGCCAATCTGCACCATCAACACCACCAGCCAGATCAGGCCGAAGGTGACGTGCAGGCCGTGGGTGCCCACCAGCGTGAAGAAGGCCGACAGGAACGCGCTGCGCTGCGGGCCTGCGCCTTGGTGGATCAGGTGCGAGAACTCATACAGCTCCAGTCCCAGGAAGCACAGGCCAAACAGGCCCGTGATGCCCAGCCACAGCAGCGTGCCTTTGACGTCGCCCAGTTGCTTGCGCAGCATGGCAAAGCCGAAGGTGATGGATGACAGCAGCAGAAAGGCCGTGTTGATGGCCACCAGGGGCAGGTCGAACAGCTGCGCGCCCGTGGGGCCGGCCGCATAGCTGCGGCCCAGCACGCCGTAGGTGGCGAACAGGGCAGCAAAGATGAGGCAGTCGCTCATCAGGTACAGCCAGAAACCCAGGGAGGTACCGTTTTCGGGGTGGGGCTCGTGCGCGAGGTGGTACTCGCGCGGGGCCAGGGCGCCTGCTGCGGCGCCAGCGTGGATGCGGATATCAGACATGGCGGGCCAGTTGGAGTGTGCGGGCTTCTTCGGTGGCGACCACTTCGGCCGCCGGGATGTAAAAGTCACGCTTGTAGTTGAAGGTGTGGACGATGGCGGCCAGCAGCAGCGCGGCAAACGACACGCCTGCCAGCAGCCACATGTGCCAGATCAGCGCAAAACCGAAGACCAGCGACAGGGCCGATATCACCGCGCCCGAGCCCGTGTTGGCGGGCATGTGGATGGGTGCAAAGCCAGTGAGCGGACGCTGGTAGCCGTGCTTCTTCATGTCCCACCAGGCGTCGATCTCGTGCACCACGGGCGTGAAGGCGAAGTTGTAGTCGGGCGGGGGCGAAGAGGTGGCCCATTCCAGCGTGCGTGCATCCCAGGGGTCGCCCGTGTGGTCGCGCAGCTGCTCGCGCTTCAAGTAGCTCACCACCAGCTGGATCAGGAAGCAGGCGATGCCCAGTGCAATCAGGAAGGCGCCGAACGCCGCGATCTGGAACCAGATCTGCAACGACTGGTCTTCAAAGTGGTTGGCGCGGCGCGTGACGCCCATCAGGCCCAGCACATACAGCGGGCCGAACGCCACCCAGAAGCCCACTACCCACAGCCAGAAGGAGCGCACGCCCCAGGTGCGGTCGAGCTTGTAGCCAAAGGCCTTGGGGTACCAGTAGTTGATGCCGGCAAACAGGCCGAACAGCACGCCGCCGATGATCACGTTGTGAAAGTGCGCGATCAGGAACAGGCTGTTGTGCAGCACGAAGTCGGCCGGGGGCACCGCCAGCAGCACGCCGGTCATGCCGCCGATGGCAAACGTCACCATGAAGGCCACGGTCCACATCATGGGCAGCTCAAAGCGGATGCGGCCCTTGTACATGGTGAACAGCCAGTTGAAGATCTTCGCGCCCGTGGGGATCGAGATGATCATCGTCGTGATGCCAAAGAAGGTGTTTACGCTGGCACCCGAGCCCATGGTGAAGAAGTGGTGCAGCCACACCAGGTACGACAGGATGGTGATCACCACCGTGGCATAGACCATGGAGGTGTACCCAAACAGGCGTTTGCGGCAGAACGTGGCCACCACCTCGGAGAAGATGCCAAAGCACGGCAGGATCAGGATGTACACCTCGGGGTGGCCCCAGATCCAGATCAGGTTCACATACAGCATGGGGTTGCCGCCCAGCTCGTTGGTGAAGAAGTTCGTGCCCACGAAGCGGTCCAGCGACATCAGCACCAGCGCGGCCGTCAGCACGGGGAAGGACGCGACGATCAGCGCGTTGGTGCACAGCGCGGTCCAGGTGAACACGGGCATCTTCATCAGGTTCATGCCCGGCGCGCGCATCTTGATGATGGTCACGATCAGGTTGATGCCCGACAGCGTGGTGCCCACCCCGGCAATCTGCAGCGCCCAGATGTAGTAATCCAGCCCGGTGCTCGGGCTCTGCGCCCCCAGGTTCGATAACGCCAGCCAGCCCGAGGTGGAGAACTCGCCCAGGAACAGCGACACCATCACCAGGATGGCGCCGGCAGTGGTCATCCAGAAGCTGAAGTTGTTGAGAAATGGGAACGATACATCGCGCGCACCGATTTGCAGCGGCACCAGGTAGTTCATCAGGCCTGTGACCAGCGGCATCGCCACGAAGAAGATCATGATCACGCCGTGGGCGGTGAAGATCTGGTCGTAGTGGTGCGGCGGCAGGTAGCCCATGTTGTCGCCAAAGGCCATGGCCTGCTGCAGGCGCATCATCACGGCGTCGGCAAAGCCGCGCAGCAGCATCACCAGGCCCAGGATCATGTACATGATGCCGATCCGTTTGTGGTCGATGCTGCAGATCCAGTCGCGCCACAGGGGGCCCCACAGGCGGAACTTGGTGATGCCGGCCATGACGGCAATGCCGCCCAGGACCACGGCAATGAAGGTCCACAGCACGATGGGCTCGTGCGCCATGGGAACGGCGTCCCAGCTCAGGCGGCCCAGCGCCCAGTGGGATGGAGAAAGGGTTTCGGAGGTCATAGGGAGACTTATTGGCGGATGCTGGCGCCGGATGTGGGTGCCGGTGCGTTGCGGGTTTCAAGTGCTGCTACCACCTGTGCGGCGTTTTGCACGGTGCAGACGTCCTGGGGCAGGTTCAGGCCCGCGGCGCGCATGTAGGCGTCGCCACCCTGGGCGTCAATGGCCATCATGTGGTGCATGCACATCTTTCCGTCTTCCACGCAGCGGTTGAGCACCTTGTCGTACAGGCCTTCTTCCACCGTGGCAAAGCGCTGCACGGGGTCGCGCTCGCTGGGCTTGACAAGGTTCAGGTAGGTGCTCTTGTCCAGGGGCTTGCCTTCGGTCTTGGCCTTTTGCACCCACTGGGCAAAGTCGCCATCGCTCAGGCCGTGGAACTTGAACGTCATGCCCGAAAAGCCCGCGCCGCTGTAGTGCGACGACATGCCCTTGTACACGCCGGGCTGGTTGATCACGGCGTTCAGCTCGGTCTGCATGCCGGGCATGGCGTAGATCATGCCGGCCAGGTCGGGCACGTAGAACGCGTTCATGGTTGATGTCGCGGTCAGCTTGAACAGGATGGGGCGGTCCACCGGTGCAGCCAGCTCGTTCACCGTGGCAATGCCCTGCTCTGGGTAGAAGAACAGCCATTTCCAGTCCATGGCCACCACTTGCACTTCCAGCGGCTTGACATTGGCCGCCAGCGGCCGCTGGGCGTCGATGCGGTCCAGTGGGCGGTAGGGGTCAAGCTTGTGCGTGCCGATCCAGGTCAGTGCCCCCAGGGCAATGATGATGAGCAGCGGCACGGTCCAGATCACCAGCTCCAGCGTGGTGGAGTGGTGCCACTCGGGGTCGTAGTCGGACTCGGTGTTGGCGGCGTTGGACTGGCGGTATTTCCAGGCAAACCACAGGGTGAGCGCAATCACCGGCACGATGATGAGGAGCATCAGCAGCGTGGCGGTGATGACCATCTGGCCCTGTTGGGCGGCAATATCGCCGGCCGGGTTGAGAACGACCGCCTTGCTGCAGCCGGCCAAGCCGGCGGTCATGGCGATCGCTGCAAGCCAGGTGGGCCTGCGGAGTTCCTTGTTGTTGAGCATGCTAGGGGTGCGACCAAAAGGCGCTTAGGTGTAAACGCGAATGACTGAGGTTTCGGAATGTAGTACAGCCAGTGAAATTGTCGATTGGACATTTTGTCCAAGATCAATGGCGACCCGGTGGTTTTGTGTTTGTCTGGGTGGATTTTTGGCTGTCTGCTCCCGGAAATTTGCCCGCTTTGGGGGTGGCTATCAGGGTTTTCCTGTGCGCCCCGCCTGCAAAAACGCAGCGGCGGGGCGGTTTTCGGGTGTAAAAAAGAGCCGTTCGCATCCGTTGCTTGAGGAGTCTTTATGGTTAATCAAAGTGCTGCCGCACTGCCCGTGCCCAGTTTTGAGAGTTCGATGTCTCTGGCGCGCGCCCATACCGATGAGGATGTGACACCCGGCGAGATCGCGGTGGGGGTGATCATTGGGCGGTCCTCCGAATACTTTGACTTTTTTGTCTTCGGCATTGCCTGCGTGCTGGTTTTTCCCTCGCTGCTGTTCCCGTTCCTGTCGCGGCTGGACGGCACCTTGATGGCTTTTGCCATCTTTGCACTGGCTTTTGTCGCCCGGCCGGTGGGCACGGCGATTTCCATGGCGGTGCAGCGGCGCTGGGGGCGCGGCACCAAGCTGACGCTGGCGTTGTTTTTGCTGGGCGCCTGCACCGCAGGCATGGCTTTTTTGCCCAGCTATGCCTCGGTGGGGAGCAAGGCCATCACCGCGTTGGTCATCTTGCGCATCGGTCAGGGGCTGGCGCTGGGCGGCACCTGGGATGGCCTGCCGTCGCTGCTGGCCATGAGCGCCCCCCCGGCGCGGCGCGGCTGGTTTGCCATGATCGGGCAGCTGGGCGCCCCGGTGGGCTTCATTCTGGCGGCCAGCCTGTTTGCCTATTTGTATAGCAGCCTGAGCGTGGCGGAGTTTCTTGACTGGGGTTGGCGCTTCCCCTTCTTCGTGGCCTTTGCCATCAACGTGGTGGCCCTGTTTGCCCGGTTGCGCCTGGTGGTGGGGCAGTCGTATGCCGAATTGCTGCAGCAGCTTGAATTGCAGCCGGTGAGCGCGACCCAGGTGGTGCGCCACGAAGGCGGCAATGTGCTGCTGGGTGCCTTTGCCGCCCTGGCCAGCTTTGCGCTGTTCCACCTGGCCACGGTGTTCCCCTTGTCGTGGATTGCCATGTATTCCGAGCAGTCCATCACCGAAGTGTTGGGCGTGCAGATTGTCGGGGCTTTCCTGGCCGCCGCTGCCATCGTGTTGTCCGGGTGGCTGGCCGACCGGGTGGGGCGGCGCAACCTGCTCGGGTCCATGGCGGTGTTGATCGGGCTGTTCAGCTTCGCGGCGCCCTGGCTGCTGGGCGCAGGCTCTGTGGGCAACAACGTGTTTTTGCTGGTGGGGTTTGTGCTGCTGGGGCTGTCGTATGGGCAGGCATCGGGCACGGTCACGGCCAATTTCTCGCCCCGATACCGTTACACCGGGGCGGCGCTGTCGGCCGACCTGGCGTGGCTGCTGGGGGCCGGGTTTGCGCCCCTGGTGGCTTTGGGGCTCTCGGCCCGGTTTGGCCTGGGGGCTGTATCGCTGTACTTGCTGTCGGGGGTGGTGTGCACCTTGGCGGCGCTGCGCATCAACCGGTTGATAGAGCGCAAGGAGTAATGCCGCCGCTGGTGCCGCCGCTGGTGCGGTCCCGGTGGGGCCCCATCAGCGGATGCGCTGAGAAGCCGCCTTCACTTGGCGTAAGGGTCGGCAAACCCCAGCGCCTGCAGGATGGCGGTTTCGTAGGCCTCCATCTCGTCGGCGTCGGCGGCGCTGGTCTCGTGGTCCCAGCCCTGGGCGTGCAGCGTGCCGTGCACCAGCAGGTGGGCGTAGTGTTCTTCCAGACTTTTGTTCTGCTCGCGCGCTTCGCGCTCCACCACAGGGGCGCAGAGCACCAGGTCGGCGGTTACCACCGGCTCTTGGGTGTAGTCGAAGGTGAGCACGTTGGTGGCGTAGTCTTTCTGGCGATAGTCGCGGTTCAGCTGCTGGCCCTCGTCGGCACCGACGATGCGCACGGTGATCTCGGCATCGGTTGCCAGGGCGTGGCGAATCCAGCGCGTGACCTTGTGGCGCGGCAGCACGGCGCGGTGGGTGGCAGCGCCGTCAAAACGGCCAAACTGCAGCGACAGGGAGAGTTGATTCAAGGTCATTTATGCCTCTGGCGCTTATGTGGTAAGCGCTGATAGCTATTAAAAAGGGAGCATTCAGGCGGTGCGGCCACGCGGGGCCGGCGCGCGGCGTGGCGCGTCATAGGCGTCCACGATGCGCGCCACCAGCGGATGGCGCACCACGTCGGCACTGGTGAAGCGCGTCACGGCGATGCCCTTCACGCGCTTCAAGACGCGCTCGGCGTCGATCAAGCCGCTCATCGCGCCCTTGGGCAGGTCGATCTGGCTCACGTCGCCCGTCACCACCGCTTTGGCGCCAAAGCCGATGCGCGTCAAAAACATTTTCATCTGCTCGGGCGTGGTGTTCTGCGCTTCATCGAGGATGACGAAGGCGTTGTTCAGCGTGCGCCCGCGCATGAAGGCCAGCGGGGCGATTTCGATGGCGTTGCGCTCGAACGCCTTTTGCACCTTGTCGTAGCCCATCAGCTCATACAGCGCGTCGTACAGCGGGCGCAGATACGGGTCCACCTTCTGCGCCAGGTCGCCCGGCAGAAAGCCCAGGCGCTCGCCCGCCTCCACCGCGGGGCGCGTCAGCACGATGCGCTGCACGGCGCTGCGCTCCAGCGCATCCACGGCGCAGGCCACGGCCAGATAGGTCTTGCCCGTGCCGGCAGGGCCGATGCCGAAGGTGATGTCGTGCGTGGCGATGTTTTCGAGGTACAGGTTCTGCGTGGGCGTGCGCCCGCGCAGGTCGGCCCGGCGGGTGTTGAGCACGATGGCCCCCTCGGGCGCTTCCACCAGAGAGCTGTCGCCCGCCAGCATGAGCTGCAGATAGTCTTCGGTGATGGGGCGCTCGGCCATCTCGTACAGGGCCTGCAGCAACTCCATGGCCTGCGTGGCCTTGGCCTTGGGGCCATCGACCTTGAACTGCTCGTGCCGGTGCGCAATGCCCACTTGCAGGGCCACCTCGATGGTGCGCAGGTGCACGTCGGCCGGGCCGCACAGGTGCGTGAGCCGGGTGTTGTTGTGGGGGGTGAAGGTGTGGCGCAGGATCACGCGGATAATTCCAGTCAGGCAACGGAAAACACGGCAAAAAGACGGCGCTGCAATTGGTGCGTTCGCCGGCAAAGGACATCCATGATAGGCAAATTGACCGGCACCCTGCTGGAGAAGAACCCACCCGAGGTGCTGCTGGACTGCCACGGCGTGGGCTACGAGGTGCATGTGCCCATGAGCACCTTCTACAACTTGCCCGCCGTGGGCGAGCGCGTGAGCCTGCTCACACAGTTCATCGTGCGCGAGGATGCGCAGCTGCTGTATGGCTTTGCCACCGCGCCCGAGCGCCAAGCGTTTCGCGAGCTCATCAAGATATCGGGCGTGGGGCCGCGCACGGCGCTGTCCATCCTGAGTGGCATGGGGGTGGCTGATCTGGCACAGGCCATCACGCTGCAGGAGGCGGGCCGCCTGGTCAAGGTGCCGGGCATCGGCAAGAAGACCGCCGAGCGCCTGCTGCTGGAGCTCAAGGGCAAGCTGGGCGCCGACATGGGCGCGCACGCGCAGGTAACCAGTGATGCCCAGGTGGATATTCTGCAGGCGCTGCTCGCGCTGGGGTACAACGACAAGGAAGCGGCGGCAGCGCTCAAGGCCTTGCCGCCGGATGTGGGCGTGAGTGACGGCATCAAGCTGGCGCTCAAGGCGCTGGCGAAATAGCCCGACCAAACGTCTCTAAGGAGATGCCATGAAGCTTCACCATTCCATGCCTTGGATGTGCGCTGTGGGTGCAGCGCTGCTGGTGGCCGCTTGCGGCGGTGGTGGAGGTGGCGGTTCGCCCGCGCCGGATGCATCGGCAGCCGACCGGATTGAGCCGTTTGACCCGAGCCTCTTCAGGCCCTTCAAGTTAGCTGTCACCGCGCCGCGCGCGGACGGATATTCACCGCAGGCCACGGTTGTGCAGCTGGGCCCGCTGGCGGTCCCAGTGCTGCAATCGCTGCAAAAAAAAGCAGGGCCTATCCCCGGCAACGGCATGCGCCAGCAAATTGGTCTGGCCCGGGGCGTGGTTGCCACAGCCACTTCGCCGGGGCTGCAGGGGCAGTTGCATTGGTACGCCACAGAGCGCGGCACGCAGCGTGCCGCCATCAGCTTCGAGGCGCAAGGTGCGCTGGGCGTTCGCTTGGGCGTCTTGGTGCGCGCGCTGCCGGCGGGCAGCACGTTGCGCTTTTATGCGCAGGCCGGTGAGGCGGTGGTCGAGATGTCGGGCGAAGAGGTGCTGGGCACCATTGCGCGTAACCTGCAGGCGGGCGATACCGGCGATGCAGCACGCACTTACTGGAGTCCCGATTTCAGCGGCGCTGAGACCACGCTGGAGCTGGAACTGCCGGCCAATGCCGATCTGACCCAGCTCGACATCGCCGTGCCTACGCTGTCGCACTTTTATCTGCAGCCAGAGCGTGCGGCGCAACCCAGCTTGACCGATGGGGAGCAGGCGGGCAGTTGCAATATTGATGTCTCATGTCGGCCCGAGTACAGCAGTGAAAGCCGCTCGGTGGCGCGCATGCTGTTTGTGGAAAACGGCAGCACTTTTCTGTGCACGGGGACACTGCTGAACGATGTCCAGTCGAGCGCCACCCCGTATTTTCTGAGCGCCAGCCACTGCATTTCCACGCAATCGGCGGCATCCACCCTCACAACCGACTGGTTCTTCCGCTCGGCCGCCTGTAACAGCAGCCAGGTCAATATGGGCGCACAGCGTCTGAACGGCGGCGCGACCCTGCTGTACGCCGAGGAATCCACCGACACAGCCTTCATGCGCCTGAACGCGGCGCCACCGGCCGGTATTGTGTTCGCAGGCTCTTATTTCGGCGCCGTGGTCGAAGGCTCACGCGCGGCCGGCATCCACCACCCCCTGGGCGACTTGCAAAAGCTTAGTGAGGGCACTGTGAAGCAGTTTGACAACTGCACCCTGGAAGCCTGTCTGGCCAGCACGCCGCAGGATGGGCGCTTCCTGACCGTGGGTTGGCAAGCGGGCACCGCGGAGAGCGGCAGCAGCGGCTCGGGCCTGTTCCTGCCCATCGGCACTAAGCGCTACGTGGCTGGGCAGCTGCTGGGCGGCGCTGCAAGTTGTCAGAATCCCAGCGGCCTCAACTACTATGGCCGTTACGACCTGGCATTCCAGGCAGCCCTCAAGAACTGGCTGAAACCGGCGCCATGAGTCCGCACGCACATCGCCCCCAGGGGCCGCACATGGCATGAGCATTCAAACCGACGACTTCGCCCCCGCGCCCGCAAAGCGCGTCATCTCTGCTGTCCCGGCATCGCCCCAAGAGGAGGCCATTGAGCGCGCCCTGCGCCCCAAGCTGCTGCAGGAATACGTGGGCCAGGCCAAGGCGCGCGAGCAGCTCGAGATCTTCATCGGCGCCGCCAAGAAGCGTGGCGAGGCGCTCGACCATGTGCTGCTGTTTGGTCCGCCCGGCCTGGGCAAGACCACGCTGTCACACATCATCGCGGCCGAACTGGGCGTGAACCTGCGCCAGACCAGCGGCCCGGTGCTCGAAAAACCCAAGGACCTGGCGGCGCTGCTGACCAATCTGGAGAAGAACGACGTTCTGTTCATCGACGAGATCCACCGCCTCTCGCCCGTGGTCGAGGAAATCCTCTACCCCGCGCTGGAGGACTACCAGATCGACATCATGATCGGCGAAGGGCCGGCGGCGCGCAGCATCAAGCTCGATCTGCAGCCCTTCACGCTGGTGGGCGCCACCACGCGCGCGGGCATGCTCACCAACCCGCTGCGCGACCGTTTTGGCATCGTGGCGCGGCTGGAGTTTTATACGCCCGAAGAGCTGGCGCGCATCGTCACCCGCAGCGCGGGGCTGCTGGGTACGCCCATGGACGACGAGGGTGGCTTCGAGCTGGCACGGCGCTCGCGCGGCACGCCGCGCATCGCCAACCGGCTGCTGCGCCGCGTGCGCGACTACGCCGAGGTCAAGGGCGATGGCCGCATCACCAAAGCCATCGCCGACAAGGCGCTGGCCATGCTCGACGTGGACCCGCAGGGCTTTGACGTGATGGACCGTAAGCTGCTCGAAGCCCTGATCCACCGCTTTGACGGTGGCCCTGTGGGCCTCGATAACATCGCCGCCAGCATTGGCGAGGAAAGCGGCACCATCGAGGACGTGATCGAGCCGTATCTCATCCAGCAAGGCTACCTGCAGCGCACGCCGCGCGGGCGCATTGCCACACTGGCGGCGTATCGCCACTTGGGGGTTACGCCGCCGAAGGCGAGCGGGCAAGATCTGTTTGGGGTGTGAGGGTGGCGGCGGGGGCTGGCTCTGTGAGGGCTGCACCCCGCAGTATTCCCGCCACGATCAGTGCTTGCGCTGCGTAATACGTTGCCAGCACCCAGACCTGCGCCATGGGCAAGGGGTGCACAAACCGGTTGGTGGCCAGCAGCGAGTCACTGAGCATGAAAAACCCGGCGCCGATGGCGACCAGCAGCGAAGGCGTGTCGCGCAACACCTTCGCCCGGCCGATGGCCTGGGCCGCCATCAGCGCGATCACCAGCACATAGGCCGCGACCGGTACGCGCAGCGCAGACGGCAGGCCGCCCGCCCACAGAAAGGCATACATGGCCACGCCAATGCCCAGCGTAGCGGCCAGTGCGCCCCGGTGCGGAAACCACGCCTGTCCACGTTTGAACAGCGCCACATAAAACAGATGCGCCACCAGAAAGCTCACCAGGCCGGGAATGAAGAAGCCCGGGAACATCAGGAACACATCCCCGGCCAGCGATCCGGCCAGTGCAGCAGCAAGAAGAATCAGGGATTTAGAGCCAAATTGGCCTATAGCGCTTGATGGGTAAGCGCTGATAGCTACCAAAAAAATAGCGAATACCATCGTCAGCGGCTTGAACAGCCAATGCCATTGCGTGAACCCCAGCGCACTGGTGGCCGTGGCCAGCGCAGCGCTTTGCAGCATCAGCGCCATCAGCATGCCAATGCGCCCCTGCATCACCGCGCCCAGCGACCATTGCACCGTCAGCAGCACCGCAAACCAGATGGCGTTGTGCGCCAGCGGCGCCGCATCGGCCTGCCACAAAAAGGCCGCCACGCCCGCGAGCAGCAGCACGAACTGCACCAGCGCAAACCATTGCACGGCGCGCGACATCGGCGGGTGG
Source organism: Acidovorax sp. JG5 (assembly GCF_017939685.1). Taxonomy (NCBI): domain Bacteria; kingdom Pseudomonadati; phylum Pseudomonadota; class Betaproteobacteria; order Burkholderiales; family Comamonadaceae; genus Acidovorax; species Acidovorax sp. JG5. The sequence continues at coordinate 158,799 of NZ_JAGKSE010000002.1, forward strand.
TAGAGCGCCATCCGCGCCATGCTGAAGGCGGGCTTGGGAAAGCGCGCGGCCACATCGGCCGGCCGCCAGCCCGGGGGCTTGAGCCACACGCGCAGCTTGTCGCCCCAGCGCCGGGTGTGCCAGCTGTCGTGCGCCAGCCCGGAATACACCTGCGCGTTGGCCCACAGCGGGTCCCAACTGTTGAGTAGGCCGCGCGTGCCGTACACACATTTCTCCTGCGCGCCTTCGTCCTTGAAGGTGCCGAACATCCGGTCCCAAAGGATCAGGATACCGCCGTAGTTCTTGTCCAGATACGCATCGTTGACGGCATGGTGCACGCGGTGGTTGCTGGGGCTGCAGAACCAGCGGTCAAACCAGCCGAGCTTGCCCACCTGCTCGGTGTGCACCCAGAACTGGTAGAGCAGGTCGATGAGCGCCACCACGCCAAACACCAGCGGCGGCACGCCCGCCAGCGCCATGGGCACATAAAAAACCCAGCCCAGCAGCGCGCCCGAACTGGTCTGGCGCAGCGCGGTGGACAGGTTGTAGTCCTGGCTCTGGTGGTGCACCGCATGCGCCGCCCACAGCACCGCCGACTCGTGCCCCATGCGGTGCAGCCCGTAGTAGCAAAAGTCGTAGAACACCAGCGCCAGCAGCCAGCCAGGCAGGCTGGTCCAGAACGCATCGTTGCGCCACAGCGCCACCTGCTCGAACAAGGCGGTGTAGATGCCGATGCGCAGCAGCCGCGTGAACACGGCGCTGGTCTGGCTCAGAGCCCCAAGGCTGATGCTGCTGACTGCATCGGCCAGCCGGTAGGTGTTGCGCTGGCGCCGGATGCCGATGGCCAGCTCGATGGCGATCAGTACGAGAAAGACCGGGGTGGCAAGAACGATGATCTGGCTGGGGCTCATGGGAGGACACCAAAATGTCCGCTGATTCTTGCCCCAATCAGGTCAGCGCGCCTCTGGCATCAACCCTGATGATGCGCTCCACCGTGCCCGCCGCCAAACCGCCGCGCACGCCGATCAAAAAGTCGTGCAGGTTGACCGTGGGGTCGCAATGACCGGGGATGAGCCAGAGCATGTGTCCCAGGCTGGGCAGGCGGGCGTCGGAGGTGTCGGCATACAGCAGGCCGTGTTCGTCACCACCGTTGGCATAGCGCAGGCTGCGGTCGGCGGGCAGCAGGGCCACGGTGGGCAAGCCCGAGTCGATGGCGTGGCTCTTGTGGCCCGCGTCGCACACAGCATGGCTGTCGCTCACTGAGATGACCTGTGTCTTCACGAACAAGGCCTGCTCGAATGCGGGCTGGGCGGGCTCGCGCTCGTTGCGGGCGTAGTCGGCATCCATGAACAAAAACGAGCCAGCTTGCAGCTCGCCATACACGCCGCTGGCGGCTTCGTGCACCAGGGTACCGGTGCCTGATCCGGTGACCAGCGGCATGGGCAGGCCTGCCGCCACGATCAGTGCGCGGGTGTGCTCGGTGGCGCGCACAGCGGCGGCAATGGCCTCGCGCCGCTCGGCCGCACCGGGCAGGTGCTGCGCGCGGCCATGGTAGGCCTGCAGGCCCGCAAAGCGCAGCCGCGCATGGCGGGCCACGGCCAGCGCCAGCGTTACCGCCGGTGCTCCGGGCGGCACGCCGCAGCGGCCTTGGCCCACGTCGATTTCTACAAACACGTCGATGCCGTCCGCGCTGCCGGCCGCTCCCATGGCCTCTGCCAGGCGCTCAATGCCTTCCGCGTTGTCCACCGCAATGGCCAGGTGCCCGCCGCATGCGGCCAGATGCGCCGCCAAGCGCGCAACCCGCAACAGCTTGGGTGGGGCCACCACCTCGTTGCTGATGTAAATGTCGTTCACCCCGCCGGCGGCCAGTGCCTCGGCCTCGGCCACCTTTTGCACACAGGCGCCGGTGGCGCCGGCGCGCTGCAGCAACAGGGCGATCTCGGCGCTTTTGTGCATCTTGGCATGCGGGCGCCAGCGCACGGCGTGCTGGCGGGCAAAGTCGGCCATGCGCTGGATGTTGCGCTCCATGGCGTCCAGGTCCACCACCAGCGAAGGCGTGTCGATCAAGTCCACACGCTGGCCGATGCTGGCCTGCAGCGCCGCAGGCAGATCAGGCTGTGGTTTCATCGCGGGCGGCGTTGTCCAGGTGCTGGGTGTCGGCCCAGCCCACCAGGCTGAGGCCCTGCGGCGTCCACAGCAGGCGGTTGATGGCCGCGTTGGCCAGCTGCCAGGTGCGCGGCGCCTGGATCTCCTGGCCGGTGGCCAGGCGGTACAGCACATCGAGCACGCCGCCGTGCGCCACCAGCACCACCAGCTCGCCGGGGTGGCGCGCGGCCAGGCGGTGCACGGTGGCGGCGATGCGCTCGCGCAGCAAGGTCAGCGATTCGCCGCCCTCGGGCGCGAAGTGCGGGTCGCGCTTGCGCCAGCGCAAGGCCTGCTCGGGCTGCTCGGCTTCGATTTCGGCAAAGGTGCGCCCCTGCAGCGCGCCAAAGCTGCGCTCGCGCAGAGCGGGCTCGGGCGTGAGCGGTGCGCCCGTGGCGTCTGCCACCGCCTGGGCCGTGGCCTGGGCACGCTGCAGGTCGCTGGTGTAGATGGCGGCCACGGGCTCTTCGGCCAGGGCGCGCGCCAACTGCCGCGCCTGCCACAGGCCGGTGTCGTTGAGCGGAATGTCAAGGTGGCCCTGGATGCGGGTGTCCACGTTCCAGGCGGTTTCGCCGTGGCGAATGGCAATGATGCGGGTGGCGTTCATGGGGCGGGGTGTGCGATGGGGTGCTGGCGGTTCAGCGCGGTATTTCCAGGACGATGCGGCGCGGCCCGGTGGGCGGCGTGGGAAAGCCGCTCAGCGCCGCGTCGAACATGGCGGCAAACACGGCCGGGTTGTCGGTCCACACGCCCTCGTGGACGGCGCGGGTTTCGTACACCACGGTGCCGCTGGCCGCTTCGCGCAGGACCAGGCCGACTTCGCGCCGGTACAGCGTGGGGGGCGGAAAACGCATCGACAGGCCGCCATGAAAACCCCGGCCACCGCCCCAGCCACCCCAGCCCCAGCCGGGGCCATCCCAGTAGTCCGGATAGGCCTGGAGGTCAGTGCGGGCATGCACCTGCACGCGGTAAAACGGCGCCGCGCTGTCCTGGCGCAGGCCCACCTTGGCCAGCGCCTGCCGGGCCTGTTCTTCCACGGCAGACTGCTGGGCGCTCTGGGCCTGCTGCGACGGCAGGCGCTCAAAACGGTAGGTGGGATGCGCGGGCGCGCCGGCGAGCTGCGAGAACGATTGCACATCGCTGTCCACCAGGCGGGTGCTGGCGCAGCCGGTCAGCCACAGCGCCGCGCACAGCAGGGGCCAAGTGATCCATCGCATGGCAGTCATGGCAGCTCCTTGAAAAAAGCGCCGGTGGCGGCGCTGTCAGCCGATGCGCACCACCTGCACGCCGGGCAGCGCAGAGGGCGCGGGGAAATCCTCGGTGTCAAAGGCCTTGTCGCCGTTGTCGTCGGCCACGCCGGTGGCGCGCGCTCCCTTGAAATCGTACAGCGCGCCATCGAGCAGGTGGCTGGGCACCACGTTCTGCAGCGCGTTGAACATGTTCTCCACGCGGCCGGGGTATTTTTTCTCCCACTCGCGCAGCATCTCGCCCACCTGCTTGCGCTGCAGGTTCTCCTGGCTGCCGCAGAGGTTGCAGGGAATGATGGGAAAGTTGCGGTGCTGCGCCCAGCGGGCGGTGTCTTTTTCGGCCACGAAGGCCAGCGGGCGGATCACCACATGGCGGCCGTCGTCGCTGACTAGCTTGGGCGGCATGCTCTTCATCTTGCCGCCAAAGAACATGTTGAGCAGCAGCGTCTGCAAAATGTCGTCGCGGTGGTGGCCCAGCGCGATCTTGGTGGCGCCCAGCTCGTCGGCCACGCGGTACAGAATGCCCCGGCGCAGCCGGCTGCACAGGCTGCAGGTGGTCTTGCCCTCGGGAATCAGGCGCTTGACGATGCTGTAGGTGTCCTCGTTCTCGATGTGGAACGGCACGCCGGTGGTTTTGAGGTAGTCGGGCAGCACATGCTCGGGAAAGCCGGGCTGCTTCTGGTCGAGGTTGACGGCAATCAGATCAAAGTGAATCGGCGCGCGGCGTTTCAGCTTGAGCAGGATGTCCAGCAGCGCATAGCTGTCCTTGCCGCCCGACATGCAGACCATGACCTTGTCGCCCTCTTCGATCATGTTGTAGTGCACGATGGCCTTGCCCACCTCGCGGCACAGGCGCTTTTCGAGCTTGTGGGTCTCGCGCTCGATCTTGAAGTCGGCCGGTGCGCGCTCGGGCGCCACCGCAGTTTCGTCGCCCGTCCAGGCGCTGCTGTCCATTGCATTCATCGCGTTCACCACTGTCCTGTCTCCATGCGGATCGCCACTTCGCAGTCGTCAAAAATTTCGAGCTTGGCGATTTTCACGCGCACGCCCAGCACGCCGGGCAGCTGCATCAGCCGCTGCGCCAGCTTGCCGATCAGGCTTTCGAGCAGGTTCACATGCTCGGCCGTGCACTCGTCGATGATGATCTGGCGCACCTTGCGGTAGTCGAGCACATGCGCGATGTCGTCGTCGTGCGGCGCCAGCGGCTGCGCGCCCAGGCTCAGCTCGGCATCGACCTGGATCGGCTGGGGGGCTTTTTTCTCGTGCGCCAGGATGCCCAGGTTGGCATCAAAGCGCAGCCCGGTGAGGGTCAGGGTCTGGAGACCGGTGGCTTGGTTCATGGTGTGGGGGTGAGCATGGGCTCACATCAGGGAAAAGTCACGCTCGAATTTCATCAGGTGCTGACCACCATCGACGAGCAGCGTGGTGCCGGTGATCGACCGGTTCTCCAGCGCAAAGCGCACGGTGGCCGCCACGTCGTCGGCGGTGGACGAGCGGCCCAGCGGGCTCAGGGCGTGCAGTTGCTGGAATTTTTCGTCGCTCAGCAGATGGCTGGTGAGCGTGAGGCCGGGCGCCACGCCCACCACCCGCACGCGCGGCGCCAGCGCCAGCGCCAGCATGGTGCCAGCGGCTTCGAGCGCGGCCTTGGAGAGCGTGTAGCTCAGAAAATCGGGGTTCTGGTTCCAGAGCTTCTGGTCCAGCAGGTTGACCACGGCGCCGTGCGCGTCGGCATCGCCGGCGGCGGCGCGCTCCTGCAGATGCTGGTGCAGGGCCTGGGCCAGCACGATGGGGGCGCCGGTGTTGCTGCGCAGGTGCTTTTCGAGTGCGGCAAACCCGAAGGACTGGGCGTTGTCGTGCTCGAACAGCGAGGCGCTGTTGACCACCGCATCCACGCTGCCAAAGTGGTCGATCACGCGGGGCAGCAAGGCGCGCACCGACGCCTCGTCGTTAAAATCTGCATCAAAATGGGCGCTGGCGCTTGTCAGCTGTGCGCAGGAAGCTACTGTATCGATAGCATCTTGCTGCGATGTGCGGTAATGCACCGCCACCTGCCAGCCGCCTGCCGCCAGCGCCAGCGCAATGCTGCGGCCCAGGCGCCGGGCGGCGCCGGTGACCAGGACGGTACGCGGACGGGGGGTGGTGGACATTCGGGGACAATGCAGGCCGTGACGACAGAACCCACAAGTTTAACGACCGCCCTCCAAACCCACATCGCCGGGGCCATTGCCGCCGCCGGCGGCTGGATCGGGTTTGACCGATTCATGGCGTTGGCCCTGTACACCCCGGGCCTGGGCTATTACGCCAACGATTCCACCAAATTCGGCGCCATGCCGCAGTCGGGCAGCGACTTCGTCACGGCGCCCGAGCTCACGCCGCTGTTCGGCCAGACCCTGGCCGCCCAGGTGGACGAGGCGCTGGAGCAGACCGGCACCCACGAAATCTGGGAGTTTGGCGCCGGTTCGGGCGCCCTGGCGCTGCAACTGCTCGACGCGCTGGGCGACCGGGTGCAGCGCTACACCATCGTTGATCTGTCGGGCAGCCTGCGCGCGCGCCAGCAGGCCCTGCTGGCCCGGCATGCGCACAAGCTGCAATGGCTGGACGCGCTGCCCGCGCAGTTCGAGGGCGTGGTGGTGGGCAACGAGGTGCTCGATGCCATGCCCGTGCAACTGCTGGCCCGCCACGGCGGGCAAGAGGGCGGCAAAGACGGTGATGGTTGGTATGAACGCGGCGTGGCCGTGCACGAAGGCGCCTTCGTCTGGGCCGACCGGCCCACCGGCCTGCGCCCGCCCGTCGAGATCGAAGGCCCGCACGACTATCTGACGGAAATCCACGCCCAGGGCGAAGGCTTCATCCGCACCCTGGCCGACCGGCTGGTGCGCGGCGCCATTTTCTTGCTGGACTATGGTTTTGGCGAGAGTGAGTACTACCACCCGCAGCGCCACATGGGCACGGTGATGTGCCACCAGGGCCACCTGGCCGACGGCGACCCGCTGGTGGCGGTGGGCCTGAAAGACATCACCGCCCATGTCAACTTCACCGCCATGGCGCTGGCCGCGCAGGAGGCCGGGCTGGAAGTGCTGGGCTACACCACGCAGGCGCACTTTCTGATCAACTGCGGGCTGCTTCCAAAAATGGAGCAGCTTCCGCAGGCGCAACGGGCAACAGCGGCCAAATTGATCATGGAGCACGAGATGGGCGAGTTGTTCAAGGTACTGGCGCTGGCCAAAGGCGAGCCGTGGGACGCGCTGGGTTTTGCGCGCGGCGACCGATCGCACCGGCTTTGAGTGCATGAAAAAGGCCTTGCCATGATCCGCTGGCTCATCGTTGTCTTCCTGGCGCTGGTGCTTATCAACGGCCTGTCGCCCTGGCTGCAGCGCATGGGGCTGGGGCGGCTGCCGGGGGATTTTCGTTTTCGGCTATTCGGGCGCGACTGGTTCATTCCGCTGGCCAGCACGGTGCTGCTGAGTTTTTTGCTGAGCCTGGCTGTGAAGTGGCTTTAAAGCGCAACCTCTCCGCGCCTTGAATTTCAAGGCCCACGGCCCGATGTCCCCAAGACTCCGCATCGAAAGCCCCGCCATGACCGAAGCCCTGCACATCGTCTGCCCCCACTGCCACACCACCAACCGCGTCCAGGCGGCGCAACTGGGCAGCCAGCCTGACTGCGGCAGTTGCCACCAGCCGCTGTTCACGGGCGCACCACTGGCGCTCGACGCTGCCAGCTTTGGCAAGCATGTGCAGCGCAGCCATATCCCGGTGCTGGTCGATTTCTGGGCGCCCTGGTGCGGCCCCTGCCGCCAGATGGCCCCAGCGTTTGCGCAGGCCGCACGCGAGTTGGAGCCCGGTGTGCGCCTGGCCAAGCTCGATACCGAGGCCCACCCGCAGGTGGCGGCGCCCTACAACATCCGCAGCATTCCGACCATGGTGCTGTTCCAGGGCGGACGCGAGCTGTCGCGCATTTCGGGTGCGATGGGCGCGGCCGACATCGTGCGCTGGGTGCGCTCGGTGCAGGCTGCTTGATTGCTTGATCAGGCGCCGGGCGCGGGCGCCAGCCCTGGCCAGGCGGCCACGGCCTGCACCCGCGCTGCGTGGATCATTTCACCCACTTTTTGGCCTGTAACGCCCGCCTGTGCTGCGCGTGCAGCTATCACACTGGTAGCAACCGACTGCACCGCGGCGAGTGCTTCGCGCAGCCGCTGGCGCTGCGGGTAGGGCGCTTCCTCAAAGCCCAGGCGCCCGCGCGCGTCGCACTCGCAGGCCAGCAAGATTTCGTCAAAGCGCGCCGGCTTGCGAATGCCGTCGCAGCGCTCGATCAGGCGCACCAGGGCCGCTGCGCCCAGCTCGCCGCTGCGGTGGATGTTGCCGTGCTCGCGCGCCACCACGTCGGCGGTTTCGCGGCATTCGGTGGGCACGCGCAGGCGCTCGCACAGGGCCTGGAGCCGTTTGGCGCTGCGCTGCCCGTGGCCGATAGGGAAATTGGAGAAATTGGAGTCTGACCCCAATTTTTCTGACCCCAATTTTTCACCCAGCTCGTGCGTGAGGCAGGCAAAGCGCACGGCCAGTGGCGCCTGCAGCCGCGCCGCCATGTCCAGCACCCGCATCAGGTGCACGCCGGTGTCCGCTTCGGGGTGGTATTCGGCGCGCTGGGGCACGCCCCACAGGCGGTCCACCTCGGGCAGCACCACGGCGAGGGCGCCGCATGCGCGCAGCACCTCGAACATGCGCGAGGGGCGCTCCTCCATCAGCCCGCGCGCCAGCTCTTGCCACACGCGCTCGGCCACCAGGTGGTCGGCCTCGCCGTGCGCCACCATCTCGCGCATGAGCTGCATCGTCTCGGGCGCCACCGTGAAGTCGGTGAAACGCGCGGCAAACCGCGCCACGCGCAGGATGCGCACCGGGTCTTCGCGAAACGAGTCGGTGACGTGGCGCAGCACGCGGTCGTGCAGGTCGCGTTCGCCGCCATAAGGGTCAAAATGGCCTGTAGCGCTTGATGGGTCTGCGCTAGTAGCTATCGCATTGATAGTAAGGTCGCGCCGCGCCAGGTCTTCTTCCAGCGTCACATCGGGTGAGCTTTGCACCACGAAACCCCGGTAGCCGCGCCCGCTTTTGCGCTCGGTGCGCGCCAGCGCGTATTCCTCGCGCGTTTCGGGGTGCAGAAAAACCGGAAAGTCGCGCCCCACCGGCAGATAGCCCAGCGCCCGCATCTGCTCGGGCGTGGCACCCACCACCACCCAGTCGTGGTCATTCACGGGGCGGCCCAGTAGCTTGTCGCGGACGGCGCCGCCTACCATGTAGATTTGCATCGGCGTAGTTTAGGCCGGGCCCCCCGGCCGTATATTCCAGCCCACCATGTCCCTATCGTCTGACCTCACCATTGCCCAGCTCAACCCCGACGGCAGCGTGCCCGTGCCCACCGCACCCGACGCCGCAGCCAACGCCGCCGCGGCCGCCCTGCAGCGCGAGGCGCAGTTCGAGGCCTTGCAATCCAGGGTGGACGACCTGCAGGAGATCCTGGCCAAGCCGCTCAGCAGCATCCTGGCCGAGCACGACAAGTTCAAGGAAGCCGCCGCAGCCTGGGACGCCTTTGGCGCCATGTGGATGCTGTCGCAGCGCGCCATGAAGCGCGTGGCGCTGGATCTGGCCGCGCAGCAGGGCGTGGGCGACGAAGAGGTGGTGGCGCGCGCGCTGGCCTATGCCAACGAGGTGCTCAACGGCGATGGCGTGGACCTGGGCGGCACCATTGCCCCCGCGCAGATGGCGCACATTGCGCGGCACAAGCCGTTTTTGCGCAAGCAGTTTCGGCCGGGCTGAGGCGTTTCTGGCTCAGCGCTGGAGCCGGTAAGGCTCCTCGAATGCGCGGAAATCCTGCTCCGCCAGGGCGTCATCGATCCAGGTCTTCACGCCCGGCAGTTCGCGCACACGGTCCACATAGGCGGCGATGTGCGCGGGCACCGGCAGGCCGTAGGTGGCAAGGCGCATGCACACGGGGGCGTAGAAGGCGTCGGCGATGGTGAACGCGCCAAACAGCATCGGCCCGCCGTATTGCGCGAGCAGGCCGCTCCACATGTCCACCAGGCGCTGCACGTCGGCGCGCACGGCGCTCTGGTCGCGCCAGATCAGGGCCCCGGTGTCGGCAAGATTTGCTTCGATGTTCATGGGGCAGTGGCTGCGCAGCGCGGTGAAGCCGCTGTGCATCTCGGCGCAGACGCTGCGGGCACGCGCGCGGGCCGCCTTGTCCTGGGGCCAGAGCTGTTTCTCGGGGTAATTCTCGGCCAGGTATTCGGCAATCGCCAGGGTGTCCCACACCACCAGGTCGCCATCGACCAGCACCGGCACCTTGCCCGTGGGGCTGACAGCGCCGAGGGTGCGCTTGAACTCCGAGCCGGCCTCGAAGCTGTCAAAGCGCACGCGCACTTCGTCGAATGCAATACCTGCCTGGCGCAGCAGCACCCAGGGGCGCATGGACCACGAGGAATAGTTTTTGTTGCCGATGTAGAGCTGGGGCATGGGGCACCTGTGATGGGAAAATACACGGCCACCATGCTAGCGCCGACACCCCGGTGGGCGCGAGCCTTCTCGGGATCGCCACCCTTTTCCGGGGCGCCTGCGCTGGGTTGCGGTGCTTTCCCCTGGCATCGGACGCATGGCTCTTGAAGGTTGCACGAACGATGAACACCACCCCCTCTCTCGATCTGTTTGGCGAAGTGCCAGCCGCTGAGCCCGCCCCGGTCACCGACAGTGTGGCGCGCCTGAAAGTGAAAAAAACCGCGCAGGGCAAACTCAGCCCCGCACAGCAGCGCTTTAACAAGCTGCTGGCACGGGTGGACAACCTGGGCCGCCAGATGCAGGACATCGAACAGTTGGCGGCCAGCGTGCGCGGGCCGCATCTGGCGCAGCTTTCGGAGCTTGAGCGCCGCATTGCGCAGACACAGGCGCAGATGCTGCTTTATCTGCACGAGCGGCTGCAGCGCAAGGGCTTGTCGGCGGCCCAGCAAAAATCGGTGCGCGGCCTGGTGCAGAGCCTGTTGCTGGTCGTGCAGCAGGAAATGGACGAGGCGCAGTGGACGGCGTTGCATGCGCAGTACTTTCCGCCCGAGGCCCAGGCGCAGCAGGCGCAGGAACTTCAGGACGCCAAGCAGCAGGTGCTGAATGCAATGGAGCAGTTTCTGGGGCGACCGCTGGATCTGGATGGCGTTGACGACCTGGATTCGCCCCAAGACTTGCTCGAAGCCGTGATGCGCCAGGTGCAGGCCGACCGGGAGGCCGAGCAAGCGCGCCAGGCCGAGCGCAAAGCCAAGCGCCCGCCCACTGAAAAGCAGCGCAAGGCCGAGCAGCACGCGCTGGATGCCAAGGCCGCCATGCGCGCCATTTACCGGCAACTGGCCAGCGCCTTGCACCCGGACCGCGAGACCGACCCCGCAGAGCGCCAGCGCAAGAGCGCGCTGATGGCCCAGGCCAACGCCGCCAACGAGCGTGGCGACCTGGTCACGCTGCTGCGCCTGCAACTGCAGGCCGAGCAGGTGGACGAGGCCCACATTGCCCGCATGGCCGACGAAAAGCTGGCGGCGCTGTCGCTGCTCTTGAAGGAGCAAGTGGCGGTGCTGGAGTACGAGGTGGCCGAGGCGGAAATGCGGCTCAGCGATGAATTGGGCGTGATGGTGACCGCCACCACGAAGGCGCCTGTGCTGGCAGCGCATCTGCAACAGCTGCAGCATGAGATGGCCCACACCGCACAGACCATGCAGCAGGATCTGGAGCGCGTGCGCGACGACGCCGAACTCAAGCGCTGGTTGCGCGAACAGGCGGCCCTGGCCCGACAGCAAGAGCGCGAAGAGGCCATGCTCATGCGTTTTGGCGGGTTGTATTGAACCTGGGTTTGAACCGGCTTGCGCCGCGCCCGCGTGCTGCGGCGCCGGCTACACCGGCCAGACCACGCCGTTGTCGTTCAGGATGGCGTCGAGCGGCAGGTCGAACGCTTCGGGCTCGAAGTCGTCCAGGTAGCCGTGCGTGTACCCCAGGCCCACGGTGAAGGGCCTGGGTTGCAGCGTGGCCAGCGTGCGGTCGTAAAAGCCGCCGCCATAGCCCAGGCGGTAGCCGCCGGGGGCATAGCCCACGCAGGGCACAAACAGCAGCGTGGGCACGATGACCTCGGTGTCCTTGGGCTTGGGGATGCCATAGGCGTCTTCTTCCATGGGGCAGCCGGGGTGCCAGGCATGAAAGGTGAGTGTTTTGTGCTGCTTGTTGACCACCGGCAGGCCGATGCGCCGACGCAGGGGCTCGTCCAGCAGTTCGCCGTCTTCCTTCCAGCGGTGCAGGGCGGGCAGGGGGTCGAACTCGCCCTTGATGGGCCAGTAGGCGCCGATCACGGTGTCGGGCCGGTTCACCAGCCAGATGCGCATCACCTGCTGTAACAGGTCGGCGCGCTGTAGGCGATCGGGCAGGTTGAGGCGTTCTTCTATCAATGCGCGCCGAAGGGCTGCTTTGTCCATCAGATAATTCCCCCATGCAATTACTCAGAGCCATTCTGACACCCCTTGTCGCCGCCGCCGTGCTGGCCACTGCTGCGCCCCTTGTCCAGGCGCAAAACCGGGGCGACGACACCCTGCTGGAGATGCAGCAGGCGTTCCGCAAGGGCGACCGCAACAAGCTCGCGCAGCTGCTGCCCGCCGCGCGCGGCCACGCGCTCGAGCCCTGGGCCGCCTATTGGGAGCTGAAACTGCGCCTGGACGAGGCCCCGCCGCAGGAAGTGCAGGCGTTTTTGCAACGCTACGCCGGCACCTACCAGGAAGACCGCCTGCGCAACGACTGGCTGCTGCTGCTGGGCCAGCGGCGCGACTGGGCGCAGTTTGCCGAGCAGCACCCCAGCTACCGCATGTCGGACGACCGCGAGGTGCACTGCTACGCCCTGCTGATCGACCAGATCAAAGGCACGGCCCCCGCCAGCGCCGCCGCCGATGTGCGCCGCAACTGGTATGCGCAGCGCGATGCGGACGACGGCTGCACCCACGCGGCCAGCGAGTTCTACGGCGACAAGAAGCTCTCGGCCCTGGACGTCTGGCGCAAGGCTCGCCTGGGCGCCGAGGCCAACCGCCCGCGCGTGGTGCGGGCCGCGGTGGAGATCGTTGCGCCCGAGGCGCTGGGGCAGCTCAAGGAGGCGCTGGACGCGCCCAGCAAATACCTGCTGTCGCGCAACACGGCCGGTAGCCGGGTGCGCCAGGAGCTGGTGCTGCTCGCACTGATCAGGCTGGCCGCCGCCGACCCCGACGGTGCGGCGTACCAGCTCGACAGCAAATGGAGCGAGTACTTCTCGGCCGAAGAACGCAACTGGGCCTGGGGTGTCATTGGCAAATCCGCCGCGCAAAAGCTCTCGGGCAGCGCACATGGTTATTTCTCCAACGTGACGCGCAACAGCCACCTGAACGACGACCTGCTGGGCTGGAAGGTGCGCGCCGCGTTGCGCGCCGGCCAGTGGAAAGCTGTGGGCAACACCGTGGACGCCATGAGCGACGAGGCCCGTCAGGAAAGCACCTGGGTGTACTGGAAAGCCCGCGCCCTGCTGGCCGCCAAGCCCAGCGAGGCCGAGCGCGCCCAAGCGCGGCAATGGCTGGAGGGCATTGCCGGAACGCGTGGCTTTTATGAACAGCTGGCGCTGGAAGAGCTGGGCCAGCGCATCACAACGCCGCCCGCGCCCGCGCCGCTGACCGCCGAGGAAAAGGCCGCGGCCCGCGCCAACCCCGGCCTTAACCGCGGCCTTTACGCCATTGTGCTGGGCCTGCGCAGCGAAGGCGTGCGTGAGTGGAACTACACCACCAACCTGCACACCCCCGGCGGCATGGCCGACCGCGAGCTGCTGGCCGCCGCCGACCTGGCCTGCCAGCGCGAGGTGTGGGACCGCTGCATCAACACCAGCGAGCGCACCAAGGCCGTCACCGACACCGCGCAGCGCTTTCCCACGCCGTTTCGCAACGCCGTGGTCGAGCGCGCCCAGGGCATCGGGCTCGACCCGGCTTACGTCTATGGCCTGATCCGCCAGGAAAGCCGCTTCGTGATGGATGCGCGCTCGGGCGTGGGCGCTTCGGGCCTCATGCAGGTGATGCCGGCCACGGCCCGCTGGACGGCCCGCAAGATCGGGCTGACCGGCTTCACGCCCGACCAGATCACCGACCGCGACACCAACATCACCATCGGCACGGCCTACCTCAAGCTGGCGCTCGATGATTTCGCCGGCTCCATGCCCATGGCCGCCGCGGCCTACAACGCCGGCCCCGGCCGCCCGCGCAGCTGGCGCAACGGCCCGGTGCTCGACGCGGCCATCTGGGCCGAAAACGTGCCCTTTGCCGAAACGCGCGACTACGTGAAAAAGGTGCTGGCCAACACCACCAATTACGCCGCCATGCTGACGGGCCAGCCGCAGTCGCTCAAAAGCCGCCTGGGCACGGTCGGCCCGCGCGAAGCCGCTGCACCTGAAGTCAACAAGGATCTGCCGTGATGCCCCGCGCGCTGGCATGTGGCGGTTGTTTGCTATTGATTAAATAGCTGCTGGCGCTTTCTGTATAAGCGCTAGCGCCTGTTTTGGCGTGCAAAGCGGATATGGATGAAAGACTTTCAGTCTCTCAGGCGTTGTGCAGCCACTCGCCCTGGCGCACGGCAGCACCAGACCGCACCAGATCGTCGGCCAGGCTGTGCAGCCACGGGGCCTCGGCCTGGTCGGCAAAGTAGCGGGCGTGCAGCATGCCGAAATATGGCGTGGTCTGCGCCCAGGCGAGCAAGTCTGCCAGGGCAATTTTCTGCCACTCCAGCAGCTTGTATTTGAGCAGCACCTTGGCGGCGTAGAGCGCATGTTTGGCTGGGTTGCGGGCGAAGCCGTCCAGGCGGCGGCGGGCGCCTTCCAGGGCGTGGTCCGCGTCGGTAAACACCGGCCCGTGGCCCGGGATCACCACCTTGGGCGCGAGCTTCTCGATCACATCCAGCGTGGCGGCCACGTCGGCAAAGGCGCTTTCGCCCTCCAGCTCGGGGAACACCACGCCAAAGCCGTTTTCCCACAGCGCATCGGCCGAGATCAGGATGCCGTTGTGCGGCTCGAACAGCACCACCGAGTGCGGGTCGTGCCCCGGCGCGGCGTGCACCTGCCAGGCCCTGTCGCCCAGCAGCGTGGTGGTGCCGGGCTGCAGCAGGGTGTCGCAGCGAAAGGGTGGGCATTGCTGGCCGGTGGGGGTGTAGCTCAGCGCGTAGGCATCCCAGTGGCGCACATGGGCGGCCTGCCCTGGCGGGATGGCGGTTTCTGCGCCCGGCCAGGCCTGCTGCAGAGCGGCGTTGCCGCCGCAGTGGTCGCTGTGCAGGTGGGTGTTGAGGATGCGGTCGAGCGCGCGGCCCGCCAGCGCGCCGTGCACCAGCGCCACCGTCTGGTCGGCGTGGCTGCAGTAACCCGTGTCCACCACCGCCGTGCCGTGCCGGCCGCTGAAAACAATGTTGTTGGCCGACAGCCAGCCGCGCTCCAGCACTGTGATATCTGGCGGTAGCGCAGGCTGGGTGTGCGGCATCTGCTATGGATAAATGAGTGAGCGAATTATTTGGCCGTGCGCAGCTCGCGCCGCAGGATTTTGCCCACATTGGTCTTGGGCAGGTCGTCGCGGAACTCGATGTACTTCGGCCGTTTGTAGCCGGTGAGGTTGGCGTGGCAGTAGTTGGCCACCTCGTCCTCGGTCAGTGCCGGGTCGCTCCTCACGACGAAGACCTTGATCGCCTCGCCCTGCTTCTCGTCGGCCACGCCCACGGCCGCGCATTCCACCACGCCGGGGCACAGCGAGATGACTTGCTCCAGTTCGTTGGGGAACACGTTGAAGCCGCTCACCAGAATCATGTCCTTTTTGCGGTCGATGATGCGCGTGTAGCCCTGCGCATCCATGATGCCGATGTCGCCCGTGCGCATGAAGCGGTCGGCCGTGAAGGCCAGGGCGTTTTCGGCGGGCTGGTTGTAGTAGCCCGTCATCACGTTGGGGCCGCGGATGCAGATCTCGCCCGATTCGCCGAGCGGCAGATTGCAGCCCGCGTCGTCCTTGATGGCGATGTCGATGCCCGGCAGCGGCAGGCCGATGGTGCCGCTGAACCCGGTGTTGGTCACGGGGTTGTTGGTGCCGATGGCGCAGGTCTCGCTCATGCCCCAGCCCTCGATCATGGTGCTGCCCGTGACCTTTTGCCATTGCTTGGCCGTGCCTTCGCTGGCGGCCATGCCCCCGGCCTGCGATACGCACAGGTGAGAGCAGTCGATCGACTTGAACTGCGGGTTTTGCAGCAGCGCGTTGAACAGCGTGTTGACGGCCGGCAGCATGTGAAAGGGGCGCTTCTTGAGCACCTCGATGAATTTCGGAATGTCGCGCGGGTTGGGAATCAGCGTGAGGCTGGAGCCCTGGCGGATGGCCAGCAGACACAGCGTGAGCGCGAAGATGTGATACAGCGGCAGCGCGGCAATGCTGTTCGCCTTACTCAGGTCGCCCACCTTCGACAAAGCGGGTGTGAACCAGGCCTCGGCCTGCAGCGTGGCGGCCACGATATTGCGGTGGGTCAGCACTGCGCCTTTGGACAGGCCCGTGGTGCCGCCCGTGTATTGCAAGAAGGCGGTGGAATCGAGCGTGGCCTGGCTGGGCGCCAGCGTGCGGCGCTCGCCCAGCGCCAGCGCCTTCTTGAAAGAGACGACCTTGCGCCCGTTGGACAGGGGCAGCTCGTAGGTGGGCACCATCTTGGCCAGATGGCGCACGGCAAAGGTGATCCACGGGCCATACACCGCGCCCAGCAGGTCGCCCATGGACGCCATCACCACCTGCTGTACGGCGGTGTGCTCGATGATCTCGCTCAGGGTGTGGGCAAAGTTCTCCAGGATCACGATGGCCGTGGCGCCCGAGTCCTTGAGCTGGTGCTCCAGCTCGCGGGCGGTGTAGAGCGGGTTCACGTTGACGCAGGTGTAGCCGGCGCGCAGCACGGCGGCCATGGTCACGCCAAACTGGGGCACGTTGGGCAGCATGATCGCCACGCGCGCGCCAGGCTCCAGCCCCAGGCCCTGCAGGTAGGCGCCCAGGGCCGCCGACAGGCGATCGAGTTCGCCGTAGGACATCCACTGGTCCATGCAGACCGAAAACGGGCTCGAGGCGTGCTTGCGAAAGGATTCTTCCAGCAGGTGCGCCACCGAGCGGTATTGCTCGGGCTGCACATCGTGGGGAACCCCCGGGGGGTAGCTTTTGAGCCAAATCTTTTCCATGCGGTGTCCTCGGGTGTTCCGGTGGGCAGGTTCTCGGAACGTGTTCACGATCTAAGGTGTGTGGGCCCAGATTGTCGGAGCAGGGGCGCGGGCTCGGCTACCGGGCTTGTCCTAGGGTGCGCGCCAGTTCCGTCTCGCAGGCGACAGCGCTGGCGCAGGGCGTTCACAGCGGCAATGCCGCCGCGGATGGTGTGGGCGACGTCCATCGCAAGTCCTCCTGGGGCTGGCCGCACAATGCGGACTGTTTCATTGCTACACCCCCTGAATCCATGAACGCACGCTGGCAGCAAGCCGTGGTCCTCTTCAACCTATTGGCCACGATCGCCTGGCTGGCATGGCAATGGCCCCGCTCGCCGCTGATGGCGCTGGCGGGCGTGGCCGTCGCGCTGGCATTGTTCGGGCTGGTGCTGGGGCTGCAGTTCGTGACCATGCTGCGTGTGAACCGCGCTGACCCCGCGCCACGGCCGTCATGGCGGCAGCTGGCATCGGCCTGGTGGGCCGAGGCACGGTTGGCGCTGGCGGTGTTCGGCTGGCGCCAGCCCTTTCGCCACAGCGCCGTGCCCGACTGGCTGCCGCCCCTGGCGCCCGGCCAGCGGGCCACGCGCCGGGGCGTGGTGCTGGTGCATGGCTTTCTGTGCAACCGGGGGTTCTGGTTGCCGTGGCTGGCTGCGCTGCGCGAGCGCGGCCATGCCTATGTGGCGGTCACGCTGGAGCCCGCCTTTGGCTCGATGGACGACTACGCGGCCACCATCGACGCCGCAGTGCAGCGCGTGACCGAGGTCACCGGCATGGCGCCGGTGGTGGTGGGCCACAGCATGGGCGGGCTGGTGGCCCGCGCCTGGCTGCGCTCCTTGCCTGCGGACCGCGCTGCGGCGCGCGTGCACCGGGTCATTACGCTGGGCACACCGCATGGCGGCACCTGGGCCGGGCGCTTCAGTCGCTCGGTCAATGGCCAGCAGATGGCGTTGGGGAGTGACTGGGTGCAGCAGCTACAGCAGGACGAGCCCGCTGCCCGAGCGGCCCGGTTTATTTGCTGGTATTCGAACTGCGACAACATCGTTTTTCCTGCGGGTACGGCGATGTTGATGGGCGCGGATAACCGGTTGGTGGAGGGGGTGGCGCATATGCAGATGGCGTTTGATCCTGCGGTGATGCGGGCGTGTCTGAAGGAGATGGCGCGGGGGTGAGGGTGGTTTTTGGTGTTTTTAGGCTCTAGCGCTTGATGGATATGCGCTCGCAGTCAATTTCATTCAAAATTCAACCCGCAACCACCTCCCGCTCATCCGCCGCAAACTCCGGCAACCCCCGCAGTCGCTCATAGATCGGCGCAAAGTCCGCCGCTGTCATGTCAAACAGCTGCTCAAAACTGTCGATCACAAAATACGTCTGCTGGTAGGTATCGATCTTGTAGCGCGTGCGCATCGTGCGCTCCAGCGCCAGTGGAATGCGCTGCGGCTCCGGGCTCTGCACCGAATACGCCAACTCCCCCGACGAACTCAAAATCCCCGCGCCATACGCCCGCAACCCGCCCGCCTCGCGGATCAAGCCAAACTCGATGGTGTACCAATACAATCGCGAGAGCATCTCGCACGCGCCCAGGCCCTGCGCCTTCAGACCGCCCTGGCCGTAGCGCTGCACGTAGTCCGCAAACACCGGGTTGAACAGCAGCGGCACATGGCCGAACAGGTCGTGGAAGATGTCGGGCTCGACGATGTAGTCAAACTCTGCGGGCGTGCGAATCCAGTCCGTCACCGGGAACTTGCGGTTGGCCAGCAGGGTGAAAAAAGGCACTTCGGGGATCAGGCCCGGCACGCCCACGATCTCCCAGCCTGTGGCCTTGACCAGGCGCTCGTTGATCTCTTCAAAACGCGGAATGTGGTCCTGAATGCCCAGTGCGGGCAGTGCTGCGATGAACGCCTCGCTCGCGAGGCCCGGCAACAGGGCCAACTGGCGTTCGTACAGGCGCCGATAGGTGTCGTGGTCGGCGGCGGTGTAGGCGGCAATGTTCTGCGGACAGGTGTAGTCGGCGCCCGCGCGGCTGTAGTCGCCGCGCGGCGGGCGGGTGCTGGCGCCATACACAACAGGTGTGACAACGGATTCGACGGCCATGGCCTTCTACCGCTCAGGGCTTTTTGGCTTCGAGCACGCCGCGCTCGATCTGGTCGCGCTCCAGCGACTCGAACAGCGCCTTGAAGTTGCCTTCGCCAAAACCGTCGCGGTAGTCGCCCTTGCGCTGGATGAACTCGAAGAACACCGGGCCCAGCATGGGCGTGGAGAATATCTGCAGCAGCAGGCGCGGCGTGCCGTCGGCCGTGGTGCCGTCCAGCAGGATGCCGCGCGCCTGCAGTTCACTGACCCGCTGGCCGTGGCCGGGCAGGCGGGTGTCGAGCATCTGGTAGTAAATGTCGTTGGGGGCGGGCGCCATGGGCACGCCGGCCAGCCCGAGCTTGTCCACCGTGGCCAGGATGTCGTCGCAGATCAGCGCGATGTGCTGGATGCCCTCGCCGTTGAACTGCATCAAAAATTCTTCGATCTGTCCGCCGCCTTGCTTGGATTCTTCGTTGAGCGGGATGCGGATCTTGCCGTCGGGCGCGGTCATGGCCTTGGAGGTCAGGCCGGTGTATTCGCCCTGGATGTCGAAGTAGCGGATCTCGCGGAAGCCAAACAGCTTTTCGTAGAAATTGGCCCAGAAGCCCATCCGGCCGCGGTACACGTTGTGCGTGAGGTGATCGATCTCGTTGAGGCCATGGCCCACGGGGCGGCGGTCCACGCCGTCGATGAATTCAAAGTCGATGTCGTAGATCGACTTGCCGTCTTCAAAGCGGTCGATCAGGTACAGCGGCGCGCCGCCGATGCCCTTGATGGCGGGCAGGCGCAGCTCCATCGGGCCGGTGGGAATCTCGATAGGCTGGGCGCCCAGTTCCAGCGCGCGGTTGTAGGCCTTGTGCGCATCCTTGACGCGAAACGCCAGGCCGCAGGCCGAGGGGCCGTGCTCGGCGCCGAAGTAGGCCGCCTGGCTCTGGGGCTCGCGGTTGAGGATGAAGTTGATGCCGTTCTGGCGGTACAGCACCACGTCCTTGGAGCGGTGCTTGGCCACCAGCGTGAAGCCGAGCTTTTCAAACACTGCCTCCAGCACGCCCGGGGTGGGCGAGGTGAACTCGACGAACTCGAACCCCATCAGGCCCATGGGGTTGTCCCAGGCTTCGATTTGGGCGGCTGTTGGTTGCGGCAGGGCGGCGTTCATGGGGTGTCTCCGGCATTCGTTGTGGATGAATGTCATGGACTTTAGGTGCGGACTGGCTCATGTTTCTGGCGAAATCAAGAGGCTTTTGCCTTTGGTTTGCAGAAATTGTGCGAATGATCAAATGGTGGTGCAGGTTGCCAGCGTTGGGTGGCCTGGCTGTCCACTAGCAGCCGGGGCGTCCAATTCAGGGCATGCCTGGTACCCCGCGCCCTGGGGCGCCGGGCGCAAGCCTTGTTCGTAGAATCCTGCGCAATGAACGACGCCAATGCCCTCGACAAGCTGGACAAGGCCATCCTGCGCCGCTTGCAGGACAACGGGCGCGAAACCTACGACGTGATTGGCGAGCAGGTCGGGTTGTCCCCGAGTGCGGTGCTGCGGCGCGTGAAACGCCTGGAAGACAGCGGCGTGATCGCCCGCTATGTGGCCCTGGTGAAGCCCGAGGCCGTGGGGCTGGGGCTGACGGCCTACCTCAATGTGCGGCTCGAAAAACACACCGAAAGCCATAAGCGCAATCCCATGGACCTGTTTCGTGCCAGCGTGCAGACCTGGCCAGAAGTGGTGGAGTGCGCCGCGCTCACGGGCGAGATGGACTATCTGTTGCGCGTGGTGGTGGCAGACATGGCGCACTACAGCCGCTTCATCATGGACACACTGCTCAAACATCCCAGCGTGCAGGACTGCAAGACGAGCTTTGTGTTGGACCGGGTGAAAGCCACCACCGCAGTGCCGGTGTGAGGGCTGTGGGCGACTGGCTAGACACAATTTTGTAACAAACACTATTGAAACAATAGCATCAAGCGCTTTGTTTAAAAGGGCTAGAGCCTGTTTTGTTTGTTTTTGGTGTGCGCACCCAATTTTGTTGCAGCGCAGCAAATTCGCGGGAAAATATAAGGGATAACCCTTAAGGTGACTTCCATGATCGCAACCAAAGACTGGCTCAAAGCTTCGTGGGACGCAGGCAAGGACATGCTGACGCCCTTTGCCGGCCATTCGCCGGACGATGCCGCCGCGCCCACGCCACTGATGGTGCCCATCCGTGCCTTGGGCCCCTCTTACCGTGAGCGCATCACGCAGCACCTGCTGCAGCTCGATCCGGCAGACCGGTATCTGCGTTTTGGCTATTCGGCCACGGATGAGCAGATCCGGCGCTACACCGAGCAGCTCGATTTTGATCGCGACGAGATCTTCGGCATCTACAACCGCCACCTGGAGCTGATTGCCATGGCCCACCTGGCGTTTGCCGAGCATCCCGAACACCAGCAATGTGCCGAGTTTGGCGTGTCGGTGCTCAAGAAGGCCCGGGGGCGTGGCTTTGGTGCGCGTCTGTTTGACCGGGCCATCATGCATGCCCGCAATGAGGGGGTGAACATGGTGTTCATCCATGCGCTGTCGGAAAACGCGGCCATGCTCAAGATCGCGCGCAAGGCCGGCGCCACGGTGCAGCGCGACGGCTCGGAATCGGAAGCCTATCTACAGATTCCGCCGGCCAGCTTTGACACCCGCATGGCCGAGATCGTCGAGCAGCAATTTGCCGAAATGGACTACCGCCTCAAGCGCCAGGCCAAGCAGTTCTGGGACTTTCTGGCCGGCGTGCAGGAAGTGCGCCAGGGCGTGCGGCACGCCCGCCACCAGTCAGCCGAATAGCGCCAGCATCGCGGTCACGGGCCTGCAATGCAAGCGTTGTCACGACAATCCGCTATCCTAGAGGGCTGTTTCACTACCGCACGTCCTGCACTCCAAGACAGTGTCTGACCCGCACCCCCAGCGCTTGCCCGAAAAGGAAGACAAGCGCACCTTCCTGCAAAAAGTGGCCGAGTTCATCCACCCCGGACCGGATTCCACCGAAGAGCTCATCGAAACCCTGGCCGAGGCCGAAGACAACCAGGTCATCGGCGCCGACTCCCGCGTGATGCTTGAACGCGTCATCCGCATGGCCGACATGACCGCCGGCGATGTGATGGTGGCCGCTCCGCGCATGGACCTCGTCAACATCGAAGCGCCCTTTGACGAGTTGCTGCGCCAGGTGATCAGCACCGCGCACTCGCGCTTTCCGGTGTACCAGGGCGAGCGCGAGAACATCATTGGCATCCTCATGGCCAAAGACCTGCTCAAGCTGCAGCGGGCACCTGAGCTGAACATCCGCGCCTTGCTGCGCCCGGCCGCTTTTGTGCCGGAAACCAAGGGCCTGAATGATCTGCTGCGCGAGTTTCGCGGCAACCGCAACCACCTGGCCATCGTGATCGACGAGTTTGGCCGCGTGGCCGGCCTGGTCACCATCGAGGACGTGCTGGAGCAGATCGTGGGCGAGATCGAAGACGAGTTCGATATCCCCGAAGACGAAGGCGACATTTTCGGCCTGGCAGACCAGACCTTCCGCGTGAGCGGCGACACCCCCATCGAGCGCGTGGCCGAGGCCTTTGGCGTGGCCGTGCAGGGCAGCGATCCCGACGAATCCTTTGACACCATCGGCGGCTTGATCGCCCACGAAATGGGCCATGTTCCCAAGCGGGGCGAGCACCTGCAGCTGTGCGGACTGCACTTTGTGGTGCTGCACACCAAGGGCGGCGCAGTGCGCTGGTTCAAGGTGTCGCGCGTCGATGAAAACAGCGCCGCCGACTGATGGCCCGGCTGCCACGCCTGCCTGGGGCTGCGTTCGCCGTGCGCGCCTGCCTGGCCGCTGCGGCGGGTGTGGCGCAGGCGTTGTCACTGGCATGGCCCGGGAGTGGCGCGCCGCAGTGGTGGCTGCAAATCCTGTCGCTGGCGGTGCTGGCCTGGCTGGTGCGCGGCCCAACGCCCTGGCGCCGCGCAGCCGGCCTGGGCTGGGTGTTTGCCACCGCCTGGCTGGCGGCCACCTTCTGGTGGCTTTTCATCTCCATGCACACCTATGGCGGCCTGGCGGCGCCGCTCGCGGTGGTCGCCGTGCTGGGGTTGGCGGGCTTTCTGGGCAGCTATTACGCTGTCGGTTTGGTGCTTTTTTCGCGTTTTGCGCCCGCCCACCGTGCGCTGGTAGCTATGCTTTTCGGAGCAGTCTGGTTGCTGGCCGAGCTGGCCCGCGGCACGCTGTGGACGGGTTTTCCCTGGGGCGCTGGCGGCTATGCACATGTGCAAGGGCCCTTGAGTGCGCTGGCGCGCACCGTGGGGGTGTATGGCGTCGGGTTCGTGGCCGCGGTGCTGGCCATGCTGCTGGCGCAGGCGCGCACCAGCGATTGGCGCAGCCTGCGCGCCTGGGCACTCGTGTCGGGGGGCGCGCTGGTGCTGGTGGGCGCGGGGCTGCAGCGCCAATGCGCCATCGAGTGGTGCCACACACCGGCGGCGGCGCAGCCTGCCCCCATCAGCCTGGCACTGCTGCAGGGCAATATTCCGCAGGACGAAAAGTTCCAGCCCGGCAGCGGCGTGCCGCTGGCGCTGCGGTGGTATGCCGATGCACTGCTCGCGGCCAAGGCAACCCTCGTCGTGGCGCCTGAAACCGCCATCCCGCTGCTGCCGCAGCAACTCATGCCGGGGTATCTGGAGGGGCTGGCGGCGCATTTCGGCCAAGGGGATCGGGCGGCGCTGCTGGGCATTCCGCTGGGAGACCAGGAGCGCGGCTACACCAATTCGGTGCTGGGCCTGAAGCCCGCCCAGCAGGTGCCGTACCAGTATGACAAGCACCATCTGGTGCCGTTCGGCGAGTTCATCCCGCCGTTCTTCAAGTGGTTCACGGCCATGATGAACATTCCCCTGGGCGACTTCAATCGCGGTGCCGTTGGGCAGCCCTCGTTTGCCTGGGCGGGGCAGCGCATTGCCCCCAACATCTGCTACGAGGACTTGTTTGGCGAAGAGCTGGGCGCACGGTTTGCGGACCCGGCCACCGCCCCCACGCTGTTTGTCAATTTCAGCAACATTGGCTGGTTTGGCGACACCGTCGCCATCGACCAGCATCTGCAGATCAGCCGCATGCGTGCGCTGGAGTTCGAGCGCCCCATGGTGCGCGCAACCAACACCGGGGCCACCGCCATCATCGACCATCGGGGCGTGGTCACCCATGCGCTGGCACGCCACACCCGTGGCGTGCTGACCGGCGAGGTGCACGGGCGCGGGCTCAGCGCACAGCAGGGCTGGGGCATCACGCCGTATGCCTGGTGGGTGGCGCGCTGGGGCCTGGCGCCCTTGTGGGTGGTGGGCGTGTGCGTGGTTGCCGGTGCGGCGTTCGCGCGGCGCTGGCGGCGCTAAACCCAACACCACGGCACGCGGCCGCACGGCATGGCAGGCATTGATCCAGGTCATGCCGTGCGGGGGAGTGGTGGTCGGTCGGCAGGCCAATCGGCGGCTGTGCGGTCGGTCGGCCTGGATGTGCCTTGATAATGGAGCCCTGCAACCGGTAGCAGGGGGTTGCAAATGGTGAATTTTTGAAGCGGCACGGCCGCTGTTCTGGAGCACGACTGAAAATGGCAGATTCCTTTTCCTATGAACAACTGATTGCCTCGGGCGAGGGCCGGCTGTGCGGCGCTGACAGCGGGCGTCTGCCGCTGCCACCCATGCTGATGTTTGACCGCATCACCCACATCGACAGCGATGGCGGCGCCCACGGGCTGGGAAAAATCCGGGCCGAGCTCGATGTGCGTCCTGACCTGTGGTTTTTTGCCTGCCACTTCCAGGGCGATCCGGTCATGCCCGGCTGCCTGGGGCTTGATGCCATGTGGCAGCTCATCGGCTTTTACCTGACCTGGCTGCAGCTGCCCGGTCGCGGCCGCGCCCTGGGTGCGGGCGAGGTCAAGTTCACCGGCGAAGTGGGGCCTGACGTCAAACTCGTCACCTACGAAATCGACATCAAGCGCGTCATCAAGCGCAAGCTGGTCATGGCCATTGGCGATGCCCGCCTGCTGGCCGATGGCAAAGAGATTTACGTGGCCAACGACCTGCGCGTGGGCTTGTTCAAGCGCGAGGAAGACGCGGCAAAAGACGGAGCACCGCAAGGAGAGGCCGCATGAAACGCGTGGTGATCACGGGCTCGGGCATCGTCTCGTGCATTGGCAACGACATGGCGACCGTCACCGCGTCGCTGCGCGAAGGCAAGTCCGGCATCGTGGCCATGCCCGAATTTGCCGAAATGGGCCTGCGCAGCCAGGTGGCTGGAAAACCGCAGGTTGACCTTGACGCACTGATCGACCGCAAACTGCGCCGCTTCATGGGTGACGCGGCCGCCTATGCCTACCTGTCGCTCAAGGACGCGATTGCCCAGGCCGGCCTGACACCTGAACAGGTCTCCAACCCACGCACCGGCCTCATCATGGGTTCGGGCGGGGCATCGTCCGCGAACCAGGTTGAAGCCGCCGACATCCTGCGCAGCAAGGGCATCCGCCGTGTCGGGCCGTACCAGGTCACGCGCTGCATGGGCTCCACCGTGTCGGCCAATTTGTCCACCGCGTTTGCGGTCAAGGGCATCAATTTCTCCATCACCTCGGCCTGCAGCACGTCGGCCCATTGCATCGGCATGGCGGCGCAGCAGATTGCTTTTGGCCTGCAAGACGTGATGTTTGCAGGCGGTGGTGAAGAGTTGAGCTGGCAATTGGCCATGCTGTTTGACGCCATGGGCGCCATGTCCAGCGCCTACAACGATACCCCCGAGACGGCGTCCCGCCCCTACGACGCCAACCGCGACGGTTTTGTGATCGCTGGTGGTGGTGGTGCCATGGTGCTGGAAAGCCTGGAACATGCCCAGGCCCGTGGTGCCACCATCCTGGCCGAGATTGTGGGTTTTGGCCTGTCGTCGGACGGCGTGGATATGGTGGCGCCTTCGGGTGACGGCGCCATTGCCTGCATGCGCCAGGCCATCGAGGGCCTGGACGGCCCCATCGACTACATCAACATGCACGGCACCTCCACCCCGGTGGGTGACCTGCCAGAGCTGCGCGCGCTGCGTGCGGTGTTTGGCGATGCGGTGCCGCCGTTTTCCAGTACCAAGTCGCTCACCGGCCACTCGCAAGGTGCCACGGGAGTGCAAGAGGCCATCTACTGCCTGCTGATGCTGCAAGAGGGCTTTATCGCCGGCTCGGCCCACATCGAGAACCTCGACCCCGCCGCCGAAGGTATGCCCATCGTTCGCGAGGCGCGTGATGCACCGCTGCGCACCGTGTTGTCCAACAGCTTCGGCTTTGGCGGAACCAACGCCAGCCTGGTGCTGCGCCGCTGGGACGGCCAGTAAGCCACGCCCGCGCAGCGCAGCGGGTGGACGGGGATCGCAGAGCGGTTACCCAGCCCATGAAAAGAGAGCCGTCGGCTCTCTTTTTTTATTCCCGCTACCTCGGCCTCTCAGCCCTGCCAGGGGCTGCCATCGGCGGCCAGCGTCTCGCCCTTTTTCTGCACGATCAGCCCATAGCATTCGGGGTGGCGGTGCAGATCAAAGTTGAATGTAGTGCGCTTGTAGATGGCGCAAAAGTCGAGGTCGCAGCGTCCGAGCACCACCTCGTCGTCCTTGGTGGTGCAGCGTGCAACCACTTCGCCCGAGGGCGCCACCAGCAGGCTGCCGGCGATGCTGTCCACGCCTTCTTCGACGCCGCCCTTGGCCACGCTGGCAACCCAGCAGCCGTTTTGGTAGGCGCCGGCCTGCACGGCCAGCTGGTTGTGGAAGAGTGACAGATCGTCGTGCTGCGGTGCCGGCGCGTTGTGCACCGGCGTGTTGTAGCCAATGAAGATCATCTCTGCGCCCTGCAGCGCCATCACGCGGTAGGTCTCGGCCCAGCGGCGGTCGTTGCACAGCGCCATGCCCACGGTGCCGCCAAAGGCCTGGTGCACGTCAAATGATTTGCCCGGCGTGAAATAGCGCTTTTCCAGGTGCTGGAATTTGCGCCAGGGTTCGTGCTCGAAATGGCCCGGCACATGGATCTTGCGGTATTTGCCGACGATGCCGCCCGTGCGGTCCACCAGGATGGCGGTGTTGTACTGCATCAGCCGGCCCGCTTCTTCGGCCAGCTCTGCGTAGCCAAGGTAAAAGCCCACGCCCAGTTCCTTGGCCAATTCGAACAGCGGCTGCGTTTCGGCGCTGGGCATGCTGCGCTCAAAGTAGCGGTGGATCTCGGCCGGGTCTTCCAGGTACCAGCGCGGGAAAAAGGTGGTCAGCGCCAGCTCCGGATAGACGATGACATGTGCGCCCAGGCTGTGCGCCTCGCGCATCATGGTGCACAGGCGTTGGACCACGGCCGTGCGGCTGTCGGTGCGTTGGATCGGGCCCAGTTGGCCCAGCGCTACGTTGACGATGCGAGACATAAGAGGCGGTTGCTTTCTTCAAAAATGATAGCTGCTTGCGCTTGTTGAATAAGCGCTAGAGGCCTTTTTATTCAAATCGTGATGTGCCGGCATCAGGCACGGTTGGCCCGCTCCAGCATCACCTGCAGCAGCACGTTGGCACCTTGCTCCAGCTGCTGCGCGTCGGTGTGCTCGCGCACGTTGTGGCTCAGCCCGCCGGCGCTGGGCACAAACACCATCGCCGTGGGGCACACGCGTGCCAGCATCTGCGCGTCATGGCCGGCGCCGCTGGGCATGCGCAGTGTGGACAGGCCTGCCGCCCGCGCGTGGCGTTCCACGCTCTCAACCAGTGCCGCGTCAAACTGCACCGGCGCAAAGTCGGCCAGCTGGCGGTGGCTGAACTGCACGCCATGCTCGGCCGCCACCCGCCGGGCGTGGGCCAGCATCTCGGCCTGCGCGGCGTGCAGCAGCGCGCCGTCGGTGTTGCGCAGGTCCACGGTCATCACGGCGCGGCTCGGAATCACGTTGATCAGGTTGGGCTGCAGCGTCACTGCACCCACCGTGCCCAGCTGGCGCCCGCCATGGCGCGCCACCAGTTCGTGCACAAAGGCGGCGCAGCGCATGGCAGCCATGCCGGCGTCGCAGCGCAGCGCCATGGGGGTGGTGCCCGCGTGGTTGCTGTGGCCGCTGAAGCTGAACTCCATCCAGCAAATGCCCTGCACGCCTTCCACCACGCCGATGGCAATGCCTTCGCGGTCCAGCACCGGGCCTTGCTCGATGTGCAGCTCGATAAAGCTGTCCACGCGCGGCGCGCCCACGGGGGCCGGGCCGGCGTAACCAATGCGCGCCAGCTCGGCGCCCAGCGCGGCGCCGTTGTCCACCGCCACGCTGGCCAGCGCTTCGGCCAGCGGCATGCCGCCCACATGCACCAGGCTGCCCAGCATGTCGGGCTGAAAGCGCGCGCCTTCCTCGTTGGTGAAAAACGCCACCTGCAGCGGGCGCCGCGTGCGCACACCGGCATCACGCAGCGTGGCCACCACTTCCAGCCCCGCCAGCACGCCATAGTTGCCGTCGTACAGGCCGCCGGTGCGCACGGTGTCGATGTGGCTGCCAGTGGCCACGGGGGGGCAGGTCAGCGGTTCCGGCGTAGGTGGCAAACACGTTGCCGATGGCGTCGATTTCCACGTCCATGTCCAGTGTGCGCATCTGCTGCACGGTCCAGTCGCGTGCCGCACGGTCGGCGTCCGACAGCGCCAGGCGGTTGGTGCCGCCGCCGGGCAGTGCGCCAAACTGGCCCAGTTCGGCGATGCGCTGCATCAGCCGTGCGCCATTGATCGTTGGTGTATCGCTCATGCGCGGGCTCCGGCGCGGGTGGCGACGGCCTCGGCGCTCTCGCCCACCAGCTGCTCGTACAGTTGGGGGTCGGTCGCTGCTTCGCTGCCAAAGAACAGGATGCGGCTGTCGGCCGTGAGCCCCAGCACCTGGCGGGCCGCATCGCTCTGGCACGCGGCCACGGCGGCGGCCACACCGGCAACGGCGGATTCGCCCGCCACGATCACCGGGTCGTTTCCGAGCGGGTGGGCCAGCAGGCGCATGGCCTCGACGGCGGCCTGGTCGTTGATTACGCAAAAGCCATCCGTGCCTTGTTCCAGAATTTCCCAGGCCAGGTGCGATACCTCGCCGCACGCCAGGCCCGCCATGAGCGTGTTGATGTCGCCGGTAACGGCGGTGAGCCGCCCGGCCTTGGCGCTTTGCGTCAGGCAATCGGCGCGGTCGGGTTCCACCACCACAAACACCGGGCGCTCGCTGCCGTCACGCTCCCAAAAATAGCCGCACACCGCAGCGGCGAGACCGCCCACACCGGCCTGCACGAAGATGTGTGTGGGGCGCTGCGCCAGCTGTCGCGCGGCCTCCTGCACCATCAGCTGGTAGCCCTGCATCACGTCGCGTGGCACGTCCATGTAGCCGGGGTACGAGGTGTCCGAGATGACGAAGCGGCCATGCCGTTTGGCGTCGGCATCGGCCTGGCGCACGGCATCGTCGTAGTTGCCCGGCGTGCGCACCACCTCGGCACCGTAATGGGCAATGGCGGCCTGGCGGCCTTCGCTCACCGTGGCGTGGATGTAGATCACGCAGCGGCAGCCAAAGAGTTGCGCACCCCAGGCGACGGACCGACCGTGGTTGCCGTCGGTGGCGCAGGTGACGGTGATGTCGGCGCACAGTGCGCGCAGCTCGGGCGTCAGCAGGTCCTGCGTGGAAAGCGGGCGGCCCAGGCGGGCGCCCAATTCACGGCACAGCAGGCGCGCCACGGCATAGGCGCCACCCAGGGCCTTGAAGCTGCCCAGGCCAAAACGGCTGCCTTCGTCCTTGTAGTGCAAGGCGGCCACGCCCAGCGCCTGCGCCAGCGCGGGCAGGGTGTGCAGTGGCGTGGCCGCATAGCCCTGCCAGCTGGTCAGTTCGCGCTCGGCCAGCGCCAGCGCCGGTGCGCCCAGGATGGCGCTGCGGCGCTCGCCGTAAGGGGTCTGGCGGTCAGCGGCGGGGTTGCGCAGGCATTCAGCGGTGAGTGCGGGAAGTGGGGACATGGTGTCTTTCAGGTCAAACAGAAGGAAAAAGGATCAAGTCAATGGGAGTGGCCACGCGGGGCGCCCTTAAAGCTGCGGCTCCAGGTCGCCCAGTACCACATGCAACTGTTCGATGCGCTGCAAGCGCGCGTGGGTGCCGGTCTTGGACTGCGCGGCAAACGCGCCGGCCAGAAAGTTCATCAGGCTGATGGCGCAGACATAGGAGTCAAACAGTCCATCGGGGGCGCTGGCGCCGCAACGCAAGACCACCTGGGCCTGCATGGCCAGGGCAGAGACTGGCGCATCGGTCAGCAGAACCACTTGCGCACCCATGCTGCGCGCCGCTGCCAGCACCACGGGCAGGCGGGTGCTGCGGCGGCGAAAGTCCACGGCCAGCACTACGTCCCTGTCGCTGGCGGTGGCCAGCAGCTCCGCTTCGCGGCCACTGGCGTCATTGAGGCTGGCCACATCGCTGCGCACCTGGGCCAGCAGGGCCTGGGCATAGCCAGCCGTGACCTGGCTGTGGCGGTAGCCCACCACCCACACCTTGCGCGCCTTGGACAGCAGGGCCAGTGCGCCCTGCACCTGCGCATCGGGCAGGGCATCGGCCCAGCCGGCGAGGCGCTGGGCGTCCTGGCGCAGATGGGTGTGCAGCTGCTGGGCCAGGCTGTCCTTGCGCTGCACCTGCGCCATGCGGGCCAGCGGTGACTGGCGCGTGTGGTGGGCGCGCACCTGCTGGCGAAACTCGTCAAAACCGGCAAACCCCGCACGGCGAAAGAAGCGCGCCGCCGTGGACTTGGATGTGCCAGCCAGCTGCGCCAGCTCGGTGGCGGTGTAGCCCAGCAATTCATCCTGCCGGGCCAGCACCACATCGGCCAGCTTGCGCTCGGCTTCCGAGAGATCGCCATACATATGGCGCACGCGGGCCTCCATGGACGACGGTACATCGGGCAAGGCCATGGGTGTCTGCTCCCTGTGTTTGTGCGTTGCGCCCCAGCTTGGGGCGGTGGTGCACGGTTGTGAAACATGTGTGCCGGAATTCTGGAACAAAGAAACTATTGTTTCAATCGGCATGCACCCTGCACAGCAAAAAAGGTGCCCGCACGCTGCGCTGTGCCGTTGGCGCTTCAGGTCGTTCTCTAGAGAGAAAAGGCCGTGGGGCGCGGGCGTCTCTGCCTGGCAATGGGGCGTGGGTGTGGTGCCCGCCGGATGCCATGCAACGGCTGTTTCAGCCTGGCACGCAATGTGCTGATGAGGTGGCACACAACCTCTTTTCCTTTTCTCGGAGTGCCTCATGAAATTCAGTCGCAGAGCTTTCGCCGCCGGTGCCGTTGTCGCCGTTGCCATGACCCTGTCGTTCGGTGCCAGTGCGCAGCAAGATGGCTCGCTCAAGGCCGTGATGGACAAGGGAAGCATCTCCCTGGGCATTCCCACCGACTACCCGCCTTATGGTTTCATGGGTCCTGACTTCAAGCCCACCGGTGTGGACGTCGCTGTCGCGCAGCTGATTGCCGACAAGCTGGGCGTCAAGGCCGACCTGGTGCCGGTCAGCACGCCCAACCGCATTCCCTACCTGCAGTCCAAAAAGATCGACGTCATCGTCTCTGCACTGGGCAAGAACGAAGAGCGCCAGAAGGTCATCGATTTCTCCACGTCCTATGCGCCGTTCTTCCAGGCCGTGTTCGGCCCGAAGAACGTGGAGCTCAAGAGCTTTGACGATCTGGCCGGAAAGACCCTGGCTGTGACGCGCGGCACCATCCAGGACGACGCCTTGGTGCAACTGGCGCCCAAGAGCCTGAAGATCCAGCGCTTCGAGGACGACAACGCCACCATGGCCGCCTTCATGACGCAGCAGACCCAGTTTGTCGCAGTGGGCGCTGCCGTGGCCGCTGCTGCGCTGCAAAAAAATCCCAAAGTGCAGGCCGAATACAAGCTGCTGATCAAGGACTCGCCCAACTACACCGGCGTGCGCAAGGGCGAGACCACGTTGCTGAACAAGATCAACGAGATCCTGCGCACCGCCAAGAAGGACGGCACGCTCGAGTCGTACTCGCAAAAGTGGCTGGGCCGCGGCACGGGCAACCTGCCGGACTAAAGGCCGCGTTCAACGGGTCCGTGTCACTGCGCGGAAGACGGCGGGCCTGTGCCCGCAAATGCCGCACCGTTGCCCAGGGCTTCTTTCTTTTTCTGATCACGGACTGCACGCATGGCAATGGATTTCGCAACGGTGCTGGGCCAATGGCCCATGCTCCTCAAAGGGCTGGTGCTGACGGCGGTGCTGACCGGCATCGCCATTCCGCTGGGCGTTCTGCTGGGCATTGCCTGCGCCTGGTCCCGGCTGTACGGTGGGGCAGCGCTGCGCTTTGGGGTGGCCGCCTATGTCGAGGTGTTTCGCAACACGCCGTTCATCATCCAGCTGTACTTTTTGTTCTTCGGCCTGCCGTCCATGGGCGTGCGCCTCTCGCCCGAGGTGGCCAGCATTTTGGCCATGACGCTGAACCTGGGCGCCTATGCCTGCGAGCAGATCCGCTCCGGCATCGAGGCCACACCGCATGGACAGATCGAGGCCGCGCAGTGCCTTGCACTGTCGCCGTGGCAAACCTTCACCCGCGTAGTGCTGCCACCGTCGCTGGGCCGCGTGTGGCCGTCGCTGGTGGGGCAGACCATCATCGTCATGCTGGGCTCCTCGGTGTGCAGCCAGATCTCGACCGAGGAGATCTCGTACGCCGCCAACCTCATCTCCAGCCGCACCTTCCGCAGTTTCGAGTCCTACATCCTCGTCACCGTGGTCTATCTCGGCCTGGCCGTGCTGCTGCGCCAGTTGCTCAACTGGATCGGCCCGCGCTGGGTGTTTGGCCGCCGCGCCTGAAGGAGTGACGCACCATGGTTGATTTCACTTTCTGGGACATTGCCAAACAGCTGCTGCTGGCCCTGCGCTGGACGGTGGGCTTGTCCGTCATTGCTTTCGTCTGCGGCAGCGTGCTGGGCATGGCCCTGCTGGTGTTGCGCCTGGCCAAGCTGCCGGGGGCGCAGCGCTTTGTTGCCACCTATGTGCAGGTGTTTCAGGGCACGCCGCTATTGATGCAACTCTTTCTGACCTATTTCGGTATGGCCATGGTGGGCATCGACACCTCGCCGCTGCTGGCGGCCTGCGTGTGTCTCACGCTCTACTCCAGCGCCTATCTGTGCGAGATCTGGCGTGGCTGCGTGGAGTCCGTTCCCAAAGGCCAGTGGGAGGCATCGGCCAGCCTGGCAATGGGTTTTACCGAGCAACTGCGTCACGTAATCCTGCCGCAGGCGCTGCGCATGGGCATTGCGCCCACGGCCGGCTTCAGCGTGCAGATCGTCAAGGGCACGGCGCTGACCAGCGTGATCGGCTTTATCGAAATCACCAAGGCTGGCCAGCTGATCGCCAATGCCACCTTTGAACCTTTCCTGATCTACGGCTGCGTGGCAGCGCTGTACTTTGCCCTGTGTTTTCCGCTGTCGCTATGGAGCCAGCGGCTGGAGCGGCGCTTGCGCCCGAGGCGCTGACTGCCCGCAATGTTCCGTTTGCTCGCCTGATTTGTTGACCTGACCTGGATTGCCTGCCATGACCACCGCCTCTGCTGCCTCTTTTTCCCCCGCATCCACCGCCCCAGCGCCAGGCATCTTTCCGCTGGTGCAGATAAAAGGTCTGCGCAAACGCTATGGCGACAACGAAGTGCTCAAGGGCGTTGACTTGCAGGTGCAGCGCGGCGAGGTGATTTCCATCATCGGCAAAAGCGGCTCGGGCAAGTCCACGCTGCTGCGCTGCATCAACGGGCTGGAGCAGTTTCAGCAAGGCGAGCTGAGCGTGCACGGCCAGCCCTTGAAGGCCGGTGACGCCCACGCTCTGCGCGAGTTGCGCAAGAACGTGGGCATGATCTTTCAGAACTTCAACCTGTTTCCGCACCTCACGGTGGGCCGCAATGTGATGCTGGCGCCCACACTCGTCACCAGCCAGCCCAAGGACGTGGCGCGCCAGAATGCCCAGCGCCTGCTGGCGCGCGTCGGTCTGGCGGAAAAGTTCGATGCCATGCCCGATCAGCTCTCGGGCGGCCAACAGCAGCGCGTGGCCATCGCCCGTGCGCTGGCCATGAACCCGGAGATCCTGCTGTGCGACGAGGTGACATCCGCGCTCGACCCGGAGCTGGTCGGCGAGGTGTTGCAAGTGGTCGAAGGCCTCGCTGACCAGGGCATGACGCTGATCATGGTCACCCACGAAATGGGCTTTGCCCGCAAGGTGAGCGACCGCGTGGTCTTCATGCACCAGGGCCGGGTGCACGAAATGGGCGCGCCCGAGCAGCTATTTGGCGCCCCGCAGACACCGGAGCTGCGCCAGTTTCTGGGTCAGCTGCATTGACGTCTAGGGTTGAGGCGAAAACAGCCTCTAGCGCTTATTGGATAAGCGGAGGCTGCTATCAAAATTGAGAAGGGTAAGGAGTAGGCAAAAGTCAGCGGCACCGAAACCGTGGCGCGGGTCGCTTCCCCAACCTGGCTCCTGCCCCGCCAGAAGACCACCAGTGATCTGCTGACGGGGCTTTTGCTCAATGCTCGGTCAATAGCCCAGGTTGAGCTGAATCACCGCGGTGCTGCCGCTCACCTCGTTGCCCACCAGCAGCAAGGGCTTGCCGTTGGGCGACTGCTTGGCGGGGATGAACGCCAGGCCTTCAGGGCCCAGGTCGCCCACCTTGGACAGATCGGGCGGCGTCTTGTCGCTGAAGCTCGCGGTCCAGTCTTCACGGGTGTTGATGTAGTCCACGCGCTGGGGGGCCTTGGGGTCGGTGATGTCGAACACCAGCACGCCGCCCATGCGCTCCAGGCCCACAAAGGCGAAGGTCTTGTTGCCGATGGTGCCAACGGTCAGGCCTTCGGGCTCGGGTCCTTTGGCGGAGCTGCGGGCGTCCAGCGTAGCGGTCTCGTCGTGGCCGGTGTTGAAGTAGGTTTTGCAGGCGATGTCGCGCTTGGAGCCCAGCTTGCATTCATCGCTGGCCAGGAACTGCTCAATGGCAGCACCCGAATCCCACACCTGGGCGCCCTTGTCGTTCCAGATGGAGATGGAGCGCCCGCCGTAGGCGTACAGCTTGTCGTACATCAGGCGGTTGCCGGCGGCGTCGGCCACGCCCTTGGCGTTGTACCACTTGGGGCTGCCGTCGGCGTTGGTCTGGTAGCCCTGGGTCCAGGTGACCTTCAGGCGGCCGAGCTGGTCGTCATCGCGGCAGGTCTTGGGGTCGCCCGCGATGGCGCCGCACCAGCCGAAGTTGTCGGGGTTGAGCAGCGCGCCGCCGTCGCCCTTGGCCAGAGCGATCAGGTGGGCGGGCAGGTCGTCGTCGGCACGGCGCAGGAAGCCGCTCTTATGCACCAGGTTCTTGACGCGCCATTCCTCCACAAAGCCCTTGGTCACGTCGCCCTGGCCCCCGGCACCGTTGCCAAAGTAGGCGGGCGTGTTCTCGCCCCAGGCGCGCGCGTCGCCCTCGTTGGCCGTCACCAGGTAGGTCTGGCCGTCGGTTGCCTTGTAGGCAGAGATGGCGTCGGGCATGTACATGCCCAGCACGTTGGGGGCTACGGCGATGTTGATGACGGGGTTCTTGCCGTCGCTGTCGGCAACGTCCAGTGCATTGGCGGCCAAGCTGTGGTCCTTGTAGCCCAGCGCCACGATGTCGGTGACCGTGGCCTTGGCGATGTCCACGATGGCCATCGCATTGTTTTCCTGCAGCGTGACCCAGGCGGTTTTGCCGTCGGCTGCCACAGCGATGTATTCAGGCTCCAGGTCTTGCGCGACGGTGGCCTTGCCGGTGTTGTTGGCGTTGGGGCCAAACAGGCGCACGCCCTTGGCCAGCAGCTCGGCAGCGCGGCTGTTGAAAGCCTTGAAGTCGGCGGTGCTCACCTTGGGGCTGGCAGGGTTGCTCACGTCCACGATGCTGATCGAGCCCTCGGGGTCCACCTGGTAGTCGTCGCTGGGTTCGGCTTCGTTGGCCACCAGCACGGTCTTGCCGTCGGGCGTGAAGGTCAGCATATCGGGCAGTGCGCCCACGGTGGCCGAGCCCAGCAGCTTCAGGTCAGACGCCTGGTAGATCGCGATGCTGCCGAGGGCGGTTTTGGGCTTGGCCTGGATGGCGATGGCCACCAGGCCATCTTTCACGGCCACGCTGTTGACCTCGCCATTTGCGAGCACCTTGGTGCCGTCAACTTCGTCCACTTTCTTGGGGTTCTTGGGGTCGCTCAGGTCCAGCACGTCGAGCTTGCCCGACTGGGCGTTGACCACGAAGGCGCGCTTGGAGGCTGCGTCGAAGGCGGGGATTTCCGCTGCGCTCTTGAGGAACGTGCCGGAGGAATACCCGCCGATTTTCTCCAGCTTGAGGGTGCTGGGCGTGGGCTCGAAATCGTCATCGCCGCCGCCGCAGGCGGACAGGGCTGCTGCAGCCACCAGGGAGAGACAGAAAAGATTCCGGCGGGAGGAGGTGAAGAATGAAGTCATGCGCAAGAGTTGGTGGTGATACACAAAAGGACAAACCGGCATTGAATGTCACGACTGTGACGAATTGGTGAAGGTGCAGGGCGTGAAAGGGTCTAGCAGCCCTTCGCATCCGCGTCTTTGCGCGTCGGCACAGGCGGCCGGGCGTTTCTTGCCCGCATCCGCACGGGCGGCGCCGTAAAATCGACGTTTGGGCAGCGCTGACTGCCCCTCTTTTTCATCGGCGCAGGCCCGGCCTGCGGCAAGCCAGAATCGATTCATGCTGACCTTCCAACAAATCATCTTGAAGCTGCAGTCCTACTGGGACGCCCAGGGCTGCGCGCTGTTGCAACCCTATGACATGGAAGTGGGCGCCGGTACATCGCACACTGCTACGTTTTTAAGAGCGATTGGCCCCGAGCCCTGGAAGGCCGCCTACGTGCAGCCCAGCCGCCGCCCCAAGGACGGCCGCTACGGCGAGAACCCCAACCGCCTGCAGCACTACTACCAGTTCCAGGTGGTGCTCAAGCCCGCGCCAGCCAACATCCTGGAGCTGTACCTGGGCTCGCTCGAAGCCCTGGGCTTCGATCTCAAAAAAAACGACATCCGCTTTGTCGAAGACGACTGGGAAAACCCCACGCTCGGCGCCTGGGGCCTGGGCTGGGAGGTCTGGCTCAACGGCATGGAGGTGACGCAGTTCACCTATTTCCAGCAAGTGGGCGGCATCGACTGCAAGCCCGCCACGGGTGAAATCACCTACGGCCTGGAGCGCCTGGCCATGTACCTGCAAGGCGTGGACAACGTCTATAACCTGACCTGGACCGAAGGCGCCGACGGCTCCCGGCTGAGCTACGGCGACGTGTACAAGCAAAACGAGGTCGAGCAGTCCACCTACAACTTCGAGCACAGCGACGCCGACTTTTTGTTCACCGCCTTCAACGCGCACGAAAAGCAGGCCAAGTACCTCATGGAGCAGCAACTGGCCTTGCCCGCCTATGAGCAGGTGCTCAAGGCCGCGCACAGCTTCAACCTGCTGGACGCGCGCGGCGCCATCAGCGTGACCGAGCGCGCCGCCTACATCGGCCGCATCCGCAACCTGGCCCGCGCCGTGGCGCAAAGCTACTACGAAAGCCGCGAGCGCCTGGGGTTCCCCATGGCGCCGCGTGAGTGGGTCGAACAGATGGTCAAAAAGGCAGCGTGAACGAGCGAAAGAACAAGAACATGACGACCCAAAACCTCCTCGTTGAACTGTTTGTCGAAGAACTGCCCCCCAAGGCGCTGCAAAAGCTGGGCGATGCGTTTGCCTCCGTGCTGGGCGACCAGCTCAAGGCCCAGGGCCTGGCGACGGCCGCCTCGGTGATCACGCCCTTTGCCTCGCCCCGCCGCCTGGCCGCGCACGTAACCGCCGTGGCCGACAAGGCCGCCGACAAGGCCGTGCAGCAAAAGCTGATGCCGGTGACCGTGGGCCTGGACGCCAGCGGCAACGCCACGCCCGCGCTGCTGAAAAAGCTGCAGGCGCTGGGGGCCGATGTGTCCAACCCCGCAGCCGCCGTGGCCGCGCTCAAGCGCGCACAGGATGGCAAGGCCGAAGCGCTGTTCTACGACAGCGTGGTGCCCGGCGCCACGCTGGCGGGTGGCCTGCAAAAGGCGCTGGATGAAGCCATCGCCAAGCTGCCCATCCCCAAGGTCATGAGCTACCAGCTCGAAACCGACTGCGAGCTACCTGGCTGGAGCAGCGTGAACTTTGTGCGCCCCGCGCACGGCCTGGTGGCGCTGCATGGCGCTGCCGTGGTGCCCGTCAAGGCGCTGGGCCTGACGGCCGGCAACAGCACGCAAGGACACCGCTTTGAAGCCGCCGTGTCGCCCGTGGTGCTGGCCGACGCCGACAGCTACGCCGCCACGCTGCGCAAAGACGGCGCCGTGATCGCATCGTTTGCCGAGCGCAAGGCCGAGATCGCGCGCCAGCTGGCCGCCGCTGCCGCCCAGGTGGGCAACGGCGCCCGCCCTATCGAAGACGAAGCCCTGCTGGACGAAGTCACCGCGCTGGTCGAACGCCCCAATGTGCTCATCTGCCAGTTTGAGGAGCAGTTTCTGGGCGTGCCGCAGGAATGCCTCATCCTCACGATGAAGGCCAACCAGAAATACTTCCCGCTGCTCGACGCCGCGGGCAAGCTGACCAACCAGTTCCTGGTGGTCAGCAACATCAGCCCCGAAGACACCAGCTTTGTGACCGGTGGCAACGAGCGCGTGGTGCGCCCGCGCCTGGCCGATGCCAAGTTCTTCTTCGACCAGGACCGCAAGAAGACCCTGGCCTCGCGCGTCGAGGGCCTGGGCAAGGTGGTCTATCACAACAAGCTGGGCACGCAGGGCGAGCGCGTGGAGCGCGTGCGCGCGATTGCGAACGCCATCGCCACCCAGTTGGGTGACGCGCAACTGGTGGCCGATGCCGACCTGGCCGCGCTGCTGGCCAAGACCGATCTCGTGACCGACATGGTGGGCGAGTTCCCCGAGCTGCAGGGCACCATGGGCGGCTACTACGCCCTGAACGACGGCCTGGGCGAGACCGTGGCGCACGCCATCGAAGACCATTACAAGCCCCGTTTTGCGGGCGATGCGCTGCCGCGCAACACCGCCGGTGTGGTGGTGGCGCTGGCCGACAAACTGGAAACCCTGGTCGGCATGTTCGGCATTGGCAACCTGCCCACGGGCGACCGCGACCCGTTTGCGCTGCGCCGCCACGCGCTGGGTGTGATCCGCATGCTGGTCGAAAAAGACCTGTCGCTGGATTTGAACGCGCTGCTGGCCGGTGCTGTGCCCGCCTTTGGCGACAAGATCACCGACGCATCGGCTGCGCTGGCCGATTTCATCTACGACCGTCTCGCTGGCAGCCTGCGCGAGCAGGGCTACAGCGCCCAAGAGGTGGACGCCGTGCTGGCCCTGCGCCCGCAACGCCTGGCCCTGGTCGAAAAGCAACTGGCCGCAGTGCGCGCCTTTGCCGCCTTGCCCGAAAGCCCGGCGCTGGCAGCAGCCAACAAGCGCGTCGGCAACATCCTCAAGAAGGCCGAGGTCGAAGGGCCGGTGGATGCCCATGTCAACCCGGTGCTGCTGCAAGAGCAGGCCGAGCAAGACCTGTTTGCCGCCCTGCAGCGCTTTGTGCCCGAGGCCAATGCCCAGTTCGACGCGGGCGACTACACCGCCAGCCTGCAGACCCTGGCCGTGCTGCGCGCGCCGGTGGATGCGTTTTTTGACGACGTGATGGTCAACGCCGAGCAGCTGGACCTGCGCCTGAACCGCCAGGGCCTGCTCAAGACGCTGCACGAAGCCATGAACCGCGTGGCCGACTTGTCCCGTCTGGCGGTCTGAGAGGCTGGTAGGCTGGTGGTTCTCACAAGGCAAACCCCTTCTATGAAACTCGCCATTTTCGACCGCGACGGCACCCTCAACCTGCTGGGCGATGACTTCATCACCTCGCCCGAGGAGTGGAGCGCCCAGCCGGGCGCGCTGGAGGCCGTGGCCCGGCTCAACCATGCGGGCTGGCATGTGGTGGTGGCCACCAACCAGCCGGGGCTGGGGCGGGGGTTGTTCGATGTGGTCTCGCTCAATGCCATCCACGCCAAGATGCTGCGGCAGGTGGCGGCGGCGGGCGGGCGCATCGACGCCGTGTTCTATTGCCCGCACGCGCCCGATGAGGCCTGCCATTGCCGCAAACCCGCGCCCGGCCTGCTCGAGCAAATCTGCGACCGCTATGGCGTGGAGCCCTTCGATGTGCAGGTGGTGGGCAGTTGCGCCGAGCACCTGCAGGCCGGCGCGGCGCTGGGTGCGCAAGTGCATCTGGTGTGCACGGGCCGGTCGGAGCACCTGCAGCCGGGGCAGATATTGCCCATCGAATTCCCCGCCGCCACGCGGGTGCATGCCAGCCTGGCGGCGTTTGTCGAGCAGCTGCTGCCCCCGGCGCCAGCGCCGCAACCCACGCCCGCGCCGGAAACTGCTGCAGTGTCTGGCACGCCACCCCTGGCGTACTGATACTACTTATTTGATAGCTGCTGGCGCTTTGCCAGTAAGCGCCAGAGACTAAAAACACGCAAAAAATATGGCCTTGATCCGTTCCATCGTCCACATGCTCTGGATGGGCATCACCGTGGTGCCCTACACGCTGGCCATCCTGCTGGTGCGGCTTTTTGGCGCCAGCAGCCGCACGCGTTACCGCATCGCGCGGGCCTGGCTCAAGCTCAGTGTCGATGCCGCCCGCGTCATCATGGGCATCCGCCCGCGCATCACCGGCATGGAGCATCTGCCCACGCAGGAAAACCAGGGCGTGGTGTTGCTGGTCAAGCACCAGTCCACCTACGAGACCTTCCTCATGCCGGCCATCATGCCGCGCCCGCTGGCCTATGTGTTCAAGCGGGAGCTGCTGCGCGTGCCCTTTTTCGGCTGGTCGATTGGCAGCCTGGACATGATCCACATCGACCGCGGCCAGGGCGCGCGCGCCTTCGTCAAGGTGGTGCAGCAGGGCCGGGCGCTGCTGGCGCGCGGCACCTGGGTCATCATGTTCCCCGAGGGCACGCGCATCGAGCGCGGGCAGGCGGGCCAATACAAGAGCGGCGGCACGCGGCTGGCCATTGATACCGGGGTGCCCGTGGTGCCGGTGGCCGTCACCTCGGCCCGGGTCTGGCCGCGCAAGGCCTTCATCAAGCGCCCCGGGGTGGTGGATGTGTCGATCGGCCAGCCCATCCCCAGCGTGGGCCGCAAGCCCGACGAACTGATGCAGGAGGTCGAGGCCTGGATCGAAGCCGAAATGCGCCGCCTGGACCCCGAGGCGTATTCCTCTCGCCCGTGAGGGCGCCATGATGCAGCGGCTGGTGCAACTGGCGCTCGACCTGTTCGACCCGCCCGGGCCGCAGGATCGCGCCGCTGGCGCCTCGCCCACGGTGGCAGGGTCGCCGGCCGAGAAAATCAAGCCAAAACTGCCTGTAGCGCTTGTGGATAAAGCGCAAGCAGCTCCTGAAACAGGAGCAAACAACGCGCCCCCCACTGCTGCACCGGCACCGGCCTTGGCGTCGCTGCTGTCCCCTGCCGAGTTCCGCCATCCCCAGGCCAACCGCGAGGTGCTGCTGGGCGATGCCGTGGTGGCCTATGCGCTGCAGCGCGTGCGCCGGCGCAGCATTGGCTTCACGGTGGGGGCCGATGGCCTGGCCGTGCGGGCGCCCAGCTGGGTCACGCTCTCGGCCGTGGAGGCGGCGCTGCGCGAAAAATCGGGCTGGATCCTGCGCAAGCTCGATGAAGCCCGCGCGCGCCAGCAGCGCAGCGAGGGCGGCCGCATTGCCTGGGCCCACGGCGCGCAACTGCCCTACCTGGGCGAGCCGCTCACCGTGGTGCTGGACCCCACCCACGGTTTCACCGGCCAGGGCGGTGCC
This sequence comes from Acidovorax sp. JG5, assembly GCF_017939685.1. Classification (NCBI taxonomy): domain Bacteria; kingdom Pseudomonadati; phylum Pseudomonadota; class Betaproteobacteria; order Burkholderiales; family Comamonadaceae; genus Acidovorax; species Acidovorax sp. JG5. The sequence goes on from NZ_JAGKSE010000002.1 coordinate 200,334, forward strand.
TTGGTCTCCGCCAGTGAAGGCGCCACGGGTGCCAGCCTGCGCATCGGCCTGCCCCACAGCGCCAGCCCGGCGCAAATCCGCGATGCCGTGCAGGCCTGGCTGATGCGCGATGCGCTCCGCCACTTCACCGCCCGGCTCGACCATTTCGCGCCGCTGCTCGGTGTGCGCTGGACCCGCCTGCGCCTGTCCAGCGCCCAGACCCGCTGGGGCAGCGCCAAGGCCGACGGCTCCATCCGCCTGAACTGGCGCCTGCTGCACTACCGCCCGGCCATCATCGACTATGTGGTGGCGCACGAGCTGGCGCACCTGCGCGTGATGGACCACAGCCCGCGTTTTTGGGGCACCGTGGCCACGGTGGTGCCCGACTACCCGGTGCTGCGCCACGCCCTGCGCGAGCAACCGGCCCCGCTGTGGGAATGAGCGTGCCGATGCGTTGCCCAGCGTTTGAAGGCAAGGGCAGTGCGCGGCACAATGGCCGCACCGTCCGCCCGGATCTATCACCTGGATGCCCACCATGATTCCCCTGCAGCTGTTCGACCCCGCTTCCAGCACCTACACCTACATCCTGCACGACCCCGCCACGCGCGATGCGCTGATCATCGACCCGGTGGACGAGCAGCTGGAGCGCGACCTGGCCGTGCTGCAGTCGCACCAGCTCACGCTGCGCTGGGCCGTGGAGACCCACGCGCACGCCGACCACATCACCAGCGCGGGCCGCCTGGCCGAGCACACCGGGGCGCGCACGGCGGTGCCCGCGGGCTGCGGCATTGGCACGGCGGCGGTGCAGTTGCAAGACGGTGAAACGCTGGCCTTTGGCGGCGAAACCCTGCGCGCCCTGCACACCCCCGGACACACGGCGGGCAGCATGTCGTTCCTGTGGCGCGACCATGTCTTTACCGGCGACACCTTGCTCATCAACGGCTGCGGCCGCACGGATTTCCAGTCGGGCAGCGCGGCCGACCTGTACCGCAGCATCACCGGCGTGCTGTTTGCCTTGCCCGAGGGCACCACCGTCTGGCCCGGCCACGATTACAACGGGCGCAGCCATTCCACCATCGGTGCCGAAAAGGCCGGTAACGCCCGCGTGGCCGGCCGCAGCCAGGAAGAGTTTGTGGCGCTGATGGAGTCGCTGCAGCTGCCGCGCCCGCGCCGCATCGACGAGGCGGTGCCGGCCAACCTGCACTCGGGCCTGCGGCACGACGCCGATGGCGCCAGCCTGCAGGCGCCGCGCGCGGCCGAGGGCTATGCGGGCGATGTGCCGGCGCAGCTGGCCTGGCGATGGGTGCAAGACGGCCAGGCCGTGCTGATCGACGTGCGCAGCGATGCCGAGCGCGAATGGGTGGGGCAGGTGCCCGGCGCCATTGCCGTGGCCTGGAAGCAATGGCCCGGCATGGCGATGAATGCCGATTTCGACGCCCAGCTGCGCGCCGCCGTGCCCGAAGGCGGCCGCGCCGTGCTGCTGTGCCGCAGCGGTGTGCGCTCGATTGCCGCCGCGCGCCGCGCCACCGAGCTGGGCATCACCGCCTACAACATCCTCGAAGGCTTCGAGGGCGACCCCGACAGCCATGCGCAGCGCGGCAAAAAAGGCGGCTGGCGCCGGCAGGGGTTGCCGTGGCGGCAGGGGTGAACGCCGCGCTGTGATTGGCGAGGCCCCTGCGCCGCTTCGGCTGGGGGGCTTGTCACGCGCCTTTGCGGCATGCGAACGGGCCCGCGTGAAAACTCGGGATAATCCGCCGCATGACATTTCTGGCCATCGACGTCGGCAACACGCGTCTCAAATGGGCGTTGTACGACGCTCACCGCCCGGGCGCAGCCTTGCTGGCGCATGGCGCCGAATTTCTGGACAACATCGACCGCCTGGCCGAAGGCTCCTGGGCCAACCTGCCGGTGCCATCCAGAATGCTGGGTTGCGTGGTGGCGGGCGATGCCGTCAAGCGCCGCGTGCAAGACCAGATGGAACTGTGGGATGTGCCGGCGCAGTGGGTGGTGTCGTCGGCACAAGAGGCGGGTGTGGTCAACGGCTACGACCACCCCTCGCGCCTCGGATCGGACCGCTGGGTGGCCATGATCGGCGCCCGCCACCATGTGCTGGCAAAAGGCCCTGCGCGCCCGATCGTGGTGGTGATGGTGGGCACGGCGGTCACCGTGGAATGCCTGGATGCGGACGGGCGGTTTCTGGGCGGGCTGATCCTGCCGGGCCACGGCATCATGCTGCGCGCCCTGGAGGCCGGCACCGCCGGCCTGCATGTGCCCACGGGCGAGGTGCGCCTTTTTCCCACCAACACCAGCGATGCCCTGACCAGTGGCGGCACCTATGCGATTGCCGGTGCGGTCGAGCGCATGGTGCAGCATGTGATGGCCCACTGCGGCACCGAGCCTGCCTGTGTCATGACCGGTGGCGCCGGCTGGAAGATGGCGCCCAGCATGACGCGCCCGTTCGAGCTGCTGGACAACCTCATTTTTGACGGCCTGCTGGAGATCGCCGCGCGGCGTTTCGGCTGAACCGGGGCGCTGGCTTGCGCTGGCGCAGCGAGCTCAGCCTTCCTGCAGTTCAATGCGCGCCATCTCCACGTCGAGGTGCTCTCGCGCATCCAGCGGCTCGCAGGCCGCCGCCTTTTCATACAGCTGCGTGGCCTCCTGCATCTTTGCGTCGCCTTCCAGCATCACCAGTGCATTGGCGTATTCGATCATGCCAATGGCCGAGCCTGGGTGGATGCGCAGGGCTTCCTGAAACAGCTGCAGGCCCAGTTCTTTCTTGGCGCCATAGGTCATCCCGCCAATCAGCGCGCCCACCTTGTCGATCACCTCGGCGTGGAACGTGCCCAGCGCGATGCGGGCATCGGCATGCCGGGGTGACAGGGCCATTGTTTTTTCCAGCGCATTCCTGATCTTGTCGCCCAGCCCCAGCCCCTGCGCCAGCGCCTTGGCCACGCTGATGCCCTGGCTGTAGCGGCCCAGGGCATAGGCATGCCAGTACCAGGCGTTGGCGTTCTCGGGCTCTTGTGCGGCCTGGGCTGCGGCGCGCTCGGCCACCTGCAGGAACAGGTCCAGGCGCGTCTTTTCCTTGGGCTCCAGGTAGTTGGCGTAAATCGCGGTGGCCTTGTTGGCCGCCGTGATGCCGGCGCCGCCTGCGCTCAGGCCCGCCGCCGCGGCTTGCTCGAACTCGCCGTTGTGAAACAGTGCCCAGGCTTGCAGCACGGCGGCATCCGGGGGGCAGGGCTCGGCATCGCCGCTGTGCAGCCGGCTCCATTGCTGCGTGACGCTGGCTGCATTCCACCGGTAGTCACCAGCATGCGGGAAAGGGGACCATTGGGCCATGGTGTGTCTCCTGGGTTTGGGTTGCGTGGGCCGTGCTGGTCAAGCGGTGGCCGGTGTGTCGGCACCCACGATCTGCCGCAGATGCACGCGCTGTGCGTCTTCAAGGTAAGGCATCAGCAAGTGCAGCACATGGTGCGCACCCCGCTGCAGTGCCGCCGGGGCGCTCTCGGGTTCCAGTGCGTGGCGCGGGTCCTGCACGTATTCGAAGCTGAGCCAGTAGGTCAGCACCACCACCATGCTGGTGGCGGTGGCCTCCTGATCGCCGGCGTCCATGCACAAGGCGCCTGCGCGGCCCATGCCATCCAGCATGGCCCGCACCGCGCGGGTCTTGCTTTTCAGGATGGTCTGGAAATGCGTTTCCAGTCGGCGGTTCTTGGACAGCAGGTCATTGAGGTCCCGGTACAAAAAACGGTACTGCCAGATGATCTCAAACAGCGTGTGCATGAAGAACCAGGCGTCTTCCACGTTGCGCACGTTGTCGCTGGCGCCCAGCAATTCGTTCAGCGCGGTTTCATAACGGTCAAACAGCGCATTGATGAGCTCGTCCTTGGCAGGGTAGTGGTAGTAAAGGTTGCCGGGGCTGATGCGCAGCTCAGCCGAGATGAGCGTGGTGGAAACGTTGGGTTCGCCAAACCGGTTGAACAGGTCCAGGGACACTTCCAGGATGCGTTCGGCAGTGCGGCGCGGCGCTTTCTTCACCATGTGTGCGGGCCCCTTCGCGTCGTTGTGTGTCGTTGTTTCGATGTCTCTGGTGGCTACTCTAACCCACGCAGAAATGCTGCAGTGCGACATGAGGCAGGGCGCGGGCCTTCAGCGATTCGCGCCAGATCGTCCCTTGCCTCGCTGCTTACATGGCTGCTTGTATCGCAGCCCGTAGGCTTTCGCAAAACAAAAAAAGGCCGACACGCTGTGGGCGTGTCGGCCTTTGGGCATGGTGCCATGTAATGCGGGCGGGGCCCGAACGGCTACCGGTGCGCGATCAGCTGGCCGAAGGGGCGCTGGTGCCCGTGGCTGCTGCACGGGTTGCGGGCTTCTTGGCGGCAGCCTTCTTGGCCGGTGCGGCCTTGACGGCGGGCTTGGCTGCGGCCTTGCGAGGCGTGGCTACCTTGGCAGCTGCCTTCTTGGCGGGGGCTTTGGCAGCAGGCTTGGCTGTAGCTTTTACCGGGGCCGACTTGCCCTTGGACAAGGCGTCCACGCGGGCGCTCAGTGCTTCCAGGTCGCGTGCAGAAGGAACGCCCAGCTTGGACAAGGCCTTCGCCACGCGGTCTTCAAAGATGTTCTCCAGCTTGTCCCACTGACCTTGGGCCTTGGAGCCAATGTCGCTGGCCATGGTGGTCACGCGGCTGGTGGCTTCGGTGATCTTTTCTTCGGCCACGGCCTGGGTCTTGCGCTGGATGGTCAGGCCTTCCTTGACCAGGGCTTCAAACACCTTGCCGCCTTCTTCCTGGGCTTTGGAGAAGGCGCCCAAGCCAGCCAGCCAGATTTGCTGTGCGGAGTCTTTGACGGTGCTGGACAGTTGGGCGTTGCTCTTTTTCTTGTCGGCGCTGAGTTTCTGCAGTTTCTTGACCATGGGGCCTCCGGTATGCGGGTTGGTTGGGTTTGCCAGGGCGGGCCGCCTCTGACGCATGGCCGCACTTTACGCCGCGATGCGCTGCGGGTGTAGGCGCGCGCTCCTAAAACCGTAGAGCGTCGCACCTAGCCGAAGCAGGCACTTGCCTCATGCTGCGCGGGTTTGTGCTGAATCGGTGCGGCGATGCCTTGCGCAAGAATCAAGAAATCTCAGAGGAGTTTTCCATGCAGTATTTCGTGACGGGAGCAACGGGGTTCATTGGCAAGCGGCTGGTCAAGAAGCTGCTGGAGCGCAAGGGGGCCACCGTGCACTTCCTCATCCGCAGGGAAAGTGCGGACAAGGTGGCCGATCTTCGCCGCTTCTGGGGGGTGAGTGCGGCCCGGGCATTGCCGGTGTTCGGCGACCTCACAGCAAAGAAACTGGGCGTTGCAGGCGAAGACGTCAAAAAGCTCAAAGGGCAGATCGACCATTTCTTTCATCTGGCTGCGGTGTATGACCTGGGTGCCGACGAAGAGACACAGGCCGCCGTGAACATCGAGGGCACGCGCAACACGGTGGATCTGGCCAAAGCCATCGACGCGGGGCATTTTCACCATGTCTCGTCCATCGCCGCTGCCGGCCTGTACGAAGGCGTGTTCCGCGAAGACATGTTCGAGGAGGCCGAAGGCCTGGACCACCCGTACTTCCAGACCAAGCACGAGAGCGAGAAAATTGTGCGCAAGGACTGCAAGGTGCCCTGGACGGTGTACCGCCCCGCCATGGTGGTGGGCGACAGCACCACGGGCGAGATGGACAAGATCGACGGGCCTTACTACTTCTTCAAACTCATCCAGCGCCTGCGCCAGTTGCTGCCGCCCTGGATGCCCACCGTGGGCCTGGAAGGCGGGCGCGTGAACATTGTGCCGGTGGACTTTGTGGTGAACGCGCTCAACGTCATCAGCCACCAGCAGTCCATCACCAAGAAGTGCTTCCATCTGGTGGACCCGGTCGGCTACCGCGTGGGCGATGTTCTCGATATCTTCAGCCGCGCCGCGCATGCGCCGCGCATGAACCTGTTCATCAACGCCGCGCTGCTGGGCTTTATCCCCAAGAGCGTGAAGAAAAGCCTGATGGCCATGGCACCGGTGCGCCGCGTGCGCAATGCCATCATGAAGGATCTGGGCCTGCCCGAGGACATGCTCACCTTCGTGAACTACCCCACGCGCTTTGACTGCCGCGAGACCCTGGCGGCGCTCAAGGGTTCGGGTGTGATTTGCCCCAACCTCAAGGACTATGCCTGGCGACTGTGGGACTACTGGGAGCGCAACCTCGACCCCGAACTGTTCATCGACCGCAGTCTCAAGGGCACGGTGGCGGGCAAGGTGGTGCTGGTCACGGGGGGCTCCTCAGGCATTGGCTTGGCGGCCGCACACAAGTTCGCCGAGGCGGGTGCCACCACTGTCATCTGTGGGCGCGACCAGGCCAAGCTCGACGAGGCATGCGCCGAGGCCCGGACCAAGGGCTACGAGTTCATCGCTTATGCCGCGGACATCGCCGACATGGTGGACTGCGACCGCTTCGTGCAATTGCTCATCGACAACCACGGCGGTGTGGACTTTCTGATCAACAACGCGGGTCGCTCGATCCGCCGCGCCATCGAGTCGAGCTATGACCGCTTCCACGACTACGAGCGCACCATGCAGCTCAACTACTTTGGCTGCCTGCGCGTGACCATGGGCTTTTTGCCCGGCATGGTGGCCAAGCGCAAGGGGCATGTGGTCAATATCAGCTCCATTGGTGTGCTGACCAATGCGCCGCGCTTTTCAGCCTATGTGGCCAGCAAGGCGGCGCTCGATGCCTGGACACGCTGTGCATCGAGCGAGTTCGCTGACCAGGGCATTACCTTCAGTACCATCAACATGCCGCTGGTGCGCACACCCATGATCGCGCCCACCAAGATCTACAACAACGTGCCGACCCTGGCGCCCGAGGAGGCGGCAGACATGATTGCGCAGGCCTGTATCTTCAAGCCCGTGCGCATCGCTACGCGGCTAGGCATTACCGGGCAGGTGTTGCATGCGCTGGTGCCGCGCGTGGCGCAGATCGCCATGAACACCAGCTTTCGCATGTTTCCGGATTCCACTGCCGCCAAGGGCAGCAAGGACGCCAAGCCGCAGCTGTCGGCCGAGGCGGTGGCGCTGCAGCAGATGATGCGCGGCATTCATTTCTGATGGCCTTTCAATCCGCCCCGGCAGGCCCGTGTTGAACTCTGTTACCGGGTAACCGGGCAGGGTGGGATAATCGCGGGTTCTGCCGAGCAGGCATTTCACACAGCCCACCCTATGATTCTGGTTACTGGCGGCGCGGGTTTCATCGGCGCCAACTTCGTTCTTGACTGGTTTGCTGCCTCCAGCGAGCCTGTCGTCAACCTCGACAAGCTCACCTACGCGGGCAATCTGCACAACCTGGACGGGGTCCAGGGCGATGCACGCCACATCTTCGTGCAGGGCGATATCGGCGACACCACCCTGGTGGCCCACCTACTGGCCGAGCACAAGCCGCGCGCCGTGGTGAACTTTGCGGCCGAATCGCATGTGGACCGCTCCATCCACGGGCCGGAAGACTTCATCCAGACCAATATCGTGGGTTCGTTCCGCCTGCTTGAAGCCGTGCGAGCCTACTGGAGCGCGCTGCCCGAAGCCGAGCGGGACGCCTTCCGCTTTCTGCACGTCTCCACCGACGAGGTGTATGGATCGCTGGCACCCACTGACCCGGCCTTTGCGGAGACGCGCGGTTTCGAGCCCAACAGCCCCTACAGCGCCAGCAAAGCGGCCAGCGACCACTTGGTGCGAGCTTGGCACCACACCTACGGCCTGCCGGTGCTCACCACCAACTGCAGTAACAACTACGGGCCTTACCACTTCCCCGAAAAGCTCATCCCGCTGATGATCGTCAACGCCCTGGCTGGCAAGAACCTGCCGGTCTACGGCGACGGCATGCAGGTGCGCGACTGGCTCTATGTGAAGGACCATTGCAGCGCCATCCGCCGCGTGCTGGAAGCCGGTGCCCCCGGTGAGACCTACAACGTGGGCGGCTGGAACGAAATGCCCAACATCGATATCGTGAACCGGGTGTGTGCGCTGCTCGACGAACTGCGCCCGCGCGCGGACGGGCAAAGCTACGCCGGCCAGATCACCTACATCCAGGACCGCCCGGGCCACGACCGCCGCTACGCCATCGACGCGCGCAAGATCGAGCGCGAACTGGGCTGGAAGCCCGCCGAAACCTTTGAGACCGGCATCCGCAAGACGGTGCAGTGGTACCTGGACAATCCCCAGTGGGTGGCCCATGTGCAGACCGGTGCTTACCGCGACTGGGTGCAGACCCAGTATGCGCAAGAGCCCGCCGCCGTTGCGGACGCCAGCGCATGAACATCCTGCTTCTGGGCAAAAACGGCCAGGTCGGCTGGGAGCTGCAGCGCAGCCTGTCGGTGCTGGGCACCGTCACCGCGCTGGACTTCGACAGCACGGAGTATTGCGGTGACTTTTCCAATCCTGCGGGCGTAGCCGACACCGTGCGCGCCCTGCGCCCTGATGTGATCGTCAATGCCGCAGCCCACACGGCCGTGGACAAGGCGGAGAGCGAGGCCGATGTCGCGCGCACCCTGAACGCCACCACTCCGGGCACCATCGCCCAGGAGGCTGCCAAGCTGGGCGCCTGGCTGGTGCACTACAGCACCGACTACGTGTTCGATGGCAGCGGCAGCCGCCCCTGGGTCGAAACCGACACGCCCGCTCCCTTGAGCGTGTACGGCCGCACCAAGCTCGAAGGGGAACAACTCATTGCGCAGTCGGGTGCAAAGCACCTGATCCTGCGCACCAGCTGGGTCTATGCCGCACGTGGCGGCAATTTCGCCAAGACCATGCTGCGCCTGGCGCAGGAGCGCGAGCGCCTCACCGTCATCGACGACCAGTGGGGCGCACCCACCGGCGCAGACCTGCTGGCCGATGTCACGGCCCACGCCATCCGCCACCTGCATCAGCGCCCCAACGATGGCGGCCTTTTCCACTGCGTGGCTGGGGGGGAAACCAACTGGAATTTGTATGCAAAAGAGGTTCTAGCCCTTGCTGTGCAAGCGCAACCAGCTATCAAAATCAAAGCAAAAGAGGTAGCGCCCGTGCCCACCAGTGCCTTCCCCACACCGGCCACACGACCCCACAACTCGCGCCTGAACACGGCCAAACTGCAATCCACCTTTGGCCTGACCTTGCCGCACTGGCAAGCCGGCGTGGCGCGCATGCTCACCGAAATCCTCTGAAGCACACACCATGACTGCACGCAAAGGCATCATCCTCGCCGGAGGCTCCGGCACCCGCCTGCACCCGGCCACGCTGGCCATCAGCAAACAACTGCTGCCGGTGTACGACAAACCCATGATCTATTACCCGCTCAGCACCCTCATGCTGGCGGGCATCCGCGACATCCTGGTCATCAGCACGCCCCAGGACACGCCGCGTTTCGAGCAGCTGCTGGGCGACGGCAGCCAGTGGGGCATCCACCTGCAATATGCGGTGCAGCCCAGCCCGGACGGCCTGGCGCAGGCCTTCATCATCGGCGAGTCGTTCGTGGGGGATTCACCCAGCGCGCTGGTGCTGGGTGACAACATCTTTTATGGCCACGATTTCCACGAACTGCTGGGCAATGCCTCCCAGCGCACCGAGGGCGCCAGTGTCTTTGCCTACCATGTGCACGACCCCGAGCGCTACGGCGTGGCTGAGTTCGATGCCAGCGGCAAAGTGCTGAGTCTGGAAGAAAAACCTGCTGTGCCTAAAAGCAACTACGCCGTCACCGGCCTGTATTTCTACGACCACCAGGTCGTGGAGCTGGCCAAAAGCCTCAAGCCCTCAGCGCGCGGCGAACTCGAAATCACCGACCTCAACCGCCTGTACCTGGAGCAGGGCCAGCTCAGTGTCGAAATCATGGGGCGGGGTTACGCTTGGCTGGATACGGGCACACATGAAAGCCTCTTGGAAGCAGGCCAATTCATTGCCACCATTGAAAAGCGGCAGGGGCTTAAAATCGCCTGTCCCGAAGAAATTGCCTATCGCCTGGGCTGGATCAATGCGGCACAAGTGGAGCAATTGGCCGCACCATTGATTAAAAACGGCTACGGCCAATATTTGTTGGCCATGTTGAAAGACCGTGTTTTTTGAATATGCAAGTAACCTCTACGGCCATTCCTGATGTGCTCATCATCGAACCCAAGGTGTTTGCTGATGCGCGGGGGTGCTTTTTCGAAAGCTTCAATCAGCAAGCCTTTCATCAGGCCACAGGAACCCATTACCAGTTCGTCCAGGATAATCACAGCCATAGCAGCCAGGGCGTATTGCGTGGCCTGCATTACCAGTTGCCGTCCAAAGCACAGGGGAAACTGGTCCGTGTGGTACGCGGAATGGTCTTTGACGTGGCGGTGGATATCCGGAAAAGTTCACCGACTTATGGGAAATGGGTGGGTGTGGAGCTGAGTGATGTGAATCGCAGGCAGCTCTGGATTCCTCCAGGATTTGCGCATGGATTTTTGACCTGTAGTGAATCTGCCGATTTTCTTTACAAGACAACGGACTATTACAGCCCGGAGCACGAACGCTCCATTGTCTGGAATGATCCCGCTCTTGCCATCGATTGGCCCCGTCTGCCGATGGCCTATCGCCTGTCTCCCAAAGATGAAGCAGCACCGTGTTTGCGCTTTGGGGACGATGGGTTTGAGTGATTTTCTGAATCCTTTCATGGCCTCTGGCGACGCATGAGCGCCGGACGCAAGAGTGTGGGGCGGCCACCTGTTCGTCGGCGCCGCACCGGCGCTGTTTCTCGCGCGCGACATGGGCAGAAATTGAAACCACTGCCGTGGCCGCATTGCCACGAGCTCTGTGGAGGCAGGTGATTGCAAGATGAAGGTCTTGGTCAACGGAACACCCCTGCTGGCGCCCTTGACAGGCATCGGTCAATACATCCGGCACCTGTTTACGGCCATGGACAGGTTGGCGCTGGTCGATTTGTGCACGGTGTATGGCATACGGATTGAAGACGGGTTTCAGCTGCCAGCTGCTACCAGCGCGCACACGGCCCAGAGACTGAACCGCCTGCTGCAGCGCTGGATGCCGTTTCCGAGGGCGACCCGCCATGTGCTTCAGCAAGCCCTGTTCCGCTACCGCAGCAAGGCTGGTTTGAAGGGGGCGATTTATCACGAGCCCAACTACCTGCCCATGCCCTTCGATGGTCCTTTGGTGCTGACGATTTGCGACATGTCATGCTTCGACCATCCGGAAACGCATCCGGTTGAACGGGTGCATGTCATGGAGAAGCGTCTGCCGGCAGCCATCGAGCGCGCAGACCACATCCTGGTGATTTCCGAGGACTCCAAGCACGCGCTGCAGCGCTGGTTTGATGTGCCGGATGACAAGATCACCGTCACCTATCTGGCGGCTGATGCACGCTTTCGGCCCCGGGACAACGCTCAACTGCAGCCTGTCCTGTCAGAGCTGGGGCTGGATCCACAGGGGTACTTGCTGTGCGTGGGAACCTTGGAGCCCCGCAAAAATCTGCAGACGCTGTTTACGGCCTATGCCGGTATGCCACCGGCACTTCGCCAGCGTTTCCCCCTGGTGGTGGCAGGAATGAGCGGCTGGAACACCGGTGCCCTGATGAAGGATGCGCAAAACCTCATCCATCAAGGTCAATTGCGTTTGCTGGGTTATGTGAAAGATGAGCAGATTCCATCCCTGTATGCCGGCGCCGCAGCCTTTTGCTATCCATCCCGGTATGAAGGGTTTGGCTTGCCTGCACTGGAAGCAATGGCGTCTGGTGTGCCGGTCGTGGTGGCGAATCGCACCTCATTGCCAGAGGTGGTGGGGCCAGCGGGCATGATGGTGGACCCGGACGATGTGGATGCCATGCGCGAAAGCCTGCTCACGCTGCTGGAAGATGGATCTGTGGCCAGCCGTCTCGCCAATCTCGGCCTGCAACGTGCCGCGACATTTAGCTGGGAGCGCTGCGCAAGGGAAACGGTCCAGGTATATGAGCACATCGCTCAAGTCAGAGGTCTCGAAGGATGAAGATCTTGCAGGTGTTGCACATTTACCGGGCCTATTTCCCCGAATCGCAAGGCGGGCTCGAGGAGTCCATTCGTCAGCTCTGTATGGCCACGCAGGCATTCGGGGTGAAAAACACGGTATTTGCCTTGGCCCGCCACCCGCACCCGTCCCATCTTGAACTGCCAGAAGGTGAACTGATTCGCGCGCGCTCCTGGGCGGAAATTGCATCGTGCAATATAGGGGCGTGGGACGCTGTGCGGCAATGCCGGGCTGCTGCATCCAACGCGGATGTGATTCAAATGCATTACCCTTGGCCGTTCGCCGATGTCTTGTTGCCGCTGGTGCGTCGCCGGCATCAGCCATTGCTGGTGACTTATGTGTCGGACATCGTGCGCCAGCGTGGGTTGGGCGTGGCATATGCGCCATTGCGGAAATACTTGCTACACAGCGCTGATCGCATCGTCGTTTCTTCTCCCAATTACGCCGCTACCAGCGAGGTATTGAAAAGCTACCAGGAGAAACTGGTGCAAATACCCCATTGCCTCAATGAACAACCCGTATCGGACCCCGCCTTGGTCCAGCGCTGGCGGGCTGAACTGGGCGACGATTTCTTTTTATTCGTAGGCGTTTTCCGTTATTACAAAGGCTTGTCATTTTTGCTGGACGCAGCGCGTTTGTTCAGTGGCACCATTGTCTTGATTGGCGATGGACCAGAGGGCGCAGCCCTGCGTTCCCAGGCTCGGCAGATGGGGCTGTGCAATGTACGGTTCCTGGGGGCTTTGCCAGACGCGGACAAGCACGCCATTCTGAGCCTGTCGCGCGGGGTGGTCTTCCCGTCGCATCTGCGGTCAGAGGCTTTTGGGATCACCCTCCTGGAAGGGGCTCAGGCGAGCAAACCCCTGGTGAGCTGTGAAATTGGTACGGGCACGACCTGGATCAACCGGCACGGGGAAACCGGCCTGGTTGTGCCGCCCGAGAATCCGCCGGCACTGGCAAAGGCACTCGAAACACTGGCTGGCAACCGGGACTTATGCGCCCGCTACGGCGCAGCATCTCGCGCCCGATGGGAGCAATTGTTTTCCCCGCAAGTTGTTGGCCGTGCCTACCGATCACTCTACGAGCAATTGACGCACACCCCCGTCGAATGACGTGGGGCCACCGGTCCGAATGAGACTTTTCCGGGCGGTGGCCTCGGGGCGCATCCCTGCCTCGGGTGGTCTGCGGCGTTGCCCATCCTCACCATGGCACCGGCCCATGGCTGCGGTGGGCGCCTTGCATCCCCTCCCCATGCCGGGCGCGCGCCATCGCGGGGACTCATTCAGCGTTGCCTTAAGGAGTGCGGCCATAGGAGTCGTCCAGCCGCACAATGTCATCTTCGCCCAGGTAGTTGCCGGATTGAACCTCAATGATTTCCAGCGGGATTTTTCCAGGGTTGCTCAGGCGGTGAACGTGACCCAGCGGGATATAGGTGGACTCGTTTTCTGACAACAGAAACGTTTTCTCTCCGTTCGTTACCGCGGCGGTGCCTTTCACCACAATCCAATGCTCGGCGCGATGGTGGTGCATCTGCAAGCTCAGGCTGGCGCCCGGTTTGACGACAATGCGCTTGACCTGAAACCGCTCGCCCCTGTCGATGGAGTCGTACCAGCCCCAGGGTCTCGGGGTCTTTCGGTGCGTATCGGCCAGGCTGCGGGCACGCGACTTCAACTCCGCCACCACACGCTTGACATCCTGCACCTGGGTCATGTCGGAAACCAGCACCGCATCGGGCGTCTCCACCACAACCAGGCCGTGCAGGCCAATACCGGCTACAAGTCGGCTGGTGCTGTAGAGCAACGACTGCTCACACCCCACCTGCAATACGTCTCCGTGCAAGGCATTGCCTGAGGCATCCTGGGGCAGCACTTCCCACACTGCATTCCAGGCCCCCAGGTCCGACCACCCTGCGTCCAGCGCGACCACCTGCAGATCTGTGCCCAATGCAGTTGCAGCAGGCAGCTTCTCCATGACGGCATAGTCGATCGACTCTGCCGCACATGCGGCAAAAACGGTCGCATCGGGCCGCACGAAATCCGCATCCCGTGTGCCTTGCAGCATCGCCTGCTGACAGGTTTGCAGAATATCGGGCCGAAAATGTGCCACCGCATCCAGCCACGTCTGGGCTTTCAGCATGAACATGCCGCTATTCCACAGATACTCACCACTCTCCAGCATCTGTCGGGCTGCAGCAGCATCGGGTTTCTCTCGAAAGCTTTTCACAGCGTAGACGCCTTCAACGGCCGCGGTGCATCCCCTGTGGATGTAGCCGTAGCCGGTTTCTGGCCGGTCTGGACAAATGCCAAAAGTCACCACCTTTCCCGCCAGGGCCAACGGCCAGGCTTTGGCGACCGCGGCGTGAAACCGTGCAGTGTCCAGAAGCACATGGTCCGCCGGCATCACCATCATCACCGGTGATTCCGTTGCGCCCGCAGCCTGTGCATCGGTGACAGCCTGCAACGCCGCCAGCGTCAGCGCGGGAGCCGTATTCCTGCCCATAGGCTCCAGCACCACCGTGGCGCCCTGCTGGGGGAGCAGTGTTTCCACTTGCGTCGCCACCAGGAAACGGTGTTCCCTGTTGGCCACCAGAAGCGGTGGTGCCGCCGCCGGCAAGGGCGCAGGCAAACCCTGCAGCCGCAAAAGTGCCTGTTGCAGCAAGCTGGTGTCACCATGCAGCGACAGAAACTGTTTCGGTTCACTCTCGCGGGACAGCGGCCACAGCCGTGTGCCCGAGCCCCCGCACAGTACAACGGGAATCAATGGAATCATCACATACCCAGTCAATGAAGGCTTGTCCGGTTAATTGGTCGGCAAAGCCGCAGCAATATCCCCAGCGTTGCCGTGGAGCATCCATTTCAATGTATCTGCCAGCTCAAAATCAGGCAGATGTGGCACAAAATTCTGCAACTTCGCCGGGTTGCCCCTCAAGCGTGTAATCTCGTGCTGCCGCACAAAGGCAGGGTTCACGCGGACTTCCATGGTGTGACCCGTCAGGTCCGTCATGGTGCGTAGAACTTGTCGCAGGGAATACAAACGCCCGGAGCACACATGGAACAACTCCCCGGGTGCAGGCGCTGACAGCAGTGCCTCGTAAGCAGCCACCACCCGCCGCACATCTGAGAAATCCCGCTCCACATCCAGATTGCCCAGTTCGATCACAGATGCACGCCGCCGAAAATGCTCCACAATCTTGGGCAGTACAAAACGGCTGTCCTGACCTAGGCCTGTGTAATTGAAAGGCCGCACCACCGTGATGGGCAACCGATCCAGCCACAACCGCGCCATGTGCTCCATCGCCAACTTGCTGACACCATAGTCATTGCCTGGGCAGGGCTGTGCTGTTTCATCTAGCACTTCCAACGCAGTCTGTCCAAAAATATTGCCGCTACTGGCCAGCAGAACAGCAGCCGGTGGCTCAGGCAAACGGCCCAGCGCCTGCAACAGATGGCGGGAACCCAGCAGATTGACGGCATAAATGGTATCCGCGTTACCGTGTGCCACAAACGAGATGGCGGCCAGATGTGCCACCACCCTGGGTCGAACCCGCTGAACTATGGCATCAAGAGCATCTGCGTCCAGCAGGTCTGCCGCAAAACAATGTTCGTTCGCGTCCGATTCAGCCTGCACGGTGCCGTAAACGTCATAGCCCGCATGGCGCAACGTCCTGGCCAAATGTCGGCCCGTAAAGCCGCCAATCCCTGTAATCAGCGCACGGCCTTTGTCAGAATGACCAGCCACGTTCATTCCGTTTCAGATCGGCCTCTACCATCATCTCGCACAACTGCTCCAGTGTCGTTGTCGGGGTCCAGCCCAGCTTTTCGTGTGCTTTGGCGGGGTCACCAATCAGCAAATCCACCTCGGCAGGGCGATAAAACTTCGGGTTCACCCGCGCGACGCAGCGCCCCGTGGCCGCATCCATGGCGACCTCCGAGTCGCCGTTGCCCGAGAACGCCAGTTCCACCCCCGCCGCTTTGAAAGCCATGCGCAGAAAGTCTCGCACCGTTTCTGTCCGGTTCGTCGCCAGCACAAAGGTCTCAGGCGTATCCACCTGCAACATGCGCCACATTCCGTCAACGTAGTCCTTGGCAAACCCCCAATCCCGCTTGGCATCCAGGTTTCCAAGCTCCAGGCAGTCCAGTTGCCCCAGCCGGATCTTGGCCACACTGTCCGTAATCTTGCGCGTCACAAACTCCCGGCCGCGCAGGGGCGACTCATGGTTGAACAAGATTCCGCTCGCACCAAAAATGCCATAGCTTTCGCGGTAATTCACCGTCATCCAGTGCGCATAAAGCTTGGCCACGCCATACGGGCTGCGCGGATAAAACGGCGTGTCCTCGGTTTGTGGCACCGTCTGCACCTTGCCAAACATCTCCGACGTGCTCGCCTGATAAAACCGGATGCTGGTATTCACCTGCCGAATCGCCTCCAGCAAATTCAGGGCGCCCAGCCCTGTGATGTGCGCAGTGGTTGAAGGCTGCTCAAAACTCACGCCCACAAAACTCTGTGCTGCCAAGTTGTACACCTCATCGGGTTGCACCTGCTGCAGCAAGCGCACCGAAGCGCCCAGATCCGTCAGGTCATACTCCACCAGCGTCAGGTTCGGGTGAGCCTCCACCCCCAGTTCTTGCAGCCGCCAAAAATTCACGGAACTTGTGCGGCGGTACGTGCCCCACACCGCATACCCTTTGGCCAGAAGCAACTCGGCCAGATAGGCGCCGTCCTGCCCCGTGATGCCCGTGATGATTGCCTTTTTCACAATTGACTCTCCACTCATGTCGTGGTGGGTATCATACAATTTAAGGTTTTGTTTCCATCGGGGGTGGCAGCCGATCGACGGGGGCTTACCGGAACCGAACATGCGTTACTACATCGAATGTACCCATACAGCCGGTACCCAATACAACACTGGCATTCAACGCGTCGTCCGCAACGTTATCAACACTTCGCTGGCTGAGCCGGCCGCCGGTCGTCACATCACTCCCGTAATTTTCGATGCAGGGCGTTTTCAGCCGCTCGCCGGGCCTCTCCCGTATCCCGCCCCAAAGTCCGAGGAGCAGAACGCCGGGCGCCCTCCTGCTGCAAAAGCCAAGTTCCATCCAGCCACCTATGCGCAGGGTGTCTATCGCGCCTTGCGCCAACTGGCTGCGGCACTCCTGCCCTGGCAGCCCTGGGTGGATTTTCTGAACGCACCTGCCACGGCTCCTGGGCTTTCCAGGCTGCTTACCACGCCCGTGCGCTGGCTGCGAAAGAAGCCAGCCACACCCGTCGATCCCCCGCAGCCGGCTCCTGCCGTCACTTTTCATCCAGGTGATGTGCTGATTCTGCTCGACTCCTCCTGGCATCTCAGCCTGTGGGATGAAGTCAGAACGCTCCAAAGCCAGGGCGTGCAGGTCGTCTGCATCGTGTACGACCTCATACCCTACATTTGCCCTCAGTATTGCGAGTCCAAAACCAAGTACTACTACTGCCAATGGATGGCCGAGGCCTTCAGCACGGCAGATGCCTTTTTGTGTATCTCGCAAACCGTTGCTGAGGAAATTCAGGAGACCTTGCCGCGCATCGTAGAGCGAACAAAACCCTTGCGCGTTAACTATTTCTGGCTTGGAAGTGAACTCGATGGCCAGCACCTGCCAACCGGCACCAGTACGGTCCACCAAACCATTGCCAGCATCATTCAGTCACCGAAGCCGGTGTATTTGTACGTCAGCACCATCGAGCCGCGTAAAAACCACGCCTACGCGCTCGATGCCTTCGAGCGCCTGTGGGCACAGGGCCACCAGGCCCAATTCATCATCGTAGGCAGGGTGGGGTGGTTGTGCGCCGACTTGATTCAGCGCGTCCGCACCCATCCCCAATATGGCAGGCAGCTGTTCATGTTCAACCAGGCCGGTGACGACATTCTTGCCCAGCTCTATGGCCGGGCCAACGGCCTGCTCTTCACCTCCCACGCCGAAGGCTTTGGCCTCCCCATGGTCGAAGCCTTGCAGCGCGGTTTGCCCGTCTTTGCCAGCAACATACCCGTCTTCCGCGAGCTGGGAGCAGAGGGCGTCACGTTTGTGGACCTCACCAACCCCGCGCATCTTGCCAACGCCCTGGCCCGGCACATTGAAGCAGGTGCTCCGCGCCTGCCAGCGCCCATCCCCTGGCTCAACTGGCGCCAAAGCACCCAGCAATTCTGGGACCGGGTCGATCAATGTCTCCAGTCATAACCTTACCGGCACCTACGCTGCTCATGATCAAACACCTGCGCCCCGTCTGGGCCTACCGCAGTTTCGTACTGGGCAGCGTCAAACGCGAATTCCAGCTCAAATACCGCAACTCCCTATTCGGCGCCGCCTGGAACATCATCAACCCCTTGGCGATGATTCTGGTCTACACCCTCATCTTCTCCCAGGTCATGCAAGCCAAGCTGCCCGGACTCGGCGGCGCTTACGTATACAGCATCTATCTCTGTGCAGGCATCCTCAGCTGGGGGCTGTTCGACGAAATCGTCTCCCGCTCCAAAAACATGTTCCTCGAACATGCCAACCTGCTCAAAAAAATCAGCTTTCCACGGCTGTGCATTCCTGTCACCATCACCCTCAGTGCAAGCCTCAATTTCAGCATCGTCTTTGGACTGTTCACCGTCTTCTTGCTGCTGACGGGCAACTTTCCCGGCATCGCCTACGCGGCCCTGGTGCCAGTCCTGGGCTTAGTGGTGCTGTTGGGCGTCGGGCTTGGCATGGTGCTCGGGGTGCTGAACGTCTTCTTCCGGGACATCGGCCACTTCGCGGGCCTCTTCATCACCTTCTGGTTCTGGCTCACCCCCATCGTCTACCCCGCCAGCATCCTGCCTGACGAAGCGCGGCCCTTGCTTGCTTTGAATCCCATGGCCGCCCCCATCGCCGCAGTGCAAGGCATCGTGGTACAGAGCCAGTGGCCCCAGTGGGGCAGCCTCATCTACCCTGCCGCCACCGCGCTCATGCTTTGTGCACTGGGCGCGCACTTTTTCCGGCGTCGTGCCGGTGAAATGGTCGACGAACTCTGAGCCCCCAGACAGGCTCCAATCCCCCATGGGTACCATCACAGTCAAACACCTCGGCAAAGCCTACAAACACTATCCTGGCCACTGGGCCCGGCTCGCCGAATGGCTCGACCCCCGAGGCCGGCCACGCCACCAGCTGCACTGGGTGCTGCAAGACATTCAATTCACCGTCAACCCAGGTGAAGCCGTCGGCATAATTGGCATCAACGGCGCTGGCAAAAGCACCCTGCTCAAAATCATCACCGGCACTACGCGCCCCAGTACTGGCAGTGTGCATACCACCGGGCGCATTGCAGCGCTGCTCGAACTCGGCATGGGGTTCCATCCCGACTTCACAGGCCGCCAGAACGCATACATGGCAGGCCAGCTACTGGGCTACAGCGTTGCTGAAATGACCCAGCTAATGCCCGGCATTGAAGCCTTCGCCGAACTCGGTGACTACATCGACCAGCCCGTACGCATCTACAGCAGCGGAATGCAAATGCGCCTCGCCTTCAGCGTGGCAACCGCCCGCCGGCCCGATGTTCTGATCGTGGACGAAGCACTCTCCGTCGGCGACGCCTACTTTCAGCACAAAAGCTTCGACCGCATCCGCGCATACCGACAGCAAGGCACCACACTATTGTTCGTCAGCCATGACAAGCAAGCGATCCAGACCCTCTGCGACCGCGCCATCCTCATCAACGGCGGCAAGCTCGCCATGCAAGGCCCGCCCGAAGCCGTCATGGACTACTACAACGCCCTCCTGGCGGAGCGGCCTGGCCAGCACATCCAGCAGCAACTCACCCCGCAGGGCAAACTGCAGACCATCTCCGGCAACGGGCATGCCACCATCGAGCAAGTGCGCTTGCTCAACACCGCCGGGCAAGCCCTCGAAACACTCACTGTCGGGCAAGACGTCACCCTGCAAATCAGCGTCAGGGTTCACCATGCTGTCCCCGAACTCGTTCTGGGCTTCATGATCAAAGACCAGCTCGGCCACCCCATTTTCGGCACCAACACCCACCACCTGCAAAACACCCTGCACCAGGTGCAGCCCGGCAGCCACTGGGAATTCAACTTGCATTGGCAAGCCAACATCGGCCCCGGTGACTACTCCATTGCCGTCGCCCTGCATGCAGGCCACGACCACATCGCTGCCAACTACGAATGGCGCGACCTCGCCCTCATCTTCAAAGTCCTCAACACCCAGCACCCCAGCTTCCTCGGTGCAGCATGGTTGCCACTCCAGACCACCATACGGCAGCAAGGGCAGGGCGGCGCCAGCACACCATGAGTGACACCTTCTACCAAGCCCTGGAAGACCAGCACCGAGGCAGCCGCGAGCTCATCCAGAGCCGCCTCGCCGTCTACTGGCCCTGGGTCCACACACTTCACAGCAGTCACCCCCAAATGCACGTGCTGGACCTCGGCTGTGGCCGTGGCGAATGGCTCCAGCTACTGGCGCACCACGGCGTCACCGCCCACGGCATCGACACCAGCCCAGCCATGGTCCAGGCATGCCAGCAGCACGGCCTGAGCGCCAGCCAGGCCGAAGCCATCGCCTACCTCCAGGCCCAACCCAGCCACAGCCTGCACGCCATCAGCGCCTTCCACCTCATCGAGCACCTGCCCTTCAGCACCCTGCACACCCTCCTGGAGCAGGCCCGGCGCGTCCTTGTGCCTGGCGGTCTCTTGTTGCTAGAGACACCCAACCCTGAGAACCTCTGCGTCGCAGGCAACCACTTCTATATTGACCCCACCCACCAGCGTCCGCTGCCCCAGCAGCTCATGCACACGCTGCTGGCCTATCACGGCTACCAGGGCATCCAGACCCTGCGCCTGCAAGAAGAGCCGCGCCTGCGCCAAGGCCCTGTCAGTTTGCACGACGTACTCTCCGGCGTCAGTCCCGATTACGGCCTTGCCGCCTGCACCCCCGGCGGCCCCGCACAGAACTGGCCCCAACCTGCCGCAGGCCTGCAACTGCACCAGCTGGCCCAGCGCTACGACCAGGCCCAGCACCAGCACCAGCAGGAACTACAGCACGCCCTGGCGCAACTAGGCCAGCAAATCAGCCAGGCCCAGCACCAAGCAACACAGGCCCAGCAGCAAGCTGCCCAGGCCGAAAAGCAGGCGGCGCAAGCCCGGCAGCAAGCAACCCAGGCAGAACAGCAAGCCGCTCAGGCCCTGCTGCAAACCGCCCAAACGGGGCAGCAAGCCCAGCAACTCGCCGAACAACTCGCCGCCGTCTACCAAAGCCGCTCCTGGCGCATCACCGCGCCCTTGCGCCACATCGCCCGGCAACTCCAGCGCATCACACGCAAACCATGATGACCAACGCCCGCACAGCCATCCTCACCATCGTCTCCAACAACTACCTCCACTTTGCACGCACCCTCATGCAAAGCGTGGCCCGGCACCATCCCGAAGCGCACCGCTACGTCGCCATCGTTGACGCAGACCTCGCACCCGCCCAGGCCCTGGCAGACGAATTCACAGCCATACCACTCGAACAACTCCCCTTGCCCGACGGCGACGCCTTCCTCTACCGCTACAACATTCTTGAACTCAACACCGCCGTCAAACCCTGGGCACTCCAGCATCTCCTCGACCAAGGCTACCAGCACGTTCTCTACATCGACCCCGACATTCGTCTGTACCAGCCGCTGACCCACGCCATCCAAAGCCTGGAGCAAGGCGCCCACCTCGTCCTCACCCCCCACCTGCTGGCCCCCATCGCCGACGACCTGCGCCCCACCGAACTCGACATCCGCCGCGCCGGCACCTACAACCTCGGGTTTTGCGCGCTGACCGATACCGCCAACACCCGGGACATACTGGCGTGGTGGCAAAGCAAACTCCGCCACCACTGCATCATTGCCCACGACCAAGGCATCTTTGTCGACCAAAGCTGGATGGACCTCGTCCCCGGCCTTTTTCCCCACATCTGCATCCTGCGCCACCCCGGCTACAACGTCGCCTACTGGAACCTCGCCCAGCGCAATGTGGAACGGGACGCAGACGGCCAATACCAGGTCAACGGCCAGCCGCTCGCCTTTTTCCACTACAGCGGCCTCAACCCGCAGAAACCCGAACCCTTCTCCAAACACCAAAACCGCTACACATACAGCACCCTGCCGCCCGCCGTGCGGCAACTCGCCCACGACTACTGCCAAACCGTCATCGGCAATGGCCTGCCGCACTACCTCACCCTGCCATACAGCTACGGCACATACCGTGATGGCACGCCCATCACCGACGAACAGCGCATCCAGTTCCGGCAGCACACCCCGGCGCAGCAACTCGCCCGGGCCGCAGCAAACACCCCCTTCTGCCCGCCCGTGCCGCCGCAACCCGTGGCGGCAGCGGCCGCAAGCCCCGCAGAACCTGCAAGCCCCGCAGAACCCATCCAGCCAGCCCGGCCCCATGCCGACCCAGAAGCGCAGCAGCTCGAAAACCTCTACCGCCACTACCTCGGACGCAGACCCGACGCCAGCGGCCTCCAGGCCTACCAGCCCCACATCCGCCGGGGTGCCAGATTTCGCGTTGCACTCAGCCTGGCCCTCTCCGCCGAAGCCCGTGCCCGCCCCCGCTGGTGGCTCCGGCTGCTCACCCCGCCAAAGCCAGGCCAGGCAACGGCAGAACCCCCGGTGCCCGCCGCACCACCAGCACCTCCAGCGCCCGCCGTGCCCCCAGTCGCCGTCCCAGACACCGCCCCTCTGCTCCCGCCAGAGCAACTCGCCCAGCAACAGCCCCCCGGCATCAACCTCATCGGCTACCTCACGGCAGAGCTCGGCATCGGCGAAGCCGCACGCTCCCTGGCGCGCGCCTGCATGGCGGCACAAATCCCCTACAGCGCCATCGACGTCGGCCACCAAACCAGCAACCGCAAAACCGACACCAGCATCCTCCCCTACGCCGTCCACCAAGACTTTCCGGTCGATCTCCTCTACGTCAACCACGACCAAACCCCCGTCACCGCCCAGTGGCTCCAGCAACAGGGCAGGCCCCGCGCACCCTACCGCATCGCCTACTGGCACTGGGAACAGCCCCAACTCCCCCCGGCGGCACTGCCCGCATTTCAGCAAGTCGATGAAATCTGGGTCCCCTCCACCTTCGTCCACGACGCCGTGGCTGCAGTGGCACCCGTCCCCGTCTTCAAAATCCCCCACGCCATCCACTGCCAGCCCACACCAGGTAGCACCCGCGCCCAGCTCGGCCTGCCCGACGACGACCGCATCCTCGTGCTCGTCATGTACGACTTCCACTCCTACCAGCACCGCAAAAACCCCCAGGCCGCCATCGAAGCCTTCCAGCGCGCCGCCGCCAACCGCCCTGGCGTCCAGCTCGTCATCAAAACCATCAACGGCAACCACTACCCTGAGGCCTGCGAGGCCCTGCGCCAAAGCGTCTCTGGCACCACCAACATCCAGTTCATCGACGCCTTCTACACCCGCCAGCAAACCTGGGACCTCCAATCCCACTGCGACATCCTCCTGTCCCTGCACCGTGCGGAAGGATTCGGCCTCGCACTGGCAGAAATGATGAGCCTCGGCAAAGCCGTCATCGGCACCGGCTGGTCCGCCAACATGGACTTCATGACCCCCGCCAACAGCATGCCCGTGCACTACCAGCTCCAGCCCCTGACGCAAGACATAGGCGTCTACCGCGCAGGCCTGCCCTGGGCCGAAGCCGACACACAACACGCAGCCCAATGCCTCGACACCCTGATCCGGCAGCCCGACCTGCGCCAGGCCATAGGCCGACAAGCCGCGCAAGACATCCAGCGCCAGCTCGGCCCCCAGGCCGTGGGCCAGCAACTGCGCCAACGTCTCGCCAGCATCAGCTACTGGCATCCCGGCGCCCGCAGAAGCCCCCCCGAAAAAGCCACTCTGTAGCAAAACCGACACACAGTTTCCCCTGATGCTGTGCATTACTCCACATACACCCGTACACAGCCACAAAAAGCCAGTGCAAATCTGATAAAGTGGCCCAGCGTGCATTTGAATGGCACACGAGTAACCATCCACAAGGAGAGATTCCATGGCAAGTCAAGACTTCCTCAATAAAGCCTACCTGGCTTATTTCGGTCGCCCCGTAGATCCGGTGGGCGCCTACGCATTCAAGGATTCGACCGAAGTTGAGGTGTACGAAGCCTTCTTTGCCTCGCCCGAGTCCCAACGTCTCTACGGCACCGATTTCGGTGCCGAGCAAATCAACCGCATCTACAACATGCTTTTCGGCCGCGACGCCGAGCAAGAAGGCATTGACTACTGGCTGCACCAGATCGAACTGGGCTATCTCACCCCCGCCGGTGCAGCGCTCGGCATCATGAATGGCGCCCTGAATGCGGACAAGGTTGCCGTCGCCAACAAGCTGGCCGCATCGGCCATGTTCACCGCCTCCCTTGACACCCAGGAAGAAGCCGGCGCCTACGTGGGCGACGCAGCAGCCCAGCACGCCCGCGAATTCCTGCAGTCCGTCGGCACCCTGCCCAAAACCCAGGCACAGATCGACGCCGCCATCAACCAGCTCGTCGAAATCAACGAGCCCGGCGTCATCGGCAAGCCCAATGTCTTCACCCTGACCGAAAACGTGCTCGTTACCGAGGCAGTGCTGGCCAACTTTGAGCCCACCGTCAAGAACGTCACCTACATCGGCTTCAACCCCCACGCCCATGGCGAGACCGGGGTCGACAACCTCGACGGCAACAACCCCGACGGCAACGACAACAACCTCACCAACGAAACCATCACCGATGGTGGTGTGCCGCTGTACGATGTCTATGAAGGTAATGTCCTTTTGCAAAAGGGTTTCTTCTCCTACATCGCAGACATTACCGGCCTGAACTTCGTCGAGTTGGGCCTGATCAATGTGGGTGATGAAGTCGGTACCCTCACCGACGCGCTCAACGGCGTGGTCGATATTGGCGACATCACCGGCGACGGCAACACCACCACCGTCACGGTCACGGCTGCCGACGGCACCGTTCACACCGCCGAAGTCGACATCAGCAACGCCTACTTCAAGCTGCTGACCAATCTCGTCTTCGACGAAGAGAGCAACCTGCGCCTCTTCGAAAAACAGATCCTGAGCTACCCGCAGATCACGATCACCAAAGACGCCAATGGCAATGACTTGGCAGAGCCCTATCAGGTCAACGTCTACAAGTACGTCTCCGAAGCCGGCACCACCACCATCGTGCCCATCGTGCTGACCAAGTACAACAACAACGGTGGCACCGTTGAAAAGGGCGTCAATGGCATGCCCTACGTCACCACCACCGACGATGACCTGATCGTTGCCGGCCGTCTCGAGCTGCTGCACCAGGCCTACATCGACGCTGGCGAAGGTGTCAACACCCTGGAAGTGGACGCCAAGGGCTACTACGCCCAACCCAAGGCCCTCACTAACATCCAGCACGTCATTGTCAACAACCTGCCCAACGTCTACAGCGACAGCGAAGGTGAAAGCACCTACCCCGATCTGTCGGGCAGCGATAGCTACAAAAACTCTGTGCTCGACCTCTCCCGTGCGGTCGACATCGAAACCCTCACCATCACCGAAAGCCATTTCGACGGTCTGGGCACCAACCAAACCACGCCGGGCAGCCTCACTGTTTCCGGCATCCGCAATGGCGCTGAAACCACCATTGACGGCAGCTTCACCCAGAATGTCGTCCTGCACTTCGGCGCACTGCAAGGCAGCGGCGTGGATCTGGTGCTGAACAACGTCAACTTTGGTGCTGGTGCACAGCTGGTGGTGGCACACAACTCTCCCACCCTGAACATCAATTCCACCGGTGGTGGCAACTACATTGCCGATGGCAACCTCGGTGAGTTGAATGATGGCGACGGTGCCCTCACCACCCTGAACATCTCGGGCAACGCCCACCTGTTCATCGAAGGTGATCTGGACGAGTCGTTCCACGACGCCACGCCCGTCACCATCAACGCCGCAGCCAACACCGGCGGTGTCAACCTCAACCTGAGCGGTTCGCAAAACGTCACCTTCATTGGCTCGCAAGCCAATGACCGCTTCTCGGTGCAAACCAGCGAATCCGACGCCAACCCCTCCAACGACGAAACCGTCACCATCCAGGGCGGCGTTGGCAACAACTACTATGAAGTCATTGGCGCAGACAAGGTGTCCATCACCAACGCCGACGGCAACAACAACTACGAAATCACCCGCGACGGTGGCACCTCCACCGACCTGGTGACCATCACCGCGGGCAACGGTGCCAACCACTTCGAAATCGACCGCGTCTCCACCGCAGTGCTGACCGTCGGCAACGGTAACAACCAGTTCGACATCACCTCGGTCAACGGCTACAGCTACCTCGTGGGCGACAGCGTTGGTTCCAAGAGCAGCGTCACCATCGTCGCAGGCAACGGTGCCAACGATATGGACATCAGCGCTGACACCGATATCGGCACCGTCAAGGTCACGGCCGGCAACGGTGGCAATGCCATCAACATCGAAGCTGCCACCATCAACGTCACCTCCGGCACCGGCGCTGACGACATCCGCGTGGAAGGCCGCGACATCACCGTCGACGCAGGCGGCTCGGGCAACACCATCACCGTGGTGGGCACCGACGACGACTACACCGATGGCAACGGCGCCCTGATCAAGATCAACGCCGGCACCAACTCGGTCGTCAACCTCGGCAGCGGCGAAGACCCGCAATCCGACGCCTACGACGACTTCCCTGGCACCGGCGAACTGGTCGCCAAGGTCGGCTCCAGCATCACCGGCACCAACCTCACCCTCGTGGTCGACACCGTGGCCGACCTGCGTGCAGCCACCCTCTCCGGCATCACCAAGATCGTGCTGGATGACGACAACGACACCTACGCCGACTACGAGCAGGCCGATGGCGCTGCTGGCGACAAAGCCCTGCTGACCCTCACCGACAAGCAAGTCACCGCCCTCGTGGCCGCTGGCGCAACGGTCGAAGTCGATGGCGGCATTTTCAACACCAGCGCCCACATCAAGATCATCGTCACCCAAAACCTCGACGTGACCACCGGCGCCTGGGCCACCTGGCTCAGCAGCCTGCCCGCCAGCGTCGACCTCAAGTTCGAGATCAACGACGGCGCCACCCTCAAGCTCACCGCGCAGCAACTGCACACCAAGGTGGCTTCCGGCGGCATCACCATTGCCGACGATGGCAATACCGACCAGGTGTCGGGCAAGGTGTACATCACCAATGCCGGCCTCGACTTCGATCCGTTCAACAGCAGCGATCAGGTTCGTACCGTCATTGACAGCCGCGAGTACACGGGCGGTTCGCTGTCCGCCGACTTCGTCAAGGACCTGAACAATGACGGTAGCGTTCTGGACGAAATTGCAAGCGGCGACGGCGTTCAGCGCAACGAATGGGGCTACAACGTCCTGGTCGACCGTGTCACCTACGGCTACAACCGCCCGGCCGATGCACCGTCCTACAGCCGTCTGACCATCGACACCGATGTGCAAGGTGGCCAGATCGGTCCGTTCAGCACCATCGAAACCTTCCTGCGCATCGTGGGCGAGTCCGACTTCGAATTCACCCCCATGAAGGGTGGCATCGACGAATGGGGTGCTCCGATCAAGGGTGGTTCGTCCATCGCACTCGGTGTGGACAACGGCGAGCCGACCAACGCCTTTATGGTCGACTTCTCCGACGCTGGTGGCTCCATCAGCAATCTGACCCTTGCACACTTCGAAAACGCCAGCGCTATTTACGGCAATGGCACGGCCAATGCGCCTGTGCGTGTCAACGTCGAAATCGGCGGAGACCTGGACGAAACCGGTTCTCTCAACGACGCATCCGTCGCCAGCGAAGAAGCAGGCTTGGTCTCGCGCGACGTGCAAACCTATGTCGTCACCAAGATCGACGCTGAAAATGGCGAGGCAGAATTCTGGACCTCCCGCGTCACTGAAGGTCTCAAAACCCTCGGTCTGCGTGGCAACTACGAAGACACCATCACCTTCGGCAACACAGAGCGCGGCGTCGACTTCCTGCTCGAAGTCGCTTACGACAAGTTCGACGGCTACGCCGTGGGTAAGGTCGTGGCCGACTTCGCCCGTCCGGGCGCTACGGCTGTGGTCAACATCAAGGGCCTGAGCACCTTGCCTGCCGGCGAGACGCAAAAGGTTGCCGGTATCGACTTCACCGACGCCACCGCTGCCACCATCAACGTCACGGGCGGCAACACCGTCATTGAAAGCCTGGCCAGCGACGACGACGTGGACACCCTGGTTCTGAATGCCGACGCCAGCCTGACCATTGAAACCGAACTGATGGAGGGTGTGGACAGCGTCAACGCCGCAGGCGTGGTCGGCACCCTGACCATGTCCATCGACAACCCTGCCGAAGGCTTCACCTTCGTCGGTGCTGCCGGTGCCACCCACCTGACCATTGACGACGCAGCCGACGGCGCCATCGCCAGCATCGGCGGTGCAGGCCCCATCAGCCTGACCATTGGCAACGAAGTCGGCACCGACAGCGTGGATCTGAGCGCGACCACGCTGAGCAATGTCACCTCTGTCACGCTGTCCAACAACAGCACCCTGACCCTGACCATGGAGCAGGCCGACGTCATTGGCGCCGCCCACTTCGCAGTGGCTGAAGGTGACAGTGCAAATCTGGTGCTGCAAGGTCTGAACGACCAGCCGTTCGCCTTGGCCAACTACGATGTGGCAGGCACGCTGGGCGTCTCGGTCACCCTGGCCGCAGTGCCCGAAGTGCACCTGCACCCGGATACCGACCTGACCGGCATCGCCGGTCTGGAAGTGCCAGAAGGCACCACGCTGTTCCTGACCATGGAGCAGTTCAAGCAGCTCAACGACGATGGCACCATCACCGGCGCTGGCAACGTGCACATCACCGATGTGACCCAGGCCTCCGTGGGTGTGGCAGGCGAAGACCTCGACATGGACAGCGTGGACGTCACCGGCACGGTCACCCTGACCTTGGCCGAAAACGTGGACCTGTCTGATGCGGATATCTACAGCAGCTATAACAGCGCACCGCGTGTCGATGCTTTCAACATCGCTGGTCACACCCTGACCCTGGGCGATCTGCGTGATGCCGATGGCGTGGCCGTTGTGGGTGGTGCGAACAGCACCCTGACCTTCACGGATATCTCCGGCGTTTTGACCAACATCGATGCTTCCGGCTTCGATGTGGACTTCCTGCGCGTGACGAACCTGCTGGTGTCTGGCAACAACGTTGACTACATGTTTGCGGGCCTGTCCGAGCGTGTCACCAAGGTCGTGTACAACGGCATCGGCGACGTCGAAGGCCGTCTGCAGAACGTGGTGGTCGAAGCAGGCACCACGATCTTCAACGACATCTCGTTCAACGAGTACCAGCTCTCCTCCGAAGTCACGCACCTGTCCATGAACCTGCAGGGCGGCGTTGACATCGATGGCGACTTGGTTGTCTCCACGGTCGAAGTCAATGTCACGGACGACGGTCTGGTGCCTTACTACCTGCAAGAACTGGTCATCAACTCGACCGGCACGGCAGCCAACCGCATCAACGGCAACACCGCCAACGTCATCCGCGGCGACATCACCCCTGCAGCTTACGGCCCGGCCGTTGCTGTGGGCAGCCGTGACAACAACCTGAAGACGGTTGTCATCAATGCACAGCAGGCGTTCGAACTGGAAGGCCAGATCGTCTTCAGCTCGCACGGTGAAGACGACACTGGTCTGCTGGACGACACGCCTGTCGACGGCATCAGTGCCAACGACAACAGCGCTGCCATCGTCACGCTGACCGTCAACGGCACCGCTGACGTCACCCTGGGTGGCGTGCTGGGTGGCGTGAACACCCAGGACGACGACGTGGATGGCCTGGTGGTCACCAACGCCGGCACCGGCACCCTGTCCATCACGGTCGATGGCAACGACATCGACCAGGATGTGGTTAACGACAACAACGATGCTCTGAGCTTCCTGGGCAGCAACATCGAGCTGACCATCGTCAACGAAGTGAACCTGTCTGACGACGTGCTGACCGGCGTGAGCCAGATCACCATCGCTGAAGACGCTGCGTTGACCCTGACGTTCGCTCAGGTGAACGCAGTGGGCGCAGGCAACATCCTGTCTGGCGCCACCGATGACACCGTGGACGAAGCCCTGACCATCGTCAGCTACGACGGCTCGGCCTTCGACTTCTCCGCACTGAGCGACGAACTGATGGTCAACATCACCATGGCATCGGGCAGCATCACCCTCGATCCGAGCGTGAACCTGAGCGGCGCGAAGTCCATCACCGTTCCCGAAGGCGGCACGCTGAACCTGACGGCTGCCCAGTTCCAGCAACTGGCAGGCAAGGGCACCATCACCGCCCTCAACACCGACGGCATTGCCGGTAACGACAAGATCACCGTCAATATCACCGACCTGAAGCAAAGCGACATGTGGGTGGACGCCGATGGCGATGGTCTGGTTGAGGCCGGCGAAGGCTTTGACCTGACGGGCGTGGTCGTCGGTACGGGTGGCACTCTCACCGTTACCACGGCTGAGGACGTCGACTTCAACGCGTACACCAACCTCAACAACGGCACCATCAACATTGGTGGTTTCGCCTTGGGTCTGGCCTACGAGTCCCAAGCCCACAACCTCAAGGTCAACGGCACGGCTGGCTCCACGGTCACGTTCATGTTCGACATCGCGGGGCCGTCGATCAATGCGGCTGGCTACAACGTGGACACCCTGCGTGCCATGGCCGTCTCGGTAGGTGGCACCGACGTCGAATACATCATCGACAACCTTGCCAGCAGTGTCACGCTCAACCTCTACGAAGACCCGGAGGAGTTGGGCTATGTCTCGGCCATCCACCGCGTGGTTGTCATCGAAGAAGGCGTGGAAGTGCTCGGTTCGCTCGTCTTCAACGGCCAGGACGACGACCGCGAAGTTCGCACTCTCGCGATCAACTTCACGGGCGACGCTACCGACCGGACCGAAGCAGAGGACGTCGACAACAACATCGAGGGTTCTGTCATTGCTGGCAGCCTGATCCTCGATCGTGAAGTCAACGATAGCAACCTGACTGCCTCCAAGTTCCAGAAGCTCACGCTGAACTCCACCGGTGTGGGTACCAGCAACGGCATCACGGGCGGCATCACGCCCATCGCACAGGCCGTGATCAATCCTGACGGTACGGCAAACGTCGACAACAACCTGCTGAACATCGAAATCAACGCCGCGGCAGCCTTCACCATTGGTGGTTCCGTCACGTTCAACTCGACCGAAGCAGCGCTGAACACCGCCACGCTGACTGTCAATGGCACCGCACCGGTCACCATCCAGTCGCTGGATGTGTCCGACGCAGACATCGACGTGTTCAACGTGGTCAACAACGCTGGCACCCTCACGGTGACGGGCGCTTCGCCCTCCATCAATGCTGACGCTACCGAAAGCATCGTCTTCAGCGGTACCGGCGCCATCACGCTGGGCATGGTAGAAGCGGATGGTGAAGACTTCCTTGACGGCATCGACGGCGGTGGTGAACTGTCTTCGATCAACGCATCCGGCCTGACCGGCGCGCTGTCTATCGAAAACATCACCAACGTTGACACGGCCAACTTCAGCTTCGTCTCGGGCACCGGTGTCACCACGCTGCGCGTGTCCACCTCCACCCTGAACGACGACGACGCACCCACGGCAGAACCCGGCTGGTCCTTCGACCTGTCCGACGCCGCTGCGGGCAGCCAGTTGACCTTCGGTGACGGGCTGGCTTGGACCAACGGTGACCTGAACGTTGACCTCGGCACCAACGCCGTGCTGTACATCACAGCCGACACCGACTGGACGCTGCTGGACAACGTCAACATCACCGGCACCATCGTGCTGGGCAAGGGTGTGGACCTCAAGCTGACGGCTGCACAAGCCGATGGCCTGACCATCATTGCCGACCCGGCCATCAACGTGAACGAAAGCGTTGCAGGTTTTGTGGCTGCCGATGTGCCCACCGTGGCCATCACCAAGCTGGGCGACGCCGCCTACGACTTCAGCGACATCCTGGCCGGTGTGCAGGACAACATTGCTGTGGGCACCAAGCTGGTGGCCAACGCAACGCTGGAAGACAACGACGTCACCATCAACGCGGCATCCGACCTGGGCGACATCTCCATCACCCTGAAGGATGTGGCAAACGGTGTGGCAAGCAACGACGATCTGGCCGGCCAGACGATCCGCTTCAACACCAACGCCCAGGCCGAGCGCATCATCACGGTGAACAGCACGGGTGGCGACACCCCGTCCACCAACGTGGTCTGGCTGTTCAACAGCATTGCAGCTGCCGGTGGCATTGACACGGCAGGTTACTCTGCCGACATCACCCGCCTGTGGTTCAGCGAGGATCTGCTCACGGCCGAAGGTGGACTGGTGGAAAGCCTGTTCACCACGCTGCCCAGCACCATCCTGCGTGTGGACTTCACCGACCTGACCGCGCTGAACATCCTGTTCAACTCCAACGCGATCAGCCGCACGATGGAACTGGTCAACTTCGCCACGGTGGGCAACCTCACCTTCAGCGACGTGGGCCTGAGCCCTGAAGAGCACATCGAGAACCTCACCATCAAGATGGGTGGCTCCGCTTCGGTGGGCAACATCCTGATCGACGACGTGATCGCCGGCTCCAAGATCGACCCCAACTCGATCAGCTTCAACACGCTCACCATCGACTCGCAACGCGCTCTGCACGAGAACAACACCCTCGCCGCCGAGGCCTACCTGAACGACAACGACGGCATTGCCGAACTGCGTGACGGTATTGATGCAGACGTGCTGAACGACGACCCCGAGAACGTGCAGCCAGCCAACAACAACACGGTGGGCAACATCGGTGTGGGCAACACCAACACCGACATTGACCTGATGAACGTGGTGCTGCAGACGGGTGCTCCGTCGGTGGTGGGCAATGGTTCCCTGGGCGCAGGCGCCGACCTGACCCTGGGCACCATCACCTACGACAGGCAGGCTGGCGCTGCGGGTTCCTCCGTGGCCTCCCTGGTGGTCACCGGTAACAACAACGTGACCATGAAGTCCGTGGACACCAGCGATGCCGACATTACCGGCTTTGCGCTGGACGTGAGCGGCTTCAGCGGCACCTTGACCGTCACCGGCGGCAGCCCTGCGGGCGACTTCGTCACCGACGAAACCCTGACCATCATCACTGGCACAAAGGCTGAAACCACCATCAACTTCGCCGGTTTCACGGCGGTTGATGACGGCAACGAAAGCGTCACCGTCAGCTACCTGCTCAACGGCGTGGAAGGCCAGGTGGTGATCAACGACCCGGCCATCGACTTCACGAATGCTGCAGCCCTCAAGGTAGCCGTCGCAGCAGCCCTGGATGACGTGGCAGGCATTTCGTCGCAGATCAGTGGCGGCAACGTCGTGATCACCGAAGAAGGCGGCAACTCCTTCGTCATCACCCAAATCACCGCAGCTGGTGATGAAGGCTCCGATGGCCAGGGCGCTGGCGCCATGACCACCGGCATCGTGACGAACAACGGCGGCCTCAGCACCGTCCTGTTCGGCACCAAAACCGACGGCACGGGTGCACCGTACGCCGGTGTCAACGGCAGCGACCTGTCCACCATCACCGTGACCGGCAACGGCTACGTCAACCTGGGCGTCCTCGCCCAGATCGACGGCACCGATGACGCCAGCGCCGACCTGGACAACGATGGCGACACCCTCGACGCCGGTGAACACGCTTTCACCCTGAACGGCAACGGCAACACCTACGCCACCCTGGGTGCAGGCAATGTCGACGGCAAGCTGGTGGCCCCAAGCCTGGCAGTGGGCAGCAGCTGGTACATCGATGACACGTTCCTGACCATCACCGAAGACGTCGAGTTCGTGACAGGCGGCACCCTGATGCTCAATGACACTGAGCTCACCATCGTGGGTGACGTGAACCTGACCGCCTTGGTGGATGACCCTGCCACTGTGGGCGTGATCGAGGGCCTGTTCTTCTCCGGCAACAACTCCATCAAGGTTGGCGCAGGCCAATCGCTGACCCTGACCGTGCAGCAAGTGCTGGCCCTCCAGGCCAGCAGCGTGATGGTGTTTGGCGAAGGCACCGTCTATGTCACCGGCAATGCCGATAACGTGGATGGTGGTGATCTGGGTGACTCGCTCAAGACAGTCCATATCGACCTGTCGGGTGTGACCCTGACGGCTGTGGATGGTGCTGATAGCGTCTCTACCGATGACGACATCCTCGAGTTTGAGTTGCAAGGCGCCCTCCTGGACGATGGCACCACCGATGCCAAGGGACAGGTGCTGGTGGGCTCGAAGAATGATGATGAGATCACTCTGTCGGCCTTTGACGATACCGTCACTGCTGGCTTGGGCGACGACACCATCGATGCTGCCCGTACGACCGGCTGGTACACCATCAATGTGGATGCCGGCACTGACACGTTGCTGAACGCGCCGTACTCGGGTAACGTCAAGGCAGGCGAATTCGATGTGCTCAATGTTTCCGCAGGTGCGACGGTCGTTGGCAATCTCCCGACGGGCGATGTCGACTTCGTGGCCACAGCCGCGACGGTGAACAACGGAACTGCCACCATCAACGGCAGCACCGGTATCAACACCATCGACCTGTCGAAGGCCACCGGTGCCAACGGCTTCACCATCGTGGGCGGAACGGCTGATTCCGTGGGCGGTGCCGATGCTGGCGACGTGATCATTGGCAGTGCCAAGAACGACGTCATCAACGGCGGTAACGGCACCCAGTCGGATGAAGACCAAGTGGACACCTTGACCGGCGGTCTGGGCAACGACACCTTCGTCTTTGACGTGGTGATGAGCCAGCCTGAAGTGCCGACGGTGAAGTACACCGTGGACGCCAAGGACTACGCCACCATCATGGTGGAGGCGGACGACAACGACGACAACGACGAGATGCTGACCATCACCTATGTGCTGAACGGCGTGGCCAGTGCCATCCTGATCGACAACGATCCGGCCTTGGACGTGAAGAATGCTGACGCAGTGGCCACCGCCATTGCTGCGGCACTCGATGCGGTCAACGGCATTACTGCCACGGCGACAGACGACGTCGTGACGGTGTCGGGTGACAATGGCAACTCGGTCGAACTGGTGGGCACGGCTGCAACCGTGGGTGGCACGCATAATGGTCTGAATGCTGCTTTGAACAATACCCCTGGCGGCCCGCTGGTAGATGTACCGCAGTCTACGGACGTGACCATCCCCGCCTCGGTGGACGTTGGCAACGTGTACAAGATGACCGTGACCCTCAAGGAAGGTCAGGTGATCGGTGTGCAGTACAAGGCGGCAATCGGGGATGATGCAGCGGATATTGCTTCTGCCCTGGCATTGGCCTTCAACCAGCATCCTTCGAACTCCGTGAACGTTGGTGTCCCTGGCGAGCAGCTCGGAACGGCGGTTCTCGCTGACGCTACGCTTGGTGTCATCACCCTGGACGATTCCGTGGCTGAAAACGGTGGCTTCACCGTGGCTGTGGCTGTCGATCCGGCCGTGGTGGGCACCAGTGCCTCGGAGTACCCGCTGGACTCTGGCTCCTACCTGACGGCAGACATCATCACGGACTTCCTGGTGGCTGGCGCTGACAAGATCCAGATCGAGGGCATGGCCCAGGGTGAAAGCGCCAACTACGACGAAGACGCTGGCGTGGCCGACTTTGAAGCTGCCCTCGATGCTGCTAACGACGCCATGGACGGCGCCAAGGTGTACTACCTGACCAGCATTACCGACGACGAAGCGTCTGGTGGTGGAGGTGGCGCCATGGGCGTGCTGTTCTTCGACGCCAACAAGGATGGCACGGCGGACGGCTTCATCAAGCTGGTGGGTATTACCGCTGCCAACTTCGACGCTGCCAACATCGCCTCTGGCCTCGTCTGACGCTTCGATCGCCTGACCCGGCCCTGTGCCGGGCAGGCATCGCCTGCAAAACCCCCGTGCCCTGCAAAGGCCCGGGGGTTTTTTCATGGCGGGCCGCTTTTTCAGCAGCGCCATGGTGTGTGTGAATTGCTATTGTTTAAATAGCTGCTCGCCCTTGCATTGCAAAGGCTAGAGGCTGATTTGGCTTGAATTTTCCAGGATGCGCGCAGCCCGGGTAAGGGCAAAGCCCGCACCCGGGGGCCGCATGGCGGTGGCACCCCCACGGCGTATGCGAAGGGGCGGCTCCGCACGGCCCCGGGTGCGCTACGCTTACCCGGGCGACACCGGAACACTGAAATGAATGGAGACGATCAAATGACACTGGACTGGACTGCGGGTTACACCGCCGAGGTGGATTACACCTACGGCTATTACGCCGAGCTGAACCCTTTGCGCATGCGGCTGGCCCTGCTGCAGGCGGGCCTGGCCTGCCCACCGGTGGGCGCGGCCTGCGAGCTGGGTTTTGGCCAGGGCATGAGTGTGAATCTGCACGCCGCAGGCGGCGGTGTGCAATGGTGGGGCACGGACTTCAACCCCGCGCAGGCGCGTTTTGCGCAAGACCTGGCCGCCGCCGCCGGTGCGGGGGCACGCCTGCATGACGATGCGTTTGCCGACTTTGCCCAGCGCACCGATCTGCCCGACTTCGACTTCATGGCCCTGCATGGCATCTGGAGCTGGGTGTCCGATGCCAACCGCCAGGTCATCGTCGATTTGGTGCGCCGCAGGCTCAAGCCGGGGGGCGTGCTGTACATCAGCTACAACACCATGCCCGGCTGGGCGTCGTTTGCACCCATGCGGCATTTGCTGGCCTTGCACGGCCAGACCCAGGGCAATGCGGCACAAGGGGTGCTGGCGCGGGTGGATGGCGCACTGGCCTTTGCCACCCGCCTGATGGAGGCGCAGCCCCAGTTGGGCAAAGCCCATCCGCAGCTGGCGCAGCGCCTGGAGGCGCTGGGCCGCAATAACCGCCAGTACCTGGCGCACGAGTATTTCAATGAGCACTGGCAGCCCATGTATTTTTCAGACATGCAGCGCTGGCTGGGTGGGGCCAAGCTGCAGTTTGCCTGCTCGGCCCATTTGCTCGATCATCTGGACGCGCTCAACCTCACTGCGCCACAGCAGGCGTTGCTGGCCAGCCAGCCGGATGCCGCCTGGCGCGAGACGGTGCGTGATTTTCTGGTGAACCAGCAGTTCCGGCGCGACTATTGGGTCAAGGGCGCGCGCAGGCTGTCTGCGCTGGAGCAGGGCGAGCAGTGGCGCCAGCTGCGTCTGATGCTGACGTCCCGCCGCGAGGGCCTGGAGGTGAAGCTGGCCGGGCGTCTGGGCGAGGCCAAGCCCCAGGGCGCTGTGTATGACGCGGTGCTGGATGCCCTGGCCGATCACGCCGTGCTGACCGTGGGCGAGCTCGAAGGGCGGCTTGCCCATCTGCCGGGCCTGACGCTCGCCAAGTTGCGTGAGGTGGTGGTGGCGCTGGCGGGGGCAGGGCATGTGGCGCTGGCCCAGGAGCCTGCAGCCGCCGAGGCAGCCCGTGGGGCCTGCCAGCGGTTGAACGCAGAGATCATGCACCGTTCGCGCTCCAGCACCGATTTCAGCTGTCTGGCCAGCCCGGTGACCGGCGGGGGCGTGGCAGTGCAGCGTTTTACACAGTTGTTCCTGGCGGCGCAGGCCCAGGGCCATACCAACGCCGAGGGCATGGCCAGCCATGTCTGGAACATCCTGAACGTCCAGGGCCAAAAGATCCTGAAAGACGGCAAAGCCCTGCGGACCGAGCCGGAAAACCTCGCGGCGCTGCAACAGCAGGCGCAGGAGTTCCTGAGCCACCAGCTGCCGCTGCTCCAGCGCCTGGGCGTGGCCTGAGCGCACGGTGCGCATCCCCCCGGGTGCGCTGCGCTGACCCGGGCCACAAACCCGGGCGTACCGGGCTGCGGGGTGGTGAGGGCACTTATCATGTGCACCACCATGCCAGTGGCTGCCGGGCCTGCGTGGTGACCCCGTTCATTTTCAGAGGCGCACCGGTGCCGGTGTGCCCCAACAGCAAAGAAAGCTCAGTAATGGAATCCCTCTATGTCATCCCGCAGGTGCTGGGGCCTGAACAGCTGGCACAGGTGCACAGCAGCCTGGCCGGTGACGTGTTCACCGATGGCAAAGCCAGTGCGGCCGGTATGGCCAAGGCGGTCAAGAACAATGAGCAGGTGGATGCTGCCAAGGTGCCGGGCCTGATGCAGATGCTGCAGGGCGCGGTGCTCGGCCATGCCTTGTTCCGCCAGCTTGCCATGCCGCGCGCAGTCTCCAAACTCATGGTGAGCCGCTACCGGGAGGGCATGGAGTACGGCACGCACACCGATGCGGCCATCATGGACACGGGCCACCGGTCTGACATTTCATTCACTTTGTTCCTGAGCGAGCCCGAGAGTTATGACGGCGGCGAGCTGGCCATGGAAACACCGTTTGGCGAGCAGCGCCTCAAGCTCAAGGCCGGCAGTCTGATTTTGTACCCGACCGGCGGTTTGCACCGTGTGACGCCCGTCACCCGTGGTGAACGCCTTGCCGTTGTGGGCTGGGTGGAGTCGCGCGTGCGTGATGCGCGCCAGCGCGAGATCTTGCTGGACCTGGACCAGGTGCGCAAGGCCTACCTCGACAAAGTGGGCCACGACCGCATGGCAGACCTGTTGCTCAAGTCCAGCACCAACCTGCGCCGCATGTGGGACGACTGACACGGCCTGCCATGACTGATTGTCCGTGCCGCGCCCCTGAAGAAACCCCCTTGAGTCATCATGAACTTTGCACTTTATTACGCGGGCGATGCCTACTCCACGGCCGCCAAAATCATGGGCCGACAAAGCGCAGGCCGTGCCTTGATGAAAGGGGTGGTGCGTACCTGGCCTGACACCGTGGTGCGCGGGCTGGGGCCGGCAGCGCAGGGCGGGCGTGCACTGCTGGCGCAATTGCAGGCAGACGGCTATGCCGGCCAGGTGCGTTGGAGCCGCCTTGCCGACCTGCAAACGGCCCGGGAGGCCGGTGCGGTGTACTTCCCGTCGCCCGGCCCGCAGGATTTGGCCCACCTGCGCAATCGTGCGCACCCCGCCGCCTTCAGCATCATGGCCGCCACGTTCACCTTGTCCTCGGCGGGCGCCATGGACGATGTGGCGGGCTGGGTGCTGCCCCCTTACCGTCCGTGGGATGCACTGATCTGCATTTCGGAGTGCGCCAAAACCATGGTGACCCAGCTGCATGACGAGATGCGGGCATGGTGGACGGATGAGGCGGGCCCGATGCGCTTCAACGCGCCGCAGCTGCCGGTGATTCCGCTGGGCGTGGATGTGCCTTTTTTTGCGCCTGTGCCCGCACACAAGCCCTTGGCGCGTCAGGCGCTGGGTGTGGCGCAGGACGAAACGGTGTTTTTGTTCTCGGGCCGTTTGTCGTTCCATGCCAAAGCCAACCCTGCGCCGCTGTACCAGGCGCTGGAGCAGGCAGCACGGCAGTCGCCGGTGGTGTGTATCGAGGCGGGTGTGTTCCCCAACGAGTCCATTGCGCAGGCCTTTGCGGCAGCGCAGAAGGCATTGGCGCCTTCGGTGCGCTTCATCCATGTCAATGGGCAAGACGAGGCGCGTTACCGCCTGGCGTGGCAGGCAGCGGATGTGTTCGT
This sequence comes from Acidovorax sp. JG5, assembly GCF_017939685.1. Taxonomy (NCBI): domain Bacteria; kingdom Pseudomonadati; phylum Pseudomonadota; class Betaproteobacteria; order Burkholderiales; family Comamonadaceae; genus Acidovorax; species Acidovorax sp. JG5. Next base: position 239,921 of record NZ_JAGKSE010000002.1, read on the forward strand.
GTCGCTGTCCGACAACATCCAGGAAACCTTTGGTTTGACCCCGGTGGAGGCCATGGCTGCGGGGCTGCCGGTGATCGTGGCCGACTGGAATGGCTATCGCGAGACCATCCGCGATGGCGTGGACGGGTTTCGGGTGCCCACGGTGCTGCCGCCTGCGGGCGCGGGCCTGGATCTCGCGCTGCGCCATGCGATGCAGACCGACAGCTACGACATGTTCATCGGTCGCACCAGCATGGCCACGGTGGTGCAGCCCGAGGCGCTGGCCCAGGCCGTCTGCCGCCTGGCAGCCGATGCGGCGCTGCGCCAGGCCATGGGCGCAGCCGGGCTGCAGCGGGCACGGCAGGTTTTCGACTGGCCTGTGGTGTTGCGCCAGTACGCCGCTTTGGCCGCCGAGCTGGGTGAAATCCGGCGCCATGCCGCCCCGCAGGCCCAGCAGCCACGGGCCTGGCCGCAGCGGGCCGATCCGTTTGCGCGGTTTGCGCATTTCTCCTCGGCCACGCTGCAAGGCAGCTGGCCGGTGCAGGCCCGGCCGCAGGCCGCTGAGCGCTTGCAGGCCTTGCTGGATTTGTCGATGGTCAATTACGCCTTTGACGCCCGGTTGCTGCCGCGCGACAGCCTGGCCGCACTGCTGGCGGTGCTTGAAGCCGACACACCCCATACGGTGGACTCGGCCCTGAAGGCGGCAGGGCAGAAGTCGCCCGCTGGCACCCGGGCGCTGATGTGGCTATGGAAGCTGGACCTGGTGTCCCTGGCGCTCCCCCCGGCGCACCGCACCGTGCCATGACCTCGGTTTGCGTGGCACGGCCCCGGGTGCGCTGCGCTGACCCGGGCTACAAACCCCACCGTAGCCCGGGGGGCCCGCACGGCGGTCGATGAACCACGGCCCATGCAAAAGTGCGGCTCCGCACGCCGGTCATGCAACCACGGCACCTGCGAACGGGCAGGCCCCACGCTGCCCATGCCCCCCACGGTGCCATGACAAAGGGCAGGGTGGCACCAACCCCGCGCCTGCGCAAAAAAAACTGGACCGCTAAAAGCCTTGCCGCTAGCATGTGTAACAAACATCGACCGCCGCCCCGGCCCCAGGCGCAGTTCACCCCGTGCGGTTGCCCGGCGTTGATGTTCACCCCTCCCTCCCACCCGAAAAGAGACAACCCATGTCACAGATTCCCCCTCTCACCATCCGGGGCAACGCCCGCAACAACTACCTCTACGGCACCGCCATCAGCGACGGTATCAACGCCGGCTTGGGCGACGACTACCTGCGCGGTTACGCGGGCAACGATTATTTGTGGGGCGGCGCAGGCTCCGACCGGTTTGTGTTCGAGCGCACCCAGACGCAAAACGGCCTGGATACCATCAAGGACTACATGTACGCACCCGCCGTCGGCGGCGGCGAGGTGGACGTGCTGGACTTCTCCCTCGTCGGCTTTGCGCGCAACGCGCTGTCGCGCAACGGCGCCATCGAGAACGGCATCGACAACGTCGTCCGCTTTGTGGACGACGGCATAGGCGGCGGCGCCCGCGTCGAGGTGTCCCTCACCGGCGCTGGTGGTGAAACTTACACGGAATGGGCCACGCTCGAAGGCCTGTACGCAGGCAATTTGGTGCATTTCCGTATCGGCGCGCACACCTACACCCGGCCGGTGCAGGGCACCCCCAGCACCGGCCTGCGCTACGACATCGGCAACGGTGACCGCAACGGTGATGGCGCAGTAATGGATGGTGAGGATGAGTATCTCAACGACTTTGCCGACGATGACGACCTGTTTGACGACCGTCTGATTGTGGGCATTGAGGGTGGTGACTACAACGATACGATTCACATGGGCGCCGACGTGCTGATGGGCGACCGTGTGGTGGGCTTTGGCGGCACCACGGCATTCACGCCGGGCGTTACGGCCCTGCGCCTTCCAGAGAATGTGACGGACTCAGGTGACGATGCCGTGGATGATGGGCAGTTTGAGGTGTATTACGGCACGTACGATGCCGCCACCGACATCTTCACCGTGACCAGCACGCCGGACACCACGGCCGACCCCACCCGTGCCACGCATACCATGGTGCTGTACGACAGCGATGGCGATTCCGAAAGTGGCGATGTTGGCTCCCTGGGCGGCATGGTGCTGCAAGGTGTTTATGCAGAAAACCAGTGGTACCTCGATGACGCCGGCCGACTGCACTACGCCACCGATGCCGTGGAGCCTGGCAATGAATTGCCTTGGCTGGGCGACGAAAACGTGCTGTACGGCACCAACGATCGTGAGTTCTTCGACGGGGGTGATGGCATCGACATCATCTATGCCGGTGGGGGCAGCGATTTCTTGTTTGGAGGCGCCAGCTTGGACAACAAGGGCCGCGATATGGGCCCCCGCCCCGACGGCAATGACTGGCTTTACGGCGGCGGCGGCGCTGATGCCTTCTTTGCCACCAACGTGGTGGAGGGGGGCATCGACAGCATCAAGGACTTTTCGGACAACGGCGGTGCTGCCAACACCAGTGATGTGATTGTTCTGGTGCAGGAAGCCGGGCTCGCCTCGCACTTTTTCGAGATTTTCCGTAACACCGACACGCCCTCCATTCCGGATGGCGTAGTGGTGACGAATCTGGTTGTTGCCCAGATGGGTGACGAGGGCGGTTTGTTCGATCTTGGCGACCTGACGGTCGATCCGGACGAGTCGTTGGACGAGATGATGGTGCAGGCCAACGGTGTGCGTTGGGGCGCCCCCGACGACCTCAGTGGCGAGTACAACGTGTACCGCTTCCGCTATGACGGCAAAGAGTACCTGTTCTGGGATGCTTGGGGTGATGGCTATGCGGGTGAGGCTCCGGTGGATGCGCTGCCGCAAGGTTTCGATGACGTGGTTGTCGAAATCACCGGTGCTGCGGGCTTGAATGCCAGCAACATCGTGTTGCTCCAACAGGGCCTCATCTGACGCTCTTTGGCCATCTGTGCCCCGGGCGTGCAGCGCTCGCCCGGGGCTGCTCGGACACCCGGGGGCGCCCGGCTCATGGGTATGGGGCAGGCAGGCGCAGGACAAAACACGCGCCTTGACCTGTGGGCGATGCCAGTGCCACGGTGCCTCCGTGCAGCTCGGCCACCCGTTTCACCAGGTGCAGCCCCAGGCCCACCCCCGGCTTGCCCTGCCCGTGGGCCCCGCGCATGTAGCGGGTGAAAATCACGTCCTGCTCCGGCGCCGGAATCCCCGGTCCTTCGTCCGACACCTCGATCGTCACCCCCCCGGCGTCGCCCCGCACCTCCAGCGTCACCTTCGAGTCGGCAGGGGTGTAGCGCAGCGCGTTCACCAGCAGGTTGCGCACGGCCACCTGCAGCAAGTCCGGGTCGGCGTGCATGCAGGTGTTGCCGCTGCCGCCCACGGTGATGCGCTGCCCCTCGTCCAGTGATGCCGCCACGTCCTGACACAACGCCAGTACGTTGACGTCTTTTCGCCGGGGCGTGAGCGCGCCGTTGTCCAGCCGGTCTTTGGTCAGGAACTGGTCACTGAGCTCCAGCAAGCGCCGGACGCCGTCCCGGATGCGCTGCACCCGCAGCTGGCTGGGCCCGTCATCCGCCTGAATCAGCAGGTGCAATGACCCCGCTGCCCCGTCGATCATGGACAGTGCCGTGCGCACTTCGTGTGACAGCAGCGCCACCAGCTGGCTTTGTTCGCGCTGTGCCTGCAAGGCCTGTTCCACGCGGGCTTCGGCCAGCGCGGTGCGTTCGCGGTCCAGCTGGCGCAGTTTGCGGTGCCAGAAAATGCCGCCCAGCAACAGCGCCATGCCACCCGCCAGCACCTTCCAGAGCAGGCCGTAGTCCGGGCCGTGCCGCACCTCGATGGCGGCATGCCGGTTGGAGATGGCCTCCCGCTCCTTCGCGGTGATGCTTTGCACGCCTTTGTTCAGCACACTCAGCAGCAGGGGCTCGGTTTTCAGCACGCCCATGCGCAGGGCGTTGGTGTATTCGGGCACCTGCCCGGCAATCTTGAGGTTGAACCAGCCTTCGTGCCGGATGGTGTAGGCCGCCACAATCAGCGAGCGCAGGGTCATGTCCGCCTTGCGGCTGGATACCAGTTCAATGGCTTCCCGCTCGGTCTCGGTGGTCACCACCTTCAGCTGCGGAAAATCCCGCCGGATGCGCTCTTGCACCATCGTGCCGCCGGGTACGGCAACGGTCTGCCCTTCCAGCTGGTGCAGGTCGGCAATGTAAGGGTGTTCTTCCCGGGTGATGAGCACATTCGGGTCGGTGAAAATGGGCTCCGTGAAGTTCAGCCACTGGCTGCGCTGCGGGGTCTGGTTCAAAAAGCTCATGGCCTGGCAGCGCCCGGCGCGGGATGCCGCCAGGCTCTCTTCCCAGGTGGCCACCGCCAGCGGCTCGATGGTCAGGCCCGTGCGCTGGGCCACCAGTTGCACCAGGTCGGCTGCTATGCCCACATGGCGCCCCTGTGCATCCAGATGCTCAAACGGCACCCAGTCCGGGTCGACGCACAGGCGCACGCTGCCATGCTGTTGCACAAAGGCGCGCTCTTGCGGGGTCAGCGGCAGAGGGGGCGGGGCCGTTTGCGCCCACGCAGCGCCCAGCAGGCTGGCTGCGGCGCTCACCCAGGCAAGGGCCATCCACAGGCGGGCTGTCATGGTGCGCTGCCGCAGTCCCACGCATAGCCTACGCCGCGCACCGAACGTATCGGGGCCGTCAGGCCTGTTTCGCGCTCCACCTTGGCCCGCAGCCGGCTCACAATCACCTCCAGGCGGTGACGGTCCCATTCGTCGGCCAGCATGCCCATGGCCCGCGCCATTTCCACATGTTTGCAGGGCCTGCCCTGCCGGGCCGCCAGTTCGGCCAGCAGCTGCAGCTCGGTCAGCGTCAGTCGCACCGTGGTGCCGCTGGGCGCCAGCAGTTGCGCCCGGCTGGCCTGCAGCGTCCAGGGTTCGCGAACGGCGTCAAGACCGTGCTGCGGCACCGGCGCTGCGGTGCTCAGGGCATGCCGTTGCAGCAGGCGGTGCAGTATCAGGTCCAGCTCGTCCACATCGACCGGCTTGACCAGGTACGCATCGGCACCGGCCGCCAGGCCGCTCAGCCGGTCATCACGCTGGCTGCGCGCTGTCAAAAACACCAGCCCCATGTGCGGGTTGGGGCGCGCAGCAGTCTGGCAATACTCAGACCATCCTCTCCCGGCAGCCCGATGTCCAGCACCACGGCCGCCAGTGGCTGTGTGACCAGATGGCGGTACAGGCCCGCAGCGTCGGCAAAGGCCGCCACCGCAAACCCCCGGTGCTGCAACTGGAAGGTCAGCTCCTCGCGCAGCACGGGTTCATCTTCCACCAGACCAATGGCGGCATGGGCAGCGTGCGGAACGTTGACAGCATGGGACATGGGTCAAGCGTAGCAGCTCAAAACTCACCGGATTGAGAGCTTTGGAGAGCCAATCCGCAGGGGTTTGGGTGATAGTTGCCTCAAGCCAATGCATGAGGGCCCATGTGCGCAGCAAAGCCGCTGTGCAACCGGCTCTCGTTGCGGGTCACCCATCACCCCCTATCCAAGGAGTCCATCCATGACACGAGACCTCAGAACCATCACGGGCAATGCCCGCAACAACTACCTCTACGGTAGCAGCGCCGATGAAAGCATGAACGGCGGCCTGGGCGACGACTACCTGCGCGGCTATGGCGGTGACGACTTCCTGACCGGCGGCCAGGGCGCCGACCGCTTTGTGTTCGAGCGCACCCAGGCGGCCAACGGCATTGACACCATCGAGGACTACAACTACGGCCAGAGCGACGTTCTGGACCTTTCCCTGGTGGGCTTTGCGCGTGGCGTGTTCAACCGGGGGCCGTTGAACAAGGTCATCCGCATCGTGCCGGGCGAAGATGACGGCGACCCTGCGCAATTGCTCATCGACGTGGATGGCGGCGGCAATTCCTTCCAGACCTGGGCCCGGCTGGAGGGCCTGGACCTGGGGGACACCGTCAAGATCCGTGTCGGTGCCAATCTCTATGACGTTCCCGTCGCACGCCCCCCGCAGCCGCTGATCACGGCCTTCGCGGTGAGCGAGGTGAACGAGCTCTCGGTCACCGCCAATGGTGCAGCAACGGCTGCGTTGTACGCTTGGGACACGGAGGGCGGCGTGGGGCCGCTCATTACCGGTACGTCCACGTCTTTGAACGCCAACACGCCTGGCTTCATCACGGTCAGCGCACAGACGGACGTGACCGAGGCCGTGCTGCGCCTCGCCGACGGCGGGGCGCCCACGCCGGATACGCACGTCTTTTTGGGCACTGCTGGCGCAGACACCGTCTGGGGCTCCGATGCGGCCGACATGATCTTTGGTTTCGGCGACTACGACGCCGTCTCTGGCGGGGGTGGTGCAGACACTGTGCAGGGGGGCGCGGGCAATGACTACATCATGGGTGGAGAGGACAATGACGTGCTCCACGGCGATGAGGGTGACGACTACCTCTTGGGCGAAGCCGGCGTGGATGTGCTCTATGGCGGAGCCGGCAGCGACTGGTTGGAGGGGGGCGCGGGGGTGGACAACCTCTACGGTGGAGAGGGCAGTGATGCCTTCGGCTTCAATGCGACCGACCTCGACACCACGGCAGGCCTGGTGACGGACATCATTCAGGACTTTGTCAGCACCGACTACGACATGATCTACGGCTCCTTCGGCGCAGCGACCGAGAGCAACTACGCTGAGGCCGAGGCAGCGGTAGCGACTCTGGCGGATCTGCTGACCGACGCTGGCGTGGTGCTCGACGGCGCCGTCACGTATTACGTGGGTCAGGTTGCGGGGGGGGATGCGTACCTGGTGACCGATGATGACGGCAGTGGCTATACCGAAGTCATCCAGCTCGTCGGCGTGTCGCTCAATGGCATATCCTGGGAATCTATCGTCGACTTTCAGGACTGACCTCCCCCCAGCCCCGTAGCCCGGGTAAGGGCAAAGCCCGCACCCGGGGTCCGCACGCCGGTCGATGAACCACGGCACATGCAAAAGGGTGGCCCCGCACGCCGGTCGATGAACCACAGCCCATGCAAAAGTGCGGCCCCGCACGGCCCCGGGTGCGCTGCGCTTACCCGGGCTACAACCCGGGCTACAACCCGGGCTACAAGCGCCGCCTGCCCCGGTAGGCGGTGCGGGTGAAACCCCTGAACCCCTGTCCCCCAACGAGGTGACAGGGGTTCTTTTTTGTGCCTGTGCCCGCCCGCACCCGGGGTTCGCACGGCGGTGCTTGCACCACGGCCGTGAACACCGGGCGGGGCATTCCCCGGGTGTGCTGCGCTTACCCGGGCTACAGGGCGGCCCATGGCTTGCAGCCGGCTCTCTCTGGGCCACAATCCGGGTTCATGAAAACCCACCGTATCCACTGCACATTCCCGGCCCGGGCCGTGTCGCTGTCTGGCATGCACTGCACGGCAACACCGCCATGAAGATGGACGTCACCTACCACCCCGGCCAGGACCGGCTTCGCCTGTGCCTGCGAAACGATCAGCAGCGCACCGACTGGTGGCTCACCCGGCGCATCACCCTGCGCCTGCTGCACGCTTTGATCAACCAGTTGCAAAAGGTGCCTCTGCCCACGCTGAATGCGCCCTGGCTGCCCCGCACCAATGAGCGCGAAATTGCGCAAGAGCACGCCATGTCGCTGGAGTTTGACGCCATTCGCGCGGACGACCCCGGCAGCACCGCCGGACCCGGCCCATTGGAGCAGCTGGTGGACACGGCGACGCTCACGGTCAGCCCGACCGAAACCCGGCTCCAGCTCGCGGCAGGCAAAAACAGCGCCCAATTGACCCTCACCCGCATGGAGTCTCACGCCCTGGCCGAGGCCCTGGCCCTCATGGCTCGCAAGGGCGGCTGGCTGGCCAGCGTCGATCTGCCCCCATGGCTCGGCCAGACAACCCCCACGTAGCCCGGGTAAGGCCACAGGCCGCACCCGGGGTCCGCACAGCGATCCATCACCCACGCCTCATGACAAAGGCCCGCGCGGTGCCACCCCGGGTGCGCTGCGCTGACCCGGGCTACAAGGCAACGGGGCCCGCC